>NZ_JBAPRN010000630.1:0-11040 GCF_049281135.1 Mycobacterium sp. | reverse complement strand
GCGTTGGGCTGTTGCTGACCACCTACTTCGGCTGCATCGTCGGTAATGGCGACACCCGCGGGTTTCTGCACCTGCCCGTCAGCGACGGCACGAACGTCCGGGTTGCGATGCTGCTGGCGGCCGGCTGGTTCGCGGTGTTCGCGCTGCCGTTGCTGCTGACCGCGCATCGGCTGCCTTCGCCGACTGACGTTTTCAGCCCCGTGCGCGGTGTGTTCGGCAGCTACCGCAAGCTGTGGCAGGACCTGGTCACCGAGTGGCACCGTGACCGAAACCTGGTGTACTACCTGGTCGCCAGTGCGGTCTTTCGCGACGGACTGGCCGGCGTCTTCACCTTCGGCGGCGTGCTCGGCGTCAACGCGTACGGGATCTCGCCGGCCGATGTGCTGATTTTCGGCGTGGCCGCCAGTGTGGTGGCGGCGGTAGGGGCCGTCTTCGGCGGTTTTCTGGATGACTGGGTCGGATCCAAGCCAATCATCATCGGATCACTGGCCAGCATCATCGCGGCCGGGTTGGCCATGATGGCGTTGTCGGGGCCTCGCGCGTTCTGGATCACCGGGCTGCTGCTGTGTCTGTTCATCGGCCCAGCGCAGGCATCGGCGCGGACCCTGCTGCTGAGGATGTCCAGCGCAGGAAAAGAAGGCGTCGCCTTCGGCCTCTACACGATGACCGGGCGTGCGGTGTCGTTCGTGGCGCCATGGCTGTTTTCGGTGTTCGTCGACGTTTTTGGGGCGGTCCGGGCCGGCATGGGCGGCCTGTGCCTGGTGATGGTGGTTGGGTTGCTGATCTTGCTGATTGTGCGCGCCCCGCACCGGATTCCGGCCACTGAGCGTGACTGAACGGGACTAGCCCGACCCGTTGCAGATCGTCAGGCCAACGCCGCTGCGCTGGTTGATCTCGACTCCGTCCACGGTCACCGTGCACGTGACGTCGTGTCCGATGTTCACGATGGTGACGTTCGGCGTCTTGCTGCCGGACTCGGGCAGGGTTACTTCCTTGGTCCACGGCAACCCGACGTTGAACTCGGTCTGCATCATCCCATCGTTGTCGACGTAGGTGATGCTGATCGCGCGGCCGTCGCCGCTGACGTTGTACACCACGGTCTGCATCGCGCTGGGATCAGCCGGCTGGCTGGGCTCAGTGGTGGCCGGTTCGGGTGCGCTGGCCGACGGTGGTGGCGATGCCTTCGGCGCAGGGTGCGAGCTCGGCGTCTCGGGCAGTGCGGGTACCGCCGTTTGCCTTCTGGCGGTGCCGTTGGCGATCACCAGGGCGATGACCAATGCGGTAACCAGAACAACCGCCGCGGCGGCGGCGATCCAGAGCCAGCGCGGTGCTTTAGGTCGCCCGGGCTCGGGTTCCTGCGGCGACCGGTCGGGCGGAGGCTGACCCTGCAGCCAGTACTGAGGCAGCCTCTCGGTGGGGTGCGTGGAGTTCGGGTCGGGCGGCGAGCCGTAGTAAGGGGGCGGATAGAACGAGTGACCGCTGTAAGCCGGGTCGGTGTACGACGAGTCTGGCTGACGCAGTCTTTGCGGTTGTTCGGTCCGCTCTTGGGCTGAACGGGTGCGATCGGGATGACGTCGATCGCTCATGCCCACCTCATTTCTGCAGGGTACCTGCAGCACAACCGTCGGCGCCGAAATGTCCGGTGAACAGTGGTAATGCTCGTCATTCCGGCGCGACGTCGACGGTCAGGGCGGCGACCGTCATCTCCCGCATCACCGCACGTGACCGCGCCGCGCGTGCAGCTTTGCCGTCGGCCGGCTTCAGACTGTGCGGCGTCGAGTTGAGCAAACCGAACGCGGCGTGCGCCATCAGCCGGGCGTCGGTTTCGGCAAGTCCGGGGTCGAGTTGGCGCAGCACGCCCACCCATACCTCGACGTACTGGCGCTGGGCGCGGCGCACCTGGCGTTCGGCGGCGGCCGGCAGATAGGCGAGATCGCGATCCTGAATCCGAATGAGGTCGGGCTCACCCAGCGCGAAGTCGAGGTGAAAGTCGATCAAGCCGTTCAGCGCCGCGGCGGCATCGGTCTGACGGGATCGGACCCCGCGGGCGCCATCGAGTAGGCGAGTGCTGATGCCCACCAGCAGCTCAACGAGCAGCGACTCCTTGTTGGGAAAATGCCGATAGATCGCCGGGCCGCTGACTCCCGCCGCGGCGCCGATGTCTTCAAGCCGCACCGCCAGAAACCCGCGCTCGGCGAACAACCGCTCCGCCGCGGCAAGCAGTTGCAGGCGGCGGTCCGATTTGCGTCGGCTGCGGGGGTTCGGTGCCGGTATGTCGTCATTACGCTCGACCGGAGCGGACGCTGCCATCCTGCCTCCCTAGACACTTCGGTTAATCACCACTAACATAGCACGAGTTAGTGACCATTAACCGAAACTGGCCTGCAACCAATGACCTCTCCGGCGGAAAACCGCGACGCGCACACCGCGCTCGTCGCACAGTTGCGCGACAAGCTGGCCACAGCCGCGCTGGGTGGTTCGGAACGTTCCCGGGCCCGCCATGTCGACCGAGGCAAACTGCTACCCCGGGATCGCGTCGACGGACTGCTCGACCCCGGTAGCCCGTTGCTCGAAGTCGCCCCGCTCGCGGCCGACGGGATGTACGACGACGAATGCCCGGGGGCCGGCATCATCACCGGCATCGGCAGGATCTCGGGCCGCGAATGCATGATCGTGGCCAACGATGCGACGGTCAAAGGCGGCACGTACTACCCGATTACCGTCAAAAAGCACCTGCGCGCTCAGGAGATCGCGAGCCAGAACCGGCTGCCCTGTATCTATCTGGTCGACTCCGGTGGCGCCTTCCTGCCCCGCCAAGACGAGGTCTTTCCCGACCGTGATCACTTCGGCCGGATCTTCTACAACCAGGCCAATCTCAGCGCGCAGGGCATCCCGCAGATTGCAGCGGTGTTGGGATCGTGCACGGCCGGCGGTGCCTACGTTCCTGCCATGAGCGACGAGGCAGTGATCGTTCGCAATCAGGGCACTATCTTTCTCGGCGGACCGCCGCTGGTGAAGGCGGCCACCGGGGAAGTCGTATCGGCCGAGGATCTTGGTGGCGGAGAGCTGCATTCGAAGATCTCCGGTGTCACCGATCACCTCGCTTACGACGACCGCGACGCACTGCGCATCCTCCGGCGCATCGTCTCGACGCTGGGGCCGCGCGAGCCTCGGATCTGGGACGTGTCGCCCACGGTTGATCCGATTGCCGATCAATCTGAGCTCTACGACGTAGTTCCGATCGACCCGCGGATTCCCTATGACGTGCGCAATGTCATCACGCGGCTGGTTGACGGCGGCGAATTCGGCGAATTCAAAGCCGAATACGGCAGCACGCTGGTCACCGGGTTCGCTCACATCCACGGCCATCCGGTCGGCATCGTCGCCAACAACGGGGTGCTGTTCTCCGAATCCGCGGTCAAGGGTGCGCATTTCATCGAGCTCTGCGACAAGCGGATGGTGCCGCTGCTGTTCCTGCAGAACATCTCGGGGTTCATGGTGGGCCGCGACTACGAGGCCGGCGGCATCGCCAAACACGGGGCCAAGATGGTGACCGCGGTGGCCTGCGCGCGAGTGCCCAAGCTGACCGTCGTGATCGGCGGGTCCTACGGCGCGGGTAACTATTCGATGTGCGGGCGGGCGTATTCGCCGCGCTTCCTCTGGATGTGGCCGAACGCGCGGATTTCGGTGATGGGCGGCGAGCAAGCCGCGTCGGTGCTGGCGGCGGTGCGCGGAGAGCTGACCGCCGAGGAGGAAGAAGCATTGAAGGCGCCGATCCGCGCGCAGTACGAACATCAGGGCAACCCGTACTATTCGACGGCGCGGCTCTGGGATGACGGCGTCATCGATCCCGCCGATACCAGAACTGTTGTCGGTCTTGCACTTTCGGTGACATCCACCGCGCCGGTCGACCCGGTGTCCTACGGCGTCTTCCGGATGTGAGCGCGATGGGTTTCAACACGGTTCTGGTAGCCAACCGGGGCGAGATCGCCGTCCGGGTCATTCGCACACTCAAGGCGATGGGCATCCGGTCGGTCGCGGTGTACAGCGACGCCGACGCCAACGCGCTTCACGTCGCGTCGGCGGACGTCGCGGTCGCGATCGGCCCGGCGCCCGCACGCGACAGTTACCTGAGCATCGCCGCTATCGTCGACGCGGCTGTGCGCACCGGAGCTGAGGCTGTTCACCCTGGCTACGGGTTCCTCTCGGAGAACGCCGATTTCGCGGCCGCCCTGGCTGCGGCGGGAGTGACGTTCATCGGGCCGCCGGTGGGCGCCATCCAGACCATGGGCGACAAGATCGCGGCTAAGGGCACCGTGTCAGCCTTCGGGGTGCCGGTGGTTCCCGGGATCGCGCGGCCTGGCCTGAGCGACCAGGAGCTGATCGCGGCCGCCGATGAGATCGGCTATCCGGTTCTCGTCAAGCCGTCCGCCGGTGGCGGTGGCAAGGGTATGCGCATGGTCGAGCAGTCGGGTGACCTGGCCGCCGCGCTGGTCAGCGCCCGTCGCGAATCGTCCGCCGCCTTCGGCGACGACACTCTGTTCCTGGAGCGATTTGTGCTGCGCCCCAGACACATCGAGGTTCAGGTCTTGGCCGATGCGTACGGCAACGTCGTGCACTTCGGCGAGCGGGAGTGCAGCCTGCAGCGCCGCCATCAGAAGGTCATCGAGGAGGCGCCGTCACCGCTGCTGGATGCCGAAACGCGGGCCCGAATCGGCGCCGCCGCATGCGATACCGCCCGCAGCGTCGACTACACCGGCGCGGGCACGGTGGAGTTCATCGTCTCGGCCGACCGGCCCGACGAGTTCTTCTTCATGGAGATGAACACCCGCCTACAGGTCGAGCACCCGGTCACTGAGCTGGTCACCGGATGGGATCTGGCCGAGTGGCAGGTCCGGATCGCGGCGGGCGAGAAGCTGACCGTGAGTCAGGCTGATATTGCCTTGCAGGGCCACGCGATCGAAGCGCGGATCTACGCCGAGGATCCAGCGCAGGGCTTCCTGCCTACCGGTGGCGATGTGCTGGCAGTGGTGGAACCCGATGCGGCGGGCGTGCGGATTGACTCGGGCTTGTCGGCGGGGATGGTCGTCGGCAGCGACTACGACCCGATGCTGGCCAAAGTCATTGCGCATGGCCCGGATCGGGCCGCCGCGCTGCGAACCCTGGATCGTGCATTGGCCGACACCGCGGTGCTCGGTGTGGTCACCAATATCGAGTTCGCCCGGTTTTTGCTGGCCGATCCCGATGTCGTCGCCGGCCGGCTCGACACCGGACTATTGGACCGTCGCGCCGGCGATTTTGTCGCGGCAGCGCCCGCCGACGACCAGTTCATCGCCGCGGCAGCTTTCCGCTGGTTGCGATCCTTCCCAGGGCCGGGTGCCGACCTGTGGGAGGTGCCGACCGGGTGGCGAGTCGGGTGCCGAGCGCCGGTCAGCATTCGGCTAAGGGCCGGGGAACGCACCGACCACGTTCACATCTCCGGTGCGCCGGACGCTGCCGAAGTTCGCGTCGAAGACGGGGAATCCCGCTCGCTGCAGGCCGCTTTGACGGGCGACCAGCTGATAGTGACTATCGACGGGCTACGCGCGGGGTACACGGTCGCCGCGGCGGACAGCAAAATCTGGCTGGCCGGCGACGGCATCTTCGCGGTGCTCGACGAGGTGCGCGAAGCGCCGGTGCGTGAGGACGAGGAGCACAGCGGCGACGCCGAATTGACCAGCCCCATGCCCGGCGCGGTTGTCGCGGTCAGCGTCACCGATGGCGCTGAGGTCGAGGCGGGCGCGGTTGTCGTCACGGTCGAAGCGATGAAGATGGAACACGCGATGACGGCACCCGTCGAGGGCGTGGTCGAGCTCCTCGTCGCTGTGGGTGACCAAGTCAAGGTGGGTCAGCCGCTGGCCCGGATTGCCGCGAGAACAACTGCAGAATCGAAGGATAATGAGTGATTTCTTGTCGACCGGGACACTTCCGGACGAATACCAACAGTTGGCCAAGACGGTCCGCGACTTCGCCCAGAGCGTTGTCGCCCCGGTAGCCGCAAAGCATGACGCCGAGCACTCCTTCCCGTACGAAGTGGTGGCCGGCATGGCCGACATGGGCCTGTTCGGTCTGCCGTTCCCCGAGGAGTGGGGCGGCATGGGCGGCGACTACTTCGCCCTGTGCCTGGCGCTGGAGGAGCTGGGCAAGGTCGACCAGAGCGTGGCGATCACGCTGGAGGCCGGCGTCTCGCTGGGCGCCATGCCCGTCTACCGGTTCGGCACCGATGAGCAGAAGCGGGAATGGTTGCCGCAGTTGGCCAGTGGTCGTGCGCTAGGCGCGTTCGGTCTGACCGAACCGGGCGGCGGCACCGATGCCGGCGCGACCAAGACCAGCGCACAACTCGACGACGGCCAATGGGTGATCAACGGCTCCAAGCAGTTCATCACCAACTCCGGCACCGAGATCACCAAGCTGGTCACCGTCACGGCCGTGACCGGCGAGCGCGACGGTAAGAAAGAGATCTCGTCGATCCTGGTTCCGGTGCCGGCGCCGGGATTCACCGCGGAACCCGCCTACAACAAGGTTGGCTGGAACGCCTCCGACACCCATCCGCTGAGCTTCGACGACGTGCGGGTACCCGAAGAGAATCTGCTCGGTGAACGCGGCCGCGGTTATGCCAACTTCCTGCGCATCCTCGACGAGGGCCGCATCGCGATCGCGGCGCTGTCCACCGGCGCCGCGCAGGGATGTGTTGACGAGAGTGTCAAGTACGCGCGGGAGCGCGAGGCATTCGGGCAGGCGATCGGCCGGTACCAGTCCATCGCGTTCACCATTGCGCGCATGGAAGCCCGCGCCCACACCGCCCGCACCGCCTACTACGACGCCGCGGCGCTGATGCTGGCCGGTAAGCCGTTCAAGAAGCAGGCCGCGATCGCCAAGCTGGTCGCCAGCGAGGCGGCCATGGACAACGCCCGAGACGCCACCCAGATTCACGGCGGCTACGGGTTTATGAATGAATTCACTGTGGCCCGGCATTACCGGGACAGCAAGATTCTCGAGATCGGTGAGGGGACCACGGAAGTGCAGCTGATGCTGATCGCCCGCGAGGTGGGCCTGTGAACTCGAGTGAGCGGAACGAGCGGCAGCGAGCGACGGGAACGAGACGAACGGTGAGCCTGTGACGAACGGTGAGCAGCCGCTACGCGAGGTCGTTCAGCGCGGACTGTGGTTCGAAGAATTCGAAACCGGCGTGCGATACCTGCATCGTCCGGGGCGGACCATCACCGAAGCCGACAATGTGTTGTTCACGACGTTGACGATGAACACACAGGCGTTGCACCTGGATGCCGCATTCTCCGACGCGCTGCCGCCGTTCAACCAGCGGCTGGTGAACTCGATGTTCACCTTGTCGACCCTGGTCGGGTTGTCGGTCGCTCAGCTGACTCAAGGCACCATTGTCGGCAACCTCGGTTTCTCCGAAATCGCTTTCCCCAAACCGCTTTTCCACGGCGACACCTTGTACGCCGAGACCGTCATCGTCGAGAAGCGGGCATCGAAGAGCCGCCCCGGAGAGGGCATCGTGACGTTCGCGCACACTGGTCGCAACCAGCACGGCGACGTGGTCGCCACCGCGAACCGTAAGACCATGGTGCGGATGCGACCGGCTGAGGCAAGCGACTGATGGGTCTGCAGAATCCAGGACCGGCGTGGCTGTTCTGCCCAGCGGACCGCCCAGAGCGTTACCAAAAAGCAGCAGCCGCAGCCGATATCGTGATCCTCGACCTCGAGGACGGCTGTGCGGCCGCCGATCGGCCCGCCGCGCGCACGGCGCTGGTCGACGTCCAACTCGATCCGGCCCGCACCGTGGTGCGCGTCAATCAGTTCGGCACCGCCGATCAGGAGCTTGATCTGCAAGCTCTGATGCAGACTCCCTACGACACCGTCATGCTGCCGAAATGCGAAGCGGTCGAACACGTTAGCGCCCTTGCTCCGCTGAATGTGATTGTGCTCGTGGAATCACCGTTGGGTGCCCTGGCCGTCACCGAGACCGTCCAGGTGGGCAATGCGATTGCTGTGATGTGGGGTGCTGAGGACTTGTTCGCCGTTCTGGGCGGCACGGCCAACCGGTACCCGGACGGCAGCTACCGCGAAGTTGCCCGCCATGTTCGTTCGCAGTCGTTGTTGGCGGCGAAGGCATACGGCCGCCTTGCTCTGGACTCGGTCTACCTCGACATCAAAAATCTCGATGGGCTGCGTGCCGAGGTCGACGACGCCGTGGCCGTGGGCTTTGATGCGAAGGTTGCTATCCACCCCAGCCAGGTGACGGTGATCCGGGCCGGTTACGCGCCGTCCGTCGCCGAGGTGCATTGGGCGCGAGCCGTTCTGGCCGCGGCCGCCGATGAACGCGGCGTCTTCGCATTTGAGGGCAAGATGGTAGATGCGCCAGTCCTGCGGCGAGCCGAGCGGATTGTGCATCTGGCCGGCGAGCCTGGCTCGTAGCAGCCCGGCGCTGCTCGATCCGTAGCGATCGTTACTTGCGTTGGGCCGAGGCCAATCGGGCGGCGAACTCCGGTGACTGAATCGAGGTGGCCTGCGGCCCGAGTTCGGTGTTTTTGGCCAGCTCGTGCAGGTCGACGTCGAGCGATCCGGGGCTGGCCGTAGCGCGCATGGTGGCTTTGGTCGCCAGCACGACGTCGCGCGGCGCGGCCGCCGGACCGGCCGCCAGTTCCAACGCGGCGGCAACCGGATCGTCGGCGACGCTGAGCGCCAAGCCATGTCGCACAGCGGATTCGGCGTCGAAGCGCATACCGAACAGCAAGGCCGCACGGGCCACCTGCGGTCCAACTGCGCGCTGCAGCATCCACGTCGCGCCGCCACCGGGGTGAATCCCCAACTTCTGAAAACGGCTGTCGAACAACGCGTTTGGACCGACTATGCGCACATCGGCGGCCAACGCCAAGTTCAGGCCTGCGCCGACCGCGGGGCCGTTGACGGCTGCGATCGTGGGCAGCGCGCACTTGCCGACGGCCATGAATCCGTCGTAGAGCTGCACCAGTCCCTCCTCGGCGGCACTGCCCAGCGCGCTGAGATCCGCGCCGGCGCAGAACGCTTTACCGGCACCGGTGACGACAACGGCGTGCACCCCGGGGTCGGCCTCGGTCCGTTCCACCGCGGCGCGCAGCTGTTTCGACATCTCACCGGTAACGGCGTTGCGTCGTTCGGGATCGTTGACGGTGATCAGCGCGACGTGGTTGTCGATGCTGTACAGCACCAGGTCGGATTGGGACATCGGGCACCTCCGTTGATTCGCCGCCGCCGGTACGCAGCACACCATTGACGACAATGCCACCTACACCTCACTGGTCGCAGTGCGACCGACAGGCGCGCTCCGGCAGTGTGTGGTTTCACAAGATAGCTGACGGTTGTCTCGCGACCTGGTTGATACACCACCAATGTCGGAAACTCGGCCGTGTCGAATGCGCAACTCAAGGTGCACATCAAAGTCGCGCCGACATCGTCCCGGGCAGTTATCGTCCGCCGGTGGATATGGCTGCTAGTGGGCGCGCTGCCCAGCCTCGGATACAGCGACACCAACGATGCGTCGGCTACTCTTCCGTCTCGGCGTCGGTTTCCAGAACGCGCACTTTCACCAAACCCGGCTGCGGCATGACCACATGGGCCATCACATGCACGTTCAGATCGACGTCGTCGTGACCGGTGATCGTGACGTAGCCGGCCGCGACGGATTCATCTGGCGCTCTCTCGGGCAGGGTCACATAGACCTCGACCTTCTGCGACTCTCCCGGCGCTAGCTGCGCATCGGTGGGTGTCACGACCAAAGTGAAGCCATCAGCCGGCGTTGCCGCGCATTTGATTGCGGCCGGTTCTGAATGATTGTTCTCGATGAGAAGGCGAGCGCCGACGGTTGAACCCGCAGTGCCGTCGACATCGAGATTGATTTCGTTCGTCGCCGGCGCCCCCTGGACAGCGTCGGTAAGGCCGCGAACCGATTCGTCGGTTACCGCCAGCAAATCGCAGAAGGAGTCGAGGCTAGCCTCGGCGACCTCGGCCATGTACCCGGGCAAGCGGTCGCGTACGAATGTCATGCCGTGCGATCGAACCGCATCCTCGCCAACGCCGCCCGAGGCGGCCTCGTCCACCAGCGCTCCATACAAACGAGAGCTCCACACCTGCTGGTCGGTGATCCAGGCGCTGAAACGCTGATACCAGAACAACCACTCGGTGGCGTCGCTCCGCAGGGGTGGTTGGGGCGGGGATGGGGGCGGGCCCGCGGCCGCCATCTTGCCCGCCGAAATAAGGCCGCGAGCGTAATCGGCTTGATACCTCGACACGAGCTCAATGAGCCTCGACATAGCCCGGGCGTTGACTTGGGCAATTCCCTGGTACGCGTCGACGGCCTGCCGCTGCGTGAAACGCGTTAGCTCGTCCGCGATGCGGGCGCCGGACACCTCCGGCGCCGCGACCGTCATCAGCAGCTGCTGAAAACCGGCAGTGGATTCGCCCGCACGTTCTATCGCCTCGGTGGCTATCGACTGCATCCGCTGAATCCACTCGGATTCTGGCTGGTGGGTCGTCATATCGCGTCGGCCGGCATCAGCACCCGCAGCAGCACGAACACGAGCAGTCGACCCGGTAGCTGTCACATCTGGTGGGCAGCACGGCGATGGCGACCACGATCGGGCACACCGTACAGCCATCCAACCGAATCGTGACGTAGCCGACCTCGCATTCGTCGACGTCACCGAATTGCCCGCGCTCGATTGCAACGGCCGTTGCCTCGGATTTGGTTCGGCCCGCGTTCGCCTTGGCGTCCTGGTCACCGCATACCACGCGAACCAGCAGCTCGAGCTTTGTCCGGCTGCAGGGTGGCAGGGTCAACGTCCCGGACGGGTTGATTGCCACTTCCCACGGTAGCTCACGGCCCCGCGCAGAACGGACGTTGCTGATCTCCACGTTGACGTTTTCCCGCTCACGTCGGGTGTCGTTCTCCACCTCGATCGGCACGACGCGGACCTCGCCGCAGTGCGCGTAGACCACCAC
>NZ_JBAPRN010000629.1:0-5971 GCF_049281135.1 Mycobacterium sp. | reverse complement strand
GTGCCTGGCTTTGACCAACGCGACGATTCCGGCGATCACGCTCAGCGGCACCAGGCTCACCACACCGAGCAGGAACGCCGCAATCGCCCACCTGCTGACCGGGCGACCAGCGCCGGCCGGGCCGGCTTCTTCGGGATCCGTTGCCTCTGGCGAAGTCATAGTGAAGGACACCGTAGCCCTCGGGAGGGGGCTCCTTCAATGCAGTTCGAACTCGGGCGCCGGTGTGGCGTAGTCAAGCCGCGATAGGCACGGCCACCGCTGCGGCGAAGCGGTCCAGTACCGTTTCGGCCACCAGTCGGTGTGCACCGAGCGATGCTGCCATCGGAATGCCTTCGGCCGCAGCAAATGTCGCGACCCGATCGGTCAGCCGTCCGGGCGCCAGGAACCACGGTGCAATGACCAGGTGACGGGCGCCGCGACGGCGTAACTCGATTGCGGCCTCCGCCAGAGACGGTCCGGAGCCGGTGGCGAACGCGGTTGTCGCACAGGCCCACTGAGTGCCCTCGATGAGCTTGTCGGCGACCTGGGCGGTGCGTGCATTGGCCGCAGCGTGCGTCGAGCCGATTGCCACCACCAGCACACCCAGTTGCGGGGCGTGCGGGCTGACTCCCAGGTCGGCCAGCCGCTCGTGCAGCACGGCTACCAGCCGGTCGTCCTCGCCGAGTACGTCGGCCTGTCGCGCAGTGGCACCGCAGCTCCCGATCTGGCGGGGGATGTCGATGCGGGCGTGGTAGGCGTCTGCCAGCAGGAACGGGGTGACCACCGCGTCCGGCGTGACGACATCAACCAGGCGTGGCGTGTTCAGGTCGCAGAACGCGACACGCACGCGGAGGCCGGGCCGCATGAAGCGAATTCGATTGGCCACGGCGCGGGCATTGGCCGCCGATCGTGGATCGGCGCTGCCATGCGCGGCCAGCACCAGGGTCGTCACGACGCGTGCAGCCCGCATTCGGTCTTGGACAGCCCCTGCCAGCGTCCACTGCGCGGGTCGGCGCCCTCGACTGGCTTGGCCGTGCAGGGCGCGCAGCCGATCGACGGATATCCCTCGTAGACAAGCGGATTGACCAGTACATCGTTCTCGTCGATGTAGTTCTGCATGTCGTCGTCGGACCACGTGGCCAGCGGGTTGATCTTCACTAGTCCAAACGCCTCGTCGAAGCTGACCAGCGGCGCGTTGGCGCGGGTCGGCGCTTCGACCCGTCGCAGACCGGTCACCCACGCGGAGTAGCCGCGAAGCGCCTTGGACAGCGGGGCGACCTTGCGCATCCGGCAGCATTCGCTGGGCTTACGGGCGAACAGGTCTTTGCCCAGCAGCTCGTCCTGCTCGGCGACGCTGTGCTCTGGCGTGACGTTGAGCACCCGCACGTCGTAGACGGCCTCGACCGCGTCGCGGGTACCGATTGTCTCCACGAAGTGGTATCCGGTGTCCAAGAACAATACTGGTACGCCAGGGCGGACCCTGGCGGCCAGATCGACCAACACCGCGTCCTGCATATTGGAGGCCACCACGTAGTTGCAGGTCGCCGTGGACCGGGGTCCGCCGACGCCGCCGAAGTTCTCGTCAGTCCAGCGCAACAGGTCGCTGGCACTGGCGCCTTCCAACTCTGCGGCGCCCTTCTCGGCCAGCTGTCGTAGTTCCGCTTCCGTCAAGTTGCTCATCGCAGATCTGCCTCCTCGGCACGCAGCGCCCAATTCGCGAAACGCTCGTCACCATCTCGCTGCTTGACGAAGTTGCGCACCACGCGATCGATGTAGTCACCCAGTTGGTCGCTGGTGACCTTGTGCTGCCGTAGCTTTCGGCCGAAACCGCTGTCGAGGCCCAGGCTGCCTCCAAGGTGAACCTGGAATCCCTCGACAGAATTCCCGTCGCCGTCGTCGACCATCTGGCCCTTGAAACCGATGTCGGCGATTTGGATTCGGGCACACGAGTTCGGACAGCCGTTGATGTTGACCGTGACCGGCACATCCAGTTGCGCGTTGAGGTCATTGAGCCGGCGCTCGAGTTCGGGCACCAGCGACTGCGAACGCACTCGAGTTTCGGCGAATGACAATTTGCAGTATTCGATTCCCGTGCAGGCCATCAGGTTCCGACGCCACTGCGATGGTCGCGACGGCAGCCCAAGCGCATCCAGGCCGGCGATCAACTCGTCGAGCTTGTCGTCAGGGACGTCGAGGATGATCAGCTTCTGGTACGGGGTGAAGCTGACCCGCTGCGATCCCGCCTGCTCGGCCAGGTCGGTGACCGCGGACAAGATCGTGCCGGATACCCGACCGGCGATCGGCGCGACGCCCACGGCGTTGAGCCCGTTCTTCAGCCGCTGCACGCCGACGTGGTCGATCGGGTGCTTGAGCGGCTCGGGGGCCGGGCCATCGATGAGTTTGCGCTTGAGGTACTCGGTTTCGAGCACCTCACGGAACTTCTCGATGCCCCAGTCTTTGATGAGGAACTTCAGCCGGGCTTTGGCCCGCAGTCGCCGATAGCCATAGTCACGGAACAGTGAGGTGACGGCCTCCCAGACGTCGGGCACCTCCTCCAGTGGCACCCAGGCGCCGACGCGTTGCGCGAGCATCGGGTTGGTGGACAGGCCGCCGCCTACCCACAAATCGAGTCCCGGACCGTGCTCGGGATGGTTGACGCCGATGAACGCGATGTCATTGATCTCATGCGCGACGTCCTGCAGACCCGATATCGCGGTCTTGTATTTCCGGGGCAGGTTCGAAAACTCCGGATTGCCGATGTAACGGCGGACGATCTCCTCGATCGCCGGCGTGGGATCGAGCACCTCGTCGACCGACAGACCGGCCAGCGGGGAGCCCAGCACCACCCGGGGGCAGTCGCCGCAAGCCTCGGTGGTCTGCAGGCCGACGGCTTCCAGTCGTTTCCAGATCTCAGGTACATCCTCGATCCGGATCCAGTGGTACTGAACGTTTTCCCGGTCGGAGATGTCGGCGGTATCCCGGGCGAACTCGATGGAAATCTCGCCGAGCGTACGCAGCGCCGCGGTTGACAATGTGCCGCCGTCGCAACGCACCCGCATCATGAAGTACTTGGCCTCGAGCAGGTCAATGTTCTCGTCACCGGTGAAGCTGCCGTCGTAACCCTGCTCGCGTTGCGTGTAGAGCCCGGCCCAGCGCATGCGGCCACGCAGGTCGTTCTTCTCGATGCTGTCGAATCCGGCGGTGGAGTAGTGGTTCAGGATTCGGTCGCGGACGTTGAGCGCATCGTCGTCTTGCTTGAACTGCTCGTTGGGGTTGAGCGGCTCGCGCTCACCCAGCGCCCACTGGCCTTCGCTGCGGCTCTTGGCGGGGCGGGGGGACGTCATGCGGCAATCTCCTTTGTGGAGTAGCCGGCTGGGACCACGCAAACCACCGGTGGCTGTCCCGGCGGCGCAGATCCGGGGGCCAGCTGAAAGTACTGGTGGACGGGTCTACGACATCAAGCCAGACAGCGACAGCTGCAGACACGCAAGAAGTCGACATGACGGCGCGCCACCAACGCGATACGGAAATTGGGGTGGGCTGCGGTCACTCGACCATTGTGCCACGGATGCCGCCGCCCATAACTACCAGGGGGGAATTGCACTCATAGTGATCGAAACTACGAGCCGTGTCTGAAATCCTCCGTAACGTTTTCCTCGATTCGGCTGCGAAGAACCCCCCGCTGTCATTCGTGCTGGCCCGCGGTGGAGGTTGGGCCGGTACTCGGGAATATTGATAAGGCGTGACGGCATCCTCCGCGCCAGCCGACCTTCCTGAGCTGCAGTTGAGCGGAGGCGGGCCGTTCGGCATCTATGTACATGTGCCGTTCTGCTTCACCCGCTGCGGCTACTGCGACTTCAACACCTACACGCCCGCCGAGCTGGGCGGTGTCAACCCCGATGCATGGCTGGACAAGCTGCGGTCAGAGCTCGAACTCGCGGCCGCTCGGCTGGGCGGACCGACCGTGCACACCGTCTTCGTCGGCGGCGGGACGCCGTCGCTGTTGGGCCCGGAGCGCTTCACCCGGGTGCTGCAATCGGTGCGCGACAACTTCGAGCTGGCCACCGACGCCGAGGTGACCACCGAGGCCAACCCGGAGTCGGCGTGGCCGGACTTCTTCGCCGCGGCCCTGGCCGCCGGCTGCACGAGGGTGTCGTTGGGTATGCAGTCGGTGTCGCCTCGGGTGCTGGGTGTACTCGACCGGATCCACACGCCGAACCGGTCGGCGGCCGCGGCTCGCGAGGCGCTTGCCGAAGGATTCGAACACGTCAGCCTCGATCTCATCTACGGCACTCCCGGGGAGTCCGACGACGACCTGCTGAGATCGGTCGACACTGCGATCGACACCGGCGTCGATCACGTGTCCGCCTACGCCTTGGTCGTCGAGGAGGGCACCGCGCTGGCGCGCCGGGTCCGCAGCGGCGAACTGGACGCTCCCGACGACGACGTCCTTGCACATCGCTACGAGCTGGCCGATCAGCAGCTGTCGGCGGCCGGGTTCGACTGGTACGAGGTGTCCAACTGGAGTCGGCCGGGCGGGGAGTGTCGACACAATCTGGGGTACTGGGACGGTGGTCAGTGGTGGGGCGCCGGTCCGGGCGCGCACAGCTTCGTCGGCGCGACGCGCTGGTGGAATGTCAAGCATCCCAACGCTTATGCGCAGATACTGGACGGTGACGCGCTGCCGGTCGCCGGTTTCGAGCAGCTGGATGCCACCAGCCGCCACACCGAGGACGTGCTGTTGAAGATCCGGCTGCGTCAAGGACTGCCGACCGAACTGCTGGACGAGGCCGAGCGCGAGCGCGCCGGCGTCGCTGTCCAGGACGGCTTGCTGTCTCGCGAGGGCGAGCACCTGGTGCTCACCGACCGGGGGCGGCTGCTGGCCGACGGCGTCGTGCGCAACCTGCTGGGTTAGGCCGCGTGTCGAGCCAGTGCTATACCGATGCGAACTTCAACATCGCTTGCCATGACCGTCGGGGCCCGCGGAGGCGCCGCCGACCAATAGTGGGCGCCGGTTGGTGTAGTGAATTGCGCTGTATGCCTGCCAATTTCATCAACATTCGGTTTGACGCACCAGCCGGCGACCTCTTTGACATAGTTGCATCGTTCGCAGAGTCCGAGAGCGTTAACCGCGTCAGTCGGACCCCCGGAGGCCCATGGCTGCGCATGGTCGCGGTGGCGGATCGGTGCGTCGCAGTAGGGAGTGCGGCAGCGCTGATCCCGTAGCCCGATGAAAGCGGCCAACCCTTTGGGAAACAACCGGGACCGTGACTCCATCGCCACCAATGCTCCTGAGTCCGGATGGGCGTAAAGCCGGCGCAGCTTAGCCCGCGACAGTGGATCACTGACGGCGCCCGAGACCAATCCGCGCGCAACGGCCGCCGGAATGGGACCGTAGCCGCTTACGGTGGCAGGGGCGTTGGACCCACCAAACAGCGTTTCGTCGGACAACACCAGATTGACCGCGATCGGGGTCGCCGCTGCCGCACTTCGCCCGGTGGTCCGCTCGACGAGAGTGTCGGCCATTACCTGGCCACGCGAGCGCCCGTCGCCACAGACATCGGCTTCCCGCCGCAGTGCCGCGTAGACTGAGACACCTTGGGCCACAGGCAATAACGCGGTCAGATAGGTCATCGTGTCCGGCGCGGGCCGAATGGTCACCGTGCGTTCCGTTTCGGCCTTGGCGGCCCGCTCGACGACCGCATGCGGATCGAGCCGGTAACTGATCGTCTTGGCGGCCGCCGCCACCCGTGCGTCGCCCATGCCCTGCAGTTCGGCTTGGTTGCGGCACAACTCGGCATCCAGGGTCCGCCGGTCATCGACGTCCAGGCACGCGCTTTCGCGCACGATCAAGGTGGCCCGCCACTCCGTCAGCACGCCTGCCTCCAACGCGGCCAGGGTGTGCGGCATCTCATGCACCAGAGCTTTCGCAAAGCCCAGATGCCGATTACCCCGGGCGGGCGAATCGAGTCGCGCGAGCGCAACCTCGCTG
>NZ_JBAPRN010000628.1:0-4018 GCF_049281135.1 Mycobacterium sp. | reverse complement strand
CGTCGTCATGTTGGGGTGTTCCCAGGTGTGGCTGCCCAGCTCCATGCCCGCCTCGACAACCCGTTTGGCGCCCGCCGGGTTGGCCGCGACCTTGTTGCCGATCTCGAAGAACGTGGCCTTGGCTTTGTTCGCGGTCAGAATGCTCAGCAGCCGGTCGGTAAACGGGGTGGGGCCGTCGTCGAACGTCAGCGCGACGCACTTGACCTGTGCGCAGTCCACGACGTCGTTGGCGTGTGCGAATCGGACGTGACCGGTGAACGCACCGATCCCGACGATGGCGGCCGCCGCCGCCGCGCCGGCGACGGTGCGCCAGTACCGCCAGGCTTGGTTGTCCGGTCGTTTCGACACGGCCGCAGCTTACCGGCGGCGAAGGCCCGCCCGATTACAGCGGTACGCCGCTGATCTCCTCGAGCATCTCGGTGACCAGCGCCGCGATCGGCGAACGTTCGCTGCGCAGCAGCGTGATGTGCGCGAACAGTGGGTGGCCCTTGAGTTTCTCGACCACCGCGGCGACGCCGTCATGCCGGCCCACCCGCAGGTTGTCGCGCTGAGCGACGTCGTGGGTCAACACCACCCGCGATCCCGCGCCCAGCCGGGACAGCACGGTCAGCAGCACGTTTCGTTCCAGGGACTGCGCTTCGTCGACGATGACGAACGAGTCGTGCAGCGAGCGACCGCGGATGTGGGTCAGCGGCAGCACTTCGAGCATGCCGCGGGAAAGCACCTCTTCGAGCACCGCGGGGCTGGCCAGACCTTCGAGGGTGTCGAAGACCGCCTGGGCCCACGGGCCCATCTTTTCGCTCTCGCTACCGGGCAGATAACCCAACTCTTGGCCGCCGACCGCGTAGAGCGGGCGGAACACGACTACCTTGCGCTGCGTGCGGCGCTCCAGCACGGCTTCCAGCCCGGCGCACAGCGCCAGCGCCGACTTACCGGTGCCGGCCTTGCCGCCGAGCGACACGATGCCCACCGACTCGTCGAGCAGCAGATCCAGGGCCACCCGCTGTTCGGCGGAGCGACCGCGCAGTCCGAAAACCTCGCGGTCGCCGCGAACCAGCTGGACCCGCTTGTGCGCGTTGACCCGGCCGAGCGCATGGGAACTGCCGGCCAGTAGCCGAATACCGGTGTGGCACGGCAGGTCTCGCGCAGCCTCCAGGTCGACCTCGCCGTCGGCGAACAACGCGTCGATGTCCTCGGCGCTGGTCTCCATCTCCGTCATCCCGGTCCAGCCGGAGACGACGACGTCCTGCGCGTGGTACTCGTCGGCGAGCAAGCCCACCGCGCCCGCTTTGACGCGCAGCGGAATGTCCTTGCTGACCAACGTGACTCGCTTGCCCTCGGCGGCGAGGTTGGCGGCACAGCACAGGATGCGCGAGTCGTTGGTGTCGGTGCGGAACCCGGCCGGTAGCACACTCGGGTCGCTGTGGTTGAGCTCGACGTGCAGCGTGCCGCCCTGCGTCCCGACCGGAATGGGCTGATCCAGCCGCCCATGCTGGACCCGGAGATCGTCGAACAGGCGCAACGCCTGGCGGGCGAACCAGCCCAGTTCGTGGTGGTGGCGCTTGGCCTCCAGCTCACTGATCACTACCAGCGGAACAACCACTTCGTGTTCGGCGAAGCGGGAGCAGGCCCACGGATCGGACAACAACACCGACGTGTCGAGCACGTAGGTCCTGATGGTGTCCTGTGAAACCGCCGGGGAATCAGTCACGAGCGCTCCTCGAGCTCATCGCCCGGCTCGCTGCGGCATGTTGGTGGTGGCCCCACAGCCACCCATGCGCGCGAAGCGTCCTAGCCGGGCTGGATGCCCGTGCGGCCCGCACGGACGATTCGGCGGGGGCCGCGGCGTCAGGACCGGGGCCGGCGGTCCTGTCGAAGTTGAGACGAGAGGCGCCGCCCGGATAGCAGAGCATGTCGCTAGCCATCGAAAGCAAAACTACTCTCGTCGGCGCATGTGCGCCGTGCAGGCGCGCCGACGTGGCTAGCCGATGACGAACTGCCGCAGCGCGGGCTCGTCGGCGACCCCCCACGCGGTGATGCGGTCGGACATCACCCGGCGCAGTACGTCGGGGCCGAAAATGCCTGCGTCGGCGACGTTTCGCACCTTGTCGTCGTAGGCATCGATGTCGGCGCCGATGACGTCGATCTCGGCCGCGCGGGCGGCGATGGCGCCGATCGTCTCGTCGCGGGTGTAGGTGAGGCAGTGCGCGACAAGGTTGACGAAGAACTCTTCGTGGCGCACCTCGTCACGGGCGATGTGGGTGATGAGGCCGGCCAGCACCGGCTCTTCGATCTGCGCGGCGAGGTTGTTGGTGAACACCGCATGGGAGGCCTCGAAGAGAGCCATGAACACCAGGGTTTCGACCTGAGAGAACTGGTCGGCGCGATAGCCCTTCTGCGACACGTGCTCGAAGCGGACGTGCTCGTTGGCGGTCGGGTCGATCTCGCGGGTCACGACGAAGTACTCGCGCAGCGCGATGGCGTGCAGATGCTCCTCGGCGGTCCAGCGGCCGATCCACTGAGCCCACATGTCCTCGAGGATGAAGTGCTCGACGAGTTCACGGTGGTAGCCCGCGATGTTGTCTTTGGTGATGAGCAGGATTTCGCACGCGTCGGTCACGACTTTCGGCAACGTCACCTGCGACGGGTCCCAGTCGCGTCCGCCCAGGAAGGCGAAGTTCTCGCCCTGCTCGAAGGGCACGAAGTCGTGGGCGAACCAGAGCTGCTCGGTGCCCAGGTGCCGGTCGAGGTTCTCGCCCACCACGGGGTCGAGTTCGAGGATCAGCGCGTTAGCGACAGGTTTCTGTGCCATGCGGTAACGGTAACCCGCGTACACAGGTTTCGTAAAATCTCCCGCGCGTTACACCAGCGACCAGTCTTCCAGGCCGTCGTAGAGCGGAAACTCCCTGGCCAGACGGGTCACCCGGTCGCGCAGCGCCGAGACGTCAGCCGCTTTGCCGGCCGCCAACGCGGTGGCGATGATGTCGGCGACTTCGCTGAACTCGGCGTCCCCGAAGCCGCGGGTAGCGAGCGCCGGGGTGCCGACCCGCAGGCCCGAGGTCACCATCGGCGGCCGCGGGTCGTTGGGCACGGCGTTGCGGTTCACCGTGATGCCGACGTCGTGCAGCAGGTCCTCGGCGGCCTGTCCGTCCAGCGGCGAGTCACGCAGGTCGACCAGCACCAGGTGGACGTCGGTGCCACGGCTGACCACCGAGACGCCGGCCTTGGCGACGTCAGCCGCCAACAGTCGCTCGGCGAGGATCCGGGCGCCGGACAGCGTGCGCTGCTGCCGCTCGACGAATTCCGGGGTGCCCGCGATCTTCAGCGCCACTGCCTTGGCCGCGATCACGTGCATCAGCGGGCCGCCCTGCTGACCCGGGAAGACCGCGGAGTTGATCGACTTGGCGTTCTCCTGCTTGCCGATGATCAGGCCGGACCGCGGGCCGCCCAGCGTCTTGTGCACGGTGGTCGACACGACGTCGGCGTGCGGCACCGGCGACGGGTGCAAACCGGCCGCAACCAGCCCGGCGAAGTGCGCCATGTCCACCCAAAGCTTGGCGTCCACCTCGTCGGCGATCGACTTGAACGCGGCGAAGTCCAGGATCCGCGGGTAGGCCGACCAACCCGCGACGATCACCTTCGGACGGAACTCCAGCGCGTGGGCGCGCACCGCGTCCATGTCGATCAGATGCGTGGTGGCGTCGACGCCGTAAAAAGCGTTCTCGTAGAGCTTGCCGGAGAAGTTCAGCTTCATGCCGTGAGTCAGGTGACCGCCGTTGGCGAGGTCGAGACCCAGCAGCCGCTCCCCCGACGACATCAGCGCGTGCAGAACCGCGGCATTGGCCTGGGCGCCGGAGTGCGGTTGCACGTTGGCGAAGTCGGCGCCGAACAGCGCCTTGGCCCGGTCGCGAGCGATGTTCTCCACGACGTCGACGTACTCGCAACCCCCGTAGTAGCGGCGGCCGGGCAGACCCTCGGCGTACTTGTTGGTCAGCACGCTGCCCTGGGCCTGTAGCAC
>NZ_JBAPRN010000627.1:0-7022 GCF_049281135.1 Mycobacterium sp. | reverse complement strand
CGCCAAGCCAACCAGGGCCCTGATCTGGGCAACGATGGCGGCGGCTTCTTCGGGGCTCTCAGTTGCGTTGCCGTCGTGCGGAACTCGAACGACATGAACCCCGGGCGGATACCCGTCCAAGCGGCGGGCGGCGGTGACGTCGCGGTACGGCCGCAACCGGCCTTCATAGGCCAGCACCGACACCGGATCGCACACCGCGGGATGCATGCGACGTGAGCGGTCCAGGAAGTAGCCGCGTTCCGCGGGCAGGGTGCGGTGGTCCTCGACCAGCCAGCCCAGCGCGGATCCGTTGACCGGCTCGGGATGAGTGCCCTGGCTGACCTGAGGCAGCTGCTGCGGATCGCCGAGCAGCAGCAGGTTGGCGGCTGACGCGGCCACCGCGATCGTATTGGCCAGACAGAACTGGCCGGCCTCGTCGATCACCAGCAGGTCCAGACTTCCCGGCGGAACCCGGCCGGGGTTGGCGAAGTCCCACGCGGTGCCGCCGATCACGCATCCTGTGGTGCCGGCGATGAATCCGGGGTACTCGTTTTCGGCGATCTGCTGCCATGCGACGTCGCGGCGGTCGCCTTTCTTGGCTACCCGCGCCGGATCGATACCGGCGTTGATTGTGCCTTGCAGCAGGTTTTCCACCACCGCATGTGATTGCGCGACAACACCTATGCGCCAGCCGCACTGGGCGACCAGTCGGGTGATGACGTGTGCGGCGGTGTATGTCTTGCCGGTTCCGGGCGGCCCATGCACCGCCACATAGGACCCATCGAGGTCGAGCAGGGCGGCGGTGATGTCGTCGATGGCGTCGCCGCTCCGGGGGAGGTCCGCGCCGCTGCGCGTCCTGGGCGGTTGGCGGAGCAGGATGTCAGCCACCGCGGTGCGGGGGAGTTGCGGCAGACCCGCCGCAACCTCTGCCGCTGCCGCTTCGATGGCCTCCCGCAGCGGCTTGGTGTTGACCGGCCCGCCTGGGGTCAGCGCGAAAGGAAGCTCGGGAAAAGTGCTGCCGTCGGCCGGAGTTCGCTCGATGACGACGACCTCGGTCGGCACGCTCGGGTCGTTGGCCTCGATCAGCTTGGCGCGGCCCGCGGCGCGCCGATCTGGATTCTCGGTCAGACCGGGCGGCGCCGGCGGATCGTAGAGCGCGTAGACCTCCGAGTCGGCTTTGAGAGCGCCGCGGGCCAATTCGCCGGTCAGCTGCAGCCGCCGCTGCAGCTTCTGCGCGCGCGGCGGCTTATGCCAATCGACCGCGACCTTTGCCTGGTCGACGAGGAATACGTCTGTCTCGTCGGCCCATTCGTCGACGGGGTAGTTCAGCCGATCGAAGTGCGCCCACCAGAACGGCTTGTCTTCGCGACGGTGATAGCCGCGGGCGGCCGACACCAGGGCAACCACCGTCTGCTCGGGGGTGCGGTCATCGGTCGTCGGGTCGCCGCTGAACGCGTGTAGCTTTGCCGCGAGCGCGTCCGCCTCCTCGATATCGCCGCCGTCGGGAACCGGTTGGGCGCCAAGCGGTATGACGCTGTTTTCGTAGGCTCGCATCAGGAGCCAGTTGCGCAGTTCGCGGGTGGAGGTGCAGTCGTAGTGGTTGTAGTCCTCGATCTTCTTGAGTACTGTCGCCGCCTCCTCGACCTCGCCGCTGCCGCGCAGTTCGCTGTAGCGCGCGTACTGGGTGATCGAGTCGGCTGCCGTGGTGACATCGCCGGAACGCAGCTGCGAACCCATGTACAGCGGTTCCAGGGACTTCAGGCTGAGCGACTCGCTTCCGGTCCTAATGCTCTTGCGCACAATCGGATACAGGTCAACCAATGTTCCGCTGCGCAGCAAGTCGTCGACGTCGTCTTCCCCGACGCCGTGGCGACCGGCCAGACGCAGCAGCGCCGTCTTCTCGTAGGCGGCGTAGTGGTAGACGTGCATATTGGGAAACCGCTTGCGCCGCTTGGCGACCAGCGCCAGAAAATCGATCAGTGCTTTGCGCTCATCGGGGCGGTCATGCGCCCACAGCCGATGGAAGGCGCTCGACTTTCCGCCTTCGAGAACCCCGAACAGATACTCCAGGCCCCAGTCGACGCCGTCGGCAGTCCAGAGTGGGTCACCCTCGAAGTCGAAGAACAGGTCGCCCTCGTCGGGGTCGGGCAGCAATGCCAGCGGCTGCGGATCGGCCACCTCGAATAGTGGTGTGCCGGCATCGCGTTGGCGAACCTGCAAGTCTGCCTGCGCGACCAGCTTGGCCAACGAGCGGGCCGAGACGTTGTCGACCGGACCGGCGTGGTGGGCGAGCTCGTCCAGCGTGCTGATGCCCGCATCGATAAACTTGGCGCGCTGCGTAACCCGCATGCCCGCGACCAGCAACAGGTCGTCGGCCGCACGCACCTGCTCCTCGCAGACCGGGCACCTGAAGCATGCTCGGACGTTTTCGTCCTCCCAGCGCACCGCTACGCCGCCGGCGTAGTGGTTGTCGAGCAGCTGTTGCAATCGCGCCCGTTGCTCGCGGTACACCGGAATCAGCTCATCGACGCGGTAATTGACCGCGGTGCCGTTACCGAGCACCAACTCGGCCTCCTGGTCCACCGGGATGCCGGCCTGGCTCAACGTGTCGGCGTAGGCCGCGATCTGAAGGAGCGCGGTGACCTTCGCCGAACGGGCCAGCTTGGTGTCGGACACCTGGTACTTCCCGTCGCGGCGGACCAGGAAGTCGGCGAACCCGACGAAGCGACCGTCGAACATCGCCGCCTGGTAGACCACCGCCGCACCGCGCTCGATGGCCCGCGCAGTCTGGTCGGCCGCGGCGGTGACGTTCTCGATGGTGAACGGGACCGGGCGGCCGATGACGGCAACGTCGCTGTGTTCGTCGCGCAGCTGGTCGAGCCGGCGTTGTTCGTGCTCGTCACCGAGAGATGCGGTGCGCTCGAGCAATTCGTCAGTGACGCTGACGCGTTGACCCCGGCCGAGTTTCGCGTCGAATTCCCGCAGCAGGGCATATTCACAGCGCGCGGCGGATGCGAGATCCGACGCGCTGTAGATGACGCTGTCGCCTGCCATGAACACAGCAGCCACTGTAGGCGGCTACACCGACATCAGCCTCCGGCGTTGGCGATCAGCTCCACCCCGTTGCCGTTCCAGCGGAACTTCACCACGCTGGGCAACCCGATCCCGCCGGAGTAGCTCAGTGCCACTGTGTCGCCGGTGCACTGCGAGTTGTCCAGGCCGTTGAAGCCGTAGGTGTCGGGAACGCCTTGGGGCGGAATCAGCTTGCCGAGATGAAACAGCACCGCTCTGGTGTTGGGGCTTTCGGCGTTGGTGTTGGCCTTGACAATCACCGCGGACAGCTGCGCGCACTGGTTGAAGTTGCCGGCCAGCGGTTCGGGGTTCCACGGTTGCTGGCTGCGTGGGTCCTTCGGCAGCTCGGACACCCCGCGCGCGATCGCGGGGTCAGCCAAATTGACCGCGCACGGGTCGACCGGCCCGGGGCTGGTCGGAGCGGCGGTGGGAACCGGCGCCGGCGCGGCCGAGTGGGGCGCAGCGGTCGGCTGGGTGGTGGGCTGCGGCGTCTTGGCGACGGTCGAATCCCCTGATCCGCACCCGCTCAGTGTCGCGGTGAGCAGTGCGGCAGCAGTCAGCCCGGCGAGCCGTCGGCTACCGCAGAGTCGTGTCCACACAACGCCGCACGGTACCTTGACCAGCCCTATCGACGCGGCAGGCGTGGCCGAACGGCAGTTGACCATTAAACTTCGTTGCGACATGGAATCCCCGAACCACGACACCGTGACCTTCGCCGACCTGCAGATTCACCCTTCGGTGCTGCAGGCCCTTGCCGACGTCGGCTACGAGTCGCCCTCGGCGATCCAGGCGGCGACGATTCCGGCCCTGATGGCGGGGTCGGATGTGGTCGGTCTGGCCCAGACCGGGACCGGCAAGACGGCTGCGTTTGCGGTCCCGATCCTGTCGAAGATCGACACCAGCAGCAAAAAGACGCAGGCGCTGGTGCTGGCGCCGACGCGGGAGCTCGCGTTGCAGGTGGCCGAGGCGTTCAGCCGGTACGGTGCGCACCTGCCGCAGATCAACGTGCTGCCGATCTACGGCGGAGCGTCCTACATGACGCAGTTGGCCGGGCTGAAGCGCGGCGCGCAGGTGGTGGTCGGCACGCCCGGCCGGGTGATCGACCACCTCGACCGCGGGACGCTGGATCTGTCCCACGTGGACTACCTGGTGCTCGACGAGGCCGACGAGATGCTGACGATGGGTTTCGCCGAGGAAGTCGAGCGGATCCTGGCCGACACCCCCGAGTACAAGCAGGTGGCGCTGTTCTCCGCGACGATGCCGCCGGCGATTCGCAAGCTCAGCGCCAAGTATCTGCACGACCCGACCGAGGTCAAGGTCGACGCGAAAACCGCGACTGCCGACAACATTTCGCAGCGCTACATCCAGGTTGAAGGTCGACGCAAGATGGACGCGTTGACCCGGGTCCTCGAAGTCGAGCCGTTCGAGGCGATGATCGTCTTCGTCCGCACCAAACAGGCCACCGAAGAGGTCGCCGAAAAGCTACGCGCCCGAGGCTTTTCCGCAGCGGCCATCAACGGTGACATCCCGCAGGCCGTGCGTGAGCGGACCATCGCCGCCCTCAAAAAAGGTGGCGACAAAGGAATCGACATTCTGGTCGCCACCGATGTCGCGGCCCGCGGGCTGGACGTCGAGCGGATATCGCATGTGCTCAACTACGACATTCCGCACGACAACGAGTCGTACGTGCACCGGATCGGGCGCACCGGCCGGGCGGGGCGGTCGGGGTCGGCGCTGCTTTTCGTGTCGCCGCGGGAACGCCACCTGCTCAAGTCGATCGAGAAGGCGACCCGGCAAAAGCTCATCGAAGCCCAACTGCCGAGCGTCGACGACGTCAACGCACAGCGGGTGGCGAAATTCGCCGACTCCATCACCGACAGTCTCGGGTCGCCCGGTCTGGACCTGTTCCGCCGTCTGGTAGCGGATTACGAGCGCGACAACGACGTCCCGATGGCCGACATCGCGGCGGCGCTGGCGTTGCAGTCGCGGAACGGCGAAGCGTTTCTACTGGCGCCCGAGCCGCCGCCCGAGCGTCGCGCGAAGGAGCGTTCGGACCGACCCGACAGGCCTGCCCGTGGCGCGGGCGAGGGCCCGAAAAAAGGATTCGCCACCTACCGCATCGCGGTCGGCAAGCGTCACAAGATCGGACCGGGCGCGATCGTCGGTGCCATTGCCAACGAAGGCGGCTTGCACCGCAGCGATTTCGGCCACATCACGATCAAGCCGGACTTCTCGCTGGTGGAGCTGCCGGCCAAGTTGCCCCATGCGACGTTGAAAGCGCTTGAGAAGACTCGCATTTCCGGTGTGCTGATCAATCTGCAGCCTGAGCGGGCTCCAGACAAAAACCGCCGCGGCGGTCGTGGCGCGCCGAGGCGGGATCACAAGGGATGACCCAGGCCGACACCGCGGCCCAGGGCGGACTCGAACAGGTAGCCGGGCCGGATCGGGTCGCGTCGTTGACCGGCATCCGTGCCGTCGCAGCCCTTCTCGTGGTGGCCACCCATGCGGCCTACACGACGGGCAAATACATCGAGGGCTACTTCGGCCTGTTTTGTTCGCGGATGGAGATGGGCGTCCCGATCTTCTTCGTGCTGTCGGGTTTCCTGTTGTTCCGGCCCTGGGTGAAGTCCGCCGCGACGGGCGGCCCGGAGCCGTCGGTCCGTCGCTACGGGTGGCACCGGGTGCGGCGCATCATGCCTGCCTACGTCGTCACGGTCCTGATCGCGTACGCCATCTACCACTTCCGGCATGCGGGACCCAATTTCGGCCATACCTGGGTCGGGTTGTTCCGAAACCTGACGTTGACGCAGATCTACACGTTCAACTACATGCGGGGATATCTGCATCAGGGTCTGACCCAGATGTGGAGCCTGGCCGTGGAAGCCGCGTTCTACGTGGTTCTTCCGCTGCTGGCCTACCTGCTGCTGGTGGTCTTGTGCCGACGGCAGTGGCGCCCAAAGCTGTTGCTGTTCGGGATCGGTGTGCTGGCGCTGGTCTCGCCGGCGTGGTTGGTCGGGGTTCACCTCGCCACGTCGATTCCCAATGGGGCCCGGCTGTGGCTACCCACCTACCTGATCTGGTTTCTGGCCGGCATGAGTCTGACGGTGCTGCAAAGGATGGGCGTGCGCTGTTATGCGTTCGTCGCGCTGCCGCTCGCCGTCATCTGCTACTTCATCGCTTCCACACCGATTGCGGGGGATCCGACGACGTCGCCCCTCGGCCTGTCCCAAGCGTTGTACAAAGCGGTGTTCTACGCGGTGATCGCCGCGCTGGCGGTGGCGCCGTTGGTGCTCGGCAACGAGGGCCTGTATTGCCGCCTACTGGCGAGTCGGCCGATGGTGTGGCTCGGCGAGATCTCCTACGAGATCTTCTTGATCCATTTGGTGACAATGGAATTCGCGATGGTATACATCATGCGGGATCACGTGTACACCGGTTCGATGGCCGGGCTGTTCGTGGCGACGATGGTGGTCACCATTCCGCCGGCCTGGCTGCTACACCGGTTCACCCGGGTGCGCGGCTGACCTGCTCGGCGGGCACCACGACCGGGGCGACGAACTCGGTGAGCATCGCCCGCTCGTCGGCTTCATCATGACCGGGGAAAATCAGCAGCGACGTGATCACCCGGACCAGCCAGCGGCCGCGTCCCGCAACGTTGGCCGGGTGGTCGTCGCCGAGCGAGGTGACGAATGCGGTCGCCAGTGCGGTGATCACGTCGGACTGCTCCGCCAACTCGGCGCCCAGCGGAGGCGCGGTCGTCGCGAACCAGGCTGAGAGCGAGGGGCTTTCGCGGACCAGACGAAGCGTGGTGACGATACCGGTGACCAGTCGTTCCCGTGGGTCCTTGATGTGGTCGACGTCGATCGACTCGGACAGCCGATGGGTTTCGCGGGCCACGTAGGCACTGCGCAGCGCCTCTCGGTTTTCGAAGTAGCGGTACAGCGTCGCGCGGGAACATCCTGCGGCCTTGG
>NZ_JBAPRN010000626.1:0-1797 GCF_049281135.1 Mycobacterium sp. | reverse complement strand
CGGCGGCGGGCCTGAGCGGCGGTGCCGCGGCGTTGGAAGCGTTCACCCTGCAGGTGGGCCGGCCAGTTGGCCCGATGCTGGCGCAGACCGCTGCAGGTGTTGGAGAAGCGCTGGAAAAGCTCGGCGGCACAGGGGTTTTCGAGGCGAAGCTAGACGGCGCCCGAGTGCAGATACACCGGGCGGGCGATCAGGTCACCGTCTACACCCGAAGCCTCGACGACGTCACCGCACGACTGCCGGAGGTGGTCGAGGCGACCCTGGCGCTGCCGGTTCGCGAGCTGATCGTCGACGGCGAGGCGATCGCGCTGCGTTCCGACGGCCGGCCAGAGCCCTTCCAGGTCACCGCGTCGCGCTTCGGCCGCTCGATTGACGTGGCGGCGGCCCGCACCGCCCAGCCACTCTCGGTGTTCTTCTTCGACATCCTGCACCGCGACGGCCTCGACCTGCTCGACGCGCCTACCAGCGAGCGCACCGCGGCGCTCGACGACATCGTGCCCGTGCACAACCGGGTCGATCGGCTGATCACCTCGGATCCGGCTGCCGCCGGCGAGTTCCTGGATAGGACGCTGGCCGCCGGACATGAGGGCGTGATGGCAAAGTCGCTGACCGCACCGTATGAGGCGGGCCGCCGCGGGGCCGGTTGGCTCAAGGTGAAGCCGGTTCACACCCTGGACCTGGTGGTGTTGGCCGTCGAGTGGGGGTCGGGCCGGCGTAAGGGAAAGCTGTCCAATATTCATCTGGGCGCCGTCGATCCGGCCGGTGGCGGCTACGTGATGTTGGGCAAGACGTTCAAGGGTATGACCGACGCGATGCTGGAGTGGCAGACCGTGCGGTTTCACGAGCTGGCAGTGGGCGGCACCGAGGGCTACGTCGTGCAACTGCGGCCGGAGCAGGTGGTCGAGGTGGCGTTCGACGGTGTGCAGGGCTCCTCGCGTTACCCCGGTGGCTTGGCGCTGCGGTTCGCCCGGGTGCTGCGCTACCGCGACGACAAACGACCCGAGGAAGCCGACACCATCGAAACTGTGCGCGCCATGTACCGGGGTTAAGCTGCCAGCGGCCCAATTTCGCGTGGTGACACGACAGGAGGCGCCGTGGCAGCACCGCCGCAGCCGACGCCCGATACCCAGCATCTGAGCTACATCCACACTGACGCCGACCTGCCGCCGGTCGCCATCATCGACCGCTCCCCCATCGGCACCAAGCACAAGATCTTCTTCGGCGTGATCGCAGTGCTCGGCGCGGTGGCCTGGGCGGTCATCGCCTTCGCTCGCGGCGAGACGGTCAACGCGGTGTGGTTCGTCGTCGCGGCGATCTGTACCTACGTCATCGGGTACCGGTTCTACGCGCGGCTGATCGAGGCGAAGATCGTGCGTCCGCGCGACGATTACGCCACGCCCGCAGAGATATTCGACGACGGCACCGACTATGTGCCCACTGACCGGCGGGTGCTGTTCGGCCATCATTTCGCCGCGATCGCCGGGGCCGGACCACTGGTCGGACCGGTGCTGGCCACCCAGATGGGCTATTTGCCGTGCAGCATCTGGATCGTCTTCGGGGCCGTGTTCGGCGGTTGTGTGCAGGACTACCTGGTGTTGTGGATCTCCACCCGGCGACGGGGCCGTTCCCTGGGCCAGATGGCCCGCGACGAGCTGGGCGCCACGGGCGGGGCCGCCGCCCTAGTCGGCGTCCTGGTCATCATGGTGATCCTGATCGCGGTTCTGGCAATGATCGTGGTGCAGGCACTGGCCGAAAGCCCCTGGGGCGTGTTCTCCATAGCGATGACTATCCCCATCGCGC
>NZ_JBAPRN010000625.1:0-38178 GCF_049281135.1 Mycobacterium sp. | reverse complement strand
AGGTTTGATAGCGCACCGCGGCGACGGTATTAGCGAATACCGGGTGGTCCTCTTGTGCGGTGAAATCCACCTTGGCGATCCGCCCGTCGAGTCGGATGCTTTCCACCTTGCCGACCTGCACGCCGGAAATGCGAACGTCGTCTCCGACATAAAGGCCCGACACATCGGAGAATGCCGCGGTGTAACGGGAAACCGCCCCGGTGACCGGACTACGTAAGGCGGTGAGCACGATAAGCGTGCACACCACCGCGACCGCGGTGAAGACCGTCAGCCACACCAACGATTTGGTGACACTTCTCATCGGCCACCCGCCTGCGGTGCCGCCGCGGGCGCCGGTAACGCCGCAGCCAGGCCGGGCATGGCGTCCAAGGTGACCTCGATCTGCATGCGAACCTTGCCGTTGACGACAGGAAACGCAGCACTGGTGCGGTCAATCAGACCCGAGAGCCGGTCATAGTACGGCGCAAAACTGCCGATGGTGAAGGCTTCCGGCAGCAACACGTCCATCAGCGCGCCGATGAATGGGACCAGCCACGAGATGTTCTTCGCGACGATCTTGTCGGCACTGAAGAGAAGCTTCGAGGTCTGGTCGAGGATCAAATCCATGCGCTCGACGCCGTCGGGGTGCGCTAGAAATTCCATTCCATTGAGCAGGTCATATGCCAACCCGATGAGCGGGATCGAGTCGCTGGCACCGTTGACCACCGAAGCGAACACCGAAAGCGACCGCGAGAACGGCACCTTCTGGGAGTCCACCAGCATCTTGACCAGATCGAAGTATGAGCGGGTCACCGGCTCGGTCAGGTCGGCGTGCCGACGCACCACCTCGATGATGTGGTCGACCTCGGGCGAGTCCACCAGCCGGCCGAATTTTTGGCCCTTCCGCAACAATCCGGTGATGGAAGCGGACCGGACGTTGGCACCTATCAGCAGCGTCTGGTTCGGTCGCAGCCGGGGGCCGGCGCCGGTGCTGACCAGCTCGACCGCCGCGAGGCCGAAAGTGTTTGACGACACGAAATTGGCTGTGGTGTCGGCGGCCAGCGCTTTGGCTTGGCGCGGCTCGAGTTCCACGGTGATCTTCTGCTTGTTGTATCCGGCCGATTGCAGCGTCTTCACCGATCCGATCGTCAGGCCGCGGAACTTCACCTCCGCACCCGGCGTCAGACCCTCACCGATCACATCGGCCACCACGGTCAGCTTGAACGTGTCGTCGTACCTGCCGGTGCCCAGCTGATACAGCCCTATGCCCGCGATCCCCAGTACTACTGCAGCAATCAGGCCACGGATCCGCAAGGCGCGCGAACTGGGCGCCCGCACTCCCTCGTCCGACCCCGGCGGTATTGGCATGCCTTATCCCGATATCCGAATGCCGGAACTGTTGCCCCAGAACAACAGCGTCAGCACCATGTCGGCGGCAACCACGGTCACAATGCTGGCCCGGATTGCTCGACCCGAGGCCCGCCCCACACCTTCGGGACCACCGCCGGCGTAGTAACCCTGATAGCAGTGGATGGCAATAATCAGCGTCACGAAAATGACAGCCTTGAGCAACGAAAACACCACGTCGGACGGGTGGATGAACGAGTCGAAGTAGTGGTAGTAGGTGCCCGAAGACTGCCCGTGCAGCACATTGACGACCAGCGCGCACGACACGTAGCTCAACGCCAGTGTCACCACATACAGCGGAACGATGGTGATCATCCCGGCGATCACACGGGTCGTGACCACGAACGGGATCGACTGAATGCCAAGGGCTTCCAACGCGTCGATCTCCTCTGCGATGCGCATCGCGCCGATCTCGGCGGTCATGCGGCATCCGGCCTGGGCCGCGAAGCCGATCCCCGCGATCATCGGCGCCATCTCCCGGGTGTTCGCGTACGCGGAGACAAATCCGGTCAGCGGACCCATTCCGACCATGTCAAGGGCCCCATACCCTTCGACGCCTACTGAACCACCGACCGCCGCGCCCATGAACACCAGCACGCCGATGGTGCCGCCGCCCACGATCAGGGACCCGTTTCCCCACATCATGTCGACTAACAGCACCCCGGTCTGGTGCCGATAACGCCTCAGCGTCAGCGGAATCGCACCAAGCACCTGGGACAGAAAGGTGACCTGGTGACCGAGGCGTTGAAAAAGCGAGTCACTTCGCTCGGCGAGCCACCATGGGGTCCGCAGAGCCATGGGTAGATAGCGAGACGGTGTCGCCATCAGCCCACTCTCAGCGGCATGGACATCGACAATCCTTGCGTTATAAGCAGGTTCAGAACGAAGACCGCGACCACGCCGATGACGACGGAGGCGTTGACCGCGTCGGCCACGCCGCGCGCTCCGCCCTTGGCCTCAAGACCCCGCTGGCAAGCGACGAGTATGACGATCACGCCGAAAAGCCAGGTCTTGAGGACTGCGACCCCGACATCGCCGACGCTAGCGAAGGACGCGAAGGACGCGATATAGCTACCCGGAGTGCCGGACTGGAAGCCGACATTGATTGCGTAGCCTGCCGCCAGCCCCATAAAGATGATGAACGAGCACAACACCGGCGCCACGATCACGATCGCTGCCAGCCGAGGGGTGACCAGCCGCTGCACCGGGTTGGTGCCCATGACGCGCAGCGCGTCGACCTCTTCGCGAATGGTGCGGGCGCCGAGATCAGTGGCCACCGCCGAACCGGCTGCGCCGCCCAGCAGCAACGCCGCCACGACCGGTGCACCTTGTCGGATCACCCCGAGGCCGCCGGCCGCACCCGATACCGACGAAGCGCCAACCTGCTGGATGAAGCTGCCAACTTGCACCGCCACGATGACTCCGAATGGGACCGACACCAGTAACGCCGGTATCGCCGTGACGCTGACGATGAACCAGGCTTGGTTGATGGTGTCGCGCCACGGGTGGCGCAATCGGATCAAATCCGTGATCAGGAGGACGAAGGCCTCAGCGGCCAGGTCGAAGAAACGACCTAATGTCTGTAACGAGCAATCGATTCGGAGCAGGGCGTACCGGAGCGGCTTGCGCAGAATCGTGACGACCGGACGGCCGATCGACGCCTCCACCACAGCCTGGCGATCTTCACGGGTGTCGGACGTCGACACCACATCAGCGGACAGGCGATCGGCGTTGGCGGTGATGCATGCATCGACATCGACACTGGGGAGTGCAATGCCTTCTGTCTGAGTCGCAGCTTCAGCCGCTGTCGCGTCGTGTACACCTGCGGTCAATGGCAGGCCTCCCTAATCGAAGTGACGGCCCCCAGCGAAGATGCAGCTTATTTGTCGTGTGTATTACACAGTGGTGTCGAGTATCCGTCTTCGGAAGCAATTGAGTGTGATGTACGCCACAATTCAATTGGGCCGGCGGCGGCGGGCCGGTGATGGAGGGCCTGGGTGGATCGCGGCCATGGTCGCCGAATCCGTGGCTCACCGCCTGCTAGCTCGACCGCGTCAGCCCTCGACCCCGAACAGCCCCCACTCGCCCTCCACACCCTTGAGGGCCTGCTCACCGCGAGCGGCAAAGCTGAGGCCCGACCCGGCGACCAGGTCAACGACGATGCGCGAGACGAGCACCTCGCCCGCTTCGGCCGCGGCTGCCACACGTGCGGCGATGTGGACGGCAATGCCGCTGATGTCGTCGTCGCGCAGCTCGACCTCGCCGGTGTGTACGCCCGCCCGCACCTCGAGACCCAGGCTCCGCAGGACGTCGCGGATCGCCATGGCACACCGGATCGCGCGGGCGGGTCCGTCGAACCGGGCGAGGAAGCCGTCGCCCGTGGTGTTGACCTCACGGCCGTGGAAGCGCTCAAGCTGGCGCCGGACCTGGGCGTCGTGCCTGCCGAGCAGCTCCTTCCATCGCTCGTCGCCAAGCTCGACCGCGCGCTTCGTGGAGTCGACGATGTCGGTGAACAGCACCGTGGCCAGGACGCGCTCGACCGCAGGCAGCGGCCGGACGCCGGTAAGGAACTCCTCGATCTCATCGAGCACGGTATCGGCGTCGCCGGTAAAGAACAGGTGGTCGTCGCCGTCGACCTCGACGAACTTGGCCCCGGGGATGTGGTCGGCGAGGTAGCGACCCATCTCGAGCCACACCATCCGGTCGGTCCGCCGGTGGAGCACGAGCGTCGGCACCTGGATCGCGGGCAGCACGTCGCGGATGTCCAGCTGCGGATAGAGCGCGAAGATGTTGCGGACCATGCCCGGGCTGGCGGCCACCCGCTGTAGCCGCGCCCACCACCGCCGGAAATCGGCGTCGTCCCGCCGGCTGGGAGCCCATGCACCCAGTCCGACGCCCTCACCCCAGCCCTTGGAACTCACCGCGACCAACTCCGACAGCTGCTCCTCGGTCACGCCGAGCGGGTAGTCGGGCGCGCGGAGCAGGCGGGAGAACGTGCCGTATAGGACGAGCGCATTCACGCGGTCGGGATGGCTGGCCGCCATCAGCATCGCCATCGTGCCACCCTCCGAAACGCCCACGAGGTCGCCGCGTTCACATCCGGCCGCGTCCATGACGGCGGCCAGGTCATCGACGGACTCTTCCAACGTCGGCGCGTGCATCACCGGATCCGACAGGCCAGTGCCCCGCTTGTCAAAGGTGACGACGCGACGGAACGACGCGAGCCGCGAGTAGAAGTGGACGACCGACGGCTCCTCCCACATGATGTCGAGGTGGGAGATGAAGCCGGGCGCGACGACGAGATCGGGCCCCTCTCCGGTCACCGAGAACGCGATATTCAGGCCGCCGCTCTTGGCATAGTGAATGTCCGGCACCCTGCCCGTGACGTTCATGGTCGAACCTTACGCCGCCTGGGCCACGCGAAAGGGCGCCAAAAGGTCGAGCCAACCGCCCGAACCACACGTTGTTGGTACCGTCGCACGCGAAACAATCCGGGTGGCAAATGTGATAGAGCGGGTAATCATCGCGGCGGTGGGCTGCTTCTGTCTGGCCGCTTGTTCATCGACCTCGCCATCGCAGCCGCAAGCCACCACAGCAAGCTCGACGAACCGGCAGCCAACGGGCACCGGGCCTCTCGCCCCTAACGCCTCAGCGGCTCCCAACGCCACTGCCGCTCCCCGTGCGACCACCCCGTGCGTCGGCTTGTCGATCTGCCCACCGCCACCTCCGGACGCCGAGGGCAACCCGGGCTGCTATTACCGCGATGGTTGGGCTGCCGACCCATCAGGCTCGGGAATCAATGTCTACTACTTCCGCGAATCATCCAATGCAATGAACGGCGAGCAGGTGACCGCCGACGTTCGCTTGAAGGACGGTGCCACGGCCTCCCAGATCGCCGCAATCGATCCGGGCCAAACGAATCATCAGATTCAGTTCCCCGGCATCGACAAATCAGCAGTGCAGGAGGTGTTGCTGACGACCGGCGCTGGGCGGTGCTTCGTCATTGGTCCAGACAGTTAGTCTTCCGGATTGATCGGGCGTGTCGGCCCGCCGCCCAAGCGGGATGACGGGCGACTCTATTCCGACGAGCGTCACCCCTCGTTGGACAAGCAGTTCTCTTACCCGGCCGCGACCTTTTTCCTACCGTAGATCCGCTCCATTATCGCCGTGTCTGTGTGCACCTGTACCCGTACCGTCTTGCCGTCGCGGAGGGTGAATACGTCGGCGTCTTGCCCTCTTTCGTTGCCAACCGTCACTTCGGTTAATGCGACGACGGTGTCGCCGTCAGCGAGGAGGCGGTTCAGCTTCACCGTCACCGACTTCTCGGCCAATCGGCTGAGGTGCTCGCCGAGTTCGGCTTTACCGTGATAGGTACCGCTGATCGTGCTATCGCCCGGTTGGACCCACTCGATGTTGTCGTCGAACAGGCTCATCATCGTGTCGCCGTCACCCGCGGAGAAGGCTTCGTAGCCTTTCTTGACGAGCTCGATGTTCTTTTGTTCTTGGTCCGACATGTTCAATTCCCTTCGTGCATAGAATGTTTCGACGTCTGTCACGCAGGCGGTAGATTCCGCCGACCGGTTAACACCTCTCCATCTCCCTCGCCATCAGGGCCTGCTCGAGGAAGACGTAGTGGCGCGGATAGTGCTTATGCTTCGCGACGCGTTCATCGGCCCTCGAATGGTTGAACAGGCGGCGCGGGCGTAGCAGCGCGATCCACTGCTCGGCGGTCATCTTGCTCGGAACCTTCAGCGCTGCCGCTGTGCTCAGAAGCACTTCTTGTTCGGTGATCAGAGTCGGCGCCTCCGCCACCGCGGGTTCCAGCACGGATTCGACGCCAGCGCGTCCCTCTGCGGAGTCGGCTGGTGCTATGCCCGGCCGGTTGAGGCGGGTCGGCATTCCGGTGGCCGTCGTGATGTGCCGCTGGATACTTGGAAGACTTTCGGTCATGGGGGGATCTCCTTGTCGCGCATGGGCGCTGCCCGGCCGCCCTATTACGGGGCCTCCTCAGCACCGACGGTTGCAGCCGTTGGGTCGGGGCTGAGTTCTGTCGCGGTTGAACATGCTTGTAAGAAAACGCCCTGAAACCGGGCCGCCGCCTCATCCGAACGGATGAAAAGCGATAAAGTTCCCAACAACCGCACAGGTGAAGCCTCTGTAGCCGCACAGGAAAGAAGGGCTTTCGATGGGGCCTGCGGACCACCGGGAGAGCCGGCAGTGTTCGAGATCGATGACTTCTCGCGCATAGTCTCGGCCATCTACGCCTCGGCGCTCACTCCGGAAAACTGGATCGTGGCCATGGCGGATGTTCGTCGCACGCTCGACGCGCAGAGCGCCGCGTTGTTACTGGCCGATGGATCGGGCCGCTCGATCAAGAGCGCCAGCCTCCCGCCGGAGGCGCGAAAGGCCTACCTCGAGCACTACCGCGAGATCGACTACGTACTCGATGCCGTCGATAAAAGCCCAGTCGGCTTGATCCAAAGTGGGCAGCCGCTGGTTGCATTGAAGGCGCGGTCAGAGTTCAACGCGGACTTCATGCGTCCTTACCAGATGGATGATGGACTATTCGTTCGGCTTACCGCCGGTTCGATGCCGACATGCTTTCTTGTCGCGGCACCGAAGCGCGCGGAACCGTTCGACACGGCAGAGCGCGTGAAGTTGATGAGCGCCCTGGCCCCGCACCTACAGCAGGCGCTTCGCACCCAGAGTCACCTCGAGGACTTCGCTCAAGGCGCGAGTGACATCGCCAGGGCTGTCGACAGTGTTCGGCACGGCATCGCCGTCGTCGGGCCAGGTTCGGTTGTTATCCATCTGAATTCCGCCGCCGAGCGAATTCTCAAATGCGACGACGGACTGTGTATACGTTCGGGCAGCGTCGAAGCGACTAGTGCATCTGCCAACGCTGAATTGCGGAACAGCGTCGTCGCTGCCCTCCTCGAGCACGAAAGCAGTCCTCGCGGTGGCAATTCGTTTCTGTGCAGACGACCGTCCGGGAAGCGTCCGTACGTGATCCACGTACTGCCCTTCAGTCCGACAACCGAGAACGTGTCAGTGGCCCGAGCGCTGGTCGTACTCGTCGACCCGGAGCAGCAGCTTGAGCCACCGACACAACTTCTAGGGCGCGTATATGGCTTGACGAACGCCGAGGCCGACGTCGCGCTGCGGGTACTGCGGGGTGACGGTCTCAAACCGATCTGTGAGGAGCTGTCGCTTTCAATGGCCACAGTTAAGACTCACCTGCAACACGTCTTCGATAAGACCGACACACATCGGCAAGCAGAGCTGGTGCGCCTTCTATTGACAATCATTCCGTAATAGCTTGATGCGGACGTTCGCAGATCTTGTTGAAAAAGAAAGCTGGCCAAGGCTTTTGGCCGTGACCAGCATTTCCTCAGCGGAGCTGCCGGGCATCGAACCCGCCGCTCTACCAGGCCCTTTGCCTTCTGAGCTGCCGGTTGGTTGCGTTTAGGTCCGATACCTTCCCGTTCGTCACCTGCGGCCTCGTTTTCGGGTCTTGACGGCGTCAACAGCGATGAGCGCCTCGCCCTCACCCCTAGTACAGAGCTATCGATTTTCTTCTGACGAAGTCGTCGAGGTGGCTCCACCCTGGCAGCTCGCACCCGCCGAGACCGGTCACCACTTTGCCGGAATCCGAAAATCCAGTGCGGCGCCAGCGTGGCTTGGGGGACATAATGTAAGGGTGTGTCCTAGCTCACACGATGGAGGAAATGACAGTCATCCCGCCCGCGCATCCGTCGAATGTTCAAGGAGGATCGCCGCATGGATGCATGGCTGATCTGGTTGATCATCGCCGTAGTGTTGCTGGTGGTCGAGATGCTCACTATCACCGCAGCGGTCGGGATGCTCGGTGTCGCTGCACTGATCACCGCGGGCTTCGCCGCACTCGGACTGCCCGTTCCTGTCCAACTCCTTGCGTTCACAGTCACCGCCACGATCGGGGTGCTGCTCATCGGCCCCATCGTCCGTCGGCACATGCTCCGGCCCCAGCTCGAGCGTTTCGGCGTCGAAGCATTAATCGGTAAGCCCGCCTATGTCGTGTCAGAGGTATCCCGGCTGGACGGCAGGGTTCGCATCGGCGGCATCCGCGGTGAGGAGTGGACCGCGCGGGCCTACGACCAAACCCTGGTGATACCCGCCGGGGCGACCGTCGACGTGCTGGAGATCAGCGGCACCACCGCGCTCGTGTACCCCCGGGAGTAACCCATGGAAATTTCACTCTCTCTTACCCTTATCGCCGGACTGATCATCGCGCTGTTCGCAGCCTTCACCGTGCTGCGGGCGGTGCGCATCGTGCCCCAGGCGCGTGCCCGCAACGTCGAACGGCTCGGCCGCTACGACCGCACGTTGCAGCCCGGCCTCAACTTCGTCATCCCCTACTTCGACCGGGTCTATCCGATGATTGACCTACGGGAACAGGTGGTCTCGTTCCGACCACAACCGGTGATTACCGAGGACAATTTGGTCGTCGAGATCGACACTGTGCTCTATTTCCAGGTGACCGACGCGCGCGCAGCCGCCTATGAGATCGCCAACTTCCTGCAAGGCGTCGAACAGCTCACGGTCACCACACTGCGCAACGTCGTCGGGTCCATGGACTTGGAGCGCACACTCACCTCTCGCGACACCATCAACAGCCAACTCAGAGGTGTGCTGGACGAGGCCACCGGCAAGTGGGGGCTGCGAGTGAACCGGGTAGAGATCAAGGCCATCGACCCGCCGCAATCCATCAAGGACGCGATGGAGAAGCAGATGCGGGCCGAGCGCGACAAGCGTGCGGCAATCCTGGGCGCCGAAGGCCAACGCCAGTCTCAGATCCTCACCGCCGAAGGCGACAAGCAGGCCGCCGTCCTGCGGGCCGAGGGCAATCGGACCGCAGCGATCCTGAAAGCCGAGGGCCAGGCCCGCGCAATCGACGAGGTATTTCAGTCCGTGCACCGCAACGATCCCGACCCCAAACTGCTCGCCTATCAGTATCTGCAGATGCTGCCGCAGCTGGCCCAGGGCCCGGGAAACACGTTCTGGGTAATTCCAAGCGAGGTCACCGCCGCCCTGCAAGACGTGTCCCGCGCCTTCACCCAGGCGCTGCCCAAGTCATCGGCCACCCGCGAAGCCTCCTCCGACGACTTGGCAGCGCACGCTGCCGCCGATGCGGCTAAGGCGGCACAGGCTGCGGCTGATGCGCTCGAAGGCGCGGCCGAGGCCAACGGCTACCAGAACGCATCGCCATAGCGGCGCTATGCGTTACGCAACCCCAGCGCTAGCGGTTGTCTTCGGCGCTGGCACTCACACGGACCTTGAGGGCAGCCAACTCCGCGGCGGAGAAATGCGTACCCGCTCTGATCACGGCGTTGATCCGGTGCAGGTTTTGCACGTCGTCGAGGGGGTTGGCGTCCAGTACGACCAGGTCGGCGTTACGCCCGGGCTCGACGGTCCCCATGGTGTCCTGACGACCGAGGTATTGGGCCGGGTTGATGGTGGTCATCTGCAGGATCTTCAGCGGTGAAAGGCCCGCTTTCGCCAGTTCGGCGAACTCCTGACGCAAGGTCAAGCCGGGCGCCATCATGGACCCGCCATCCGTCCCGGTCATCATCGGAACACCATTGTCCGCGAACAGCTTTGCCAGGCTCAGCTGGCGCGGATACAGGTCTCGGTACGTCCTCTGCGCCTCGGCGGGCAGTGCCAGGAACTTCGCTGTCACCGCGCGCCACCTCTTGATGTTCCTGGCCGGCAGATAAGCCAACGATTCGTCGCGTTCGTATTCCGGCGCACCGGCGTATTCCATACTGCGCAGCCGAACCATCGTCGGCACCTGCCAAGTGCCGTGTTCCGCGAGTTTTGCCGCCACGGCGGCGGCCTTGTCTTCGCTGTAGGTGTCCAACGCGCGCTGAATCCGGGCAACGTCAATGGGATCGGAGAAGGCGGCGGGGTTGACCAGTAACTTCTGCATCCGCCAGGCGACGATGCGCTCAAGGAACGGAAACTTGACGGGCGGCGCCTTGATCACCGGCCTCTCGTAGGCCTGCGAGCGCAACTCCTCGTCGATGATGGAACAGGACGACCATACCGGCGAGCCCGGCCCGAGATGCTCGACGGACCGGAAGCCAGCCCGTGAAGCGGCCACTACGTCAACGCCCTCTTGGAGGTGACCGAGAATGGGGATCCCCACGGCGACGGCTTCTTCGACCGCGGCCATGAAGACCTCGGGGTCCGCCATGACCATCTTCACGAAGTCGGCCCCTTGGGCCTGCTGGCGCCGGATCTCAGCGGCGGCAGCCTCGCTCGATCCGGCATTGAGCGGCGTGAGAATGGTGCCGGGTGTCTCCAGCAGGGCCGGCGCCATTGGGCCGATCGGCAATGTGTTGTTGCGTCGTTTCTTCAGCAGCGCAGGCGAACCCGACATCTGGCGAAATCCGGTGACGCCCTCGGCGAGCATCAGGGCAAGGCTCCCTGACGGGTTGCCGAGGTTCAATGCATGCGAATGCATGTCGTTGTAGCCCGGCACGATGAATCTGCCCGCCGCATCGATGCGTTCCGTGTTCGGGTCCTCGCGGAATGCTTCGCGCGGGGACACCTCGACGACGCGGCCGTCTCGTATCCGAATGCTGACATCGACGGCGATGCTGCCGTCCCGGGGATCGACCACGGAGCCGCCATCCAGAAGCAACGTGCGGGAGGATCCGGTGTCGGCCACGACGTTCCGCTCGCTCGAGCCCTTGGCCCGTTCCAAGCCGACGGACCCAAGACGCAAAAAGCGAGGCACAGAAATGGGTTGCGCGTATGCGCAGCAAGGACAACCGGCTGACTGCATTTCTAAAACCTACTTTCGCGTTTCACCCCACCGGCTGACAGCGCCGGCAGGAGACGGCTTCCCCACTCACAGCCGGCCAGAGACTTTTCGCATGAGCGCCTCCGGATCGGGCGCTCGGCTGCCGCGCCACGCGACGTGTTGGTCAGGTCGAACCAGCACCAACGGGGCCGCGAACAGATCTTCGGCCAACTGACCGTCCATTTCCACGGCTGCGACCGGAATTCGCAGAGAGGCAGCAGCTTCCAGAAGCTGCCGCCCTGGTGCCAAGTTCACCTCGCCGACCAGACTGTACTCACTGCCTAAGCTGTCGAAGAGTGAGCGATGTGCGGCAAGCCACTTGTGCGGCAGTCTGTTTCCGGCTGCGGCGCTCGGAACGTACACGCCAGATAACTGCTGCGCGGCATCGGACTCCGTCGCGGCGTCGTCAGCGACCACTATCGGTGAATCCGCATAGGAGGTTCCGAGCACGAGGTCCAAGCTGTGGAACTCGGCGCGCTTCCCCTGCTGTGTGGCGGCAGCCACCGCCGGCTGTGCGCAGGTGAAGTCATCGTCACTGCCCATCAGGCGCGGATCGGCAAGCTGGGGGCCCAGTATGGACATGTTCTTGGTGGCGACGGCTATCGTTTCTCGGGCAACCGGCCGGCGCTCTATCTCGTAACTGTCCAAAAGTGTTTCGGAACCCCATCCGTTGAGCACCGCACTAAGTTTCCAGCCGATGTTGGCGGCATCCCCGATACCGGTGTTGAAACCGTGGCCTCCCCATGGAGGGTTTTGGTGGGCGGCATCTCCGGCCAGGAAGACTCGGCCGGATCGGAACGTATCGGCCACCTGCATACGTGCTCGCCAGGGATCGGTGGCGAGCACCTCGATCGCGACCGGGTCGGATCCGTCGCCAATCAGATTGTGTATCAGGCGTGCCGGATCGACTGCGCCATCTTCGGCGCTAACGCCCATGATGACGCACCACCACTCGTCGGTGAGATTCAATCGACCCACCAGGCCCGGTTGGCCGGGGTTGAGGACCCAGTAATGCACGGCGTCGCCGAGACGCATCCGAGACGCCAGCGACTCGGCACGAAAGACGACGTTGAAATTCGGTCGCTCGTCGGCACTGCCTTCATACTTCGCGCCGATTGCCTCGCGCACCACACTGCGGGACCCGTCGCATCCGACGAGGAACTCAGAACCAATCGTGGTGAGGTTGTCCGAGCCGTCGGCGACGGTGGCCACGACCCCGCGGTCGTCCTGGGTCAGGGCGATGATCCGGTGGCCGACAACCAACTCCGCCTCGGAAAGTTCGCCTACCCGGTCGCGCATGATGGACTCGATCAACGGCTGTGGAGCCTGCTGGCCGCCTTCGGCCACCAGGTCGTCATCGACGAGATCCAGCCCGAGGCAGTGGTCGAAGCGTGTCACTTCACGGCCCAAAAGTGTTGTGCAGAAGACGACTTCATCAGACCAGGATTGGGGTATCGGCGCACGACGCCTGACGGTGTCGGCGATCCCCCATCGGCGGAAGTGTTCCATCGTCCGTGTCGAAGTCGTCTTGGCGCGTGGCCTCAACCACGAGATGTCCACGCGTGGCTCGACGACGATGCAGCCGGTGCCGTGTTGAGAGAGTTCGAGCGCCGTAGCGAGGCCGACGGGGCCCCCACCGATGATCAGCACCGGAGTGCGTCTGTCTACCTCAACGGCCGGGAGCTTTTTCACCGTGGTTGGGTGCGCGCATTGCGAGGTCGCGGAGAGCGACTCCCGCTCTTAGCGTTCACCTTTCGATCCCCGGGTACGTTCGCCGCATCAGTTTGATAGGCAGCGAGCGCCGTTCGGGCGGTATCTTCGTTGCGGGCGAGATGGTCGAAGATGGCTTGCGCGGCGAGATCGGGATCCCGCTTGCGGAATGCGGCGATCAGGTCCTCGTGGGCTTGTTCGCGGCGCTCGTGCTCGTGCGGGTCGTAGTCGAGGAGTCCGAATCCGATTCGCACATACCGCTCTCCCGCCCGCCACAATGTGGTGAGCACTCTGGTATCCCACGTCGTGGCTGCGGGTTCCAGCAGCGCCAGGTGAAATTGCAAATGGCTGCTGTAGATGCCGTCCATGCCGAGGTTCTCGTCGCCGAATTGCACCGCCTGCGCATCGAGGCGATCGAGTTGTTCGACCGTCAGCAGCAGGCACGACCGGCGGGCCAGCTCGGGCTCCAGCACACGCCGCAGTCGGTAGATGGCGTGCAGGTCATCGAGATCGAGCGGAGCGACAGTCGCGCTACGGCCGGGCCGGATGACGACGAGGCCTTCTCCTTCGAGGCTCCGCAGCGCCTCGCGAACCGGGATGAAGCTCACGTCCAGCATGGTGGCGATTTCGCGGAGCGAAAATTCCTGTCCGGGCGCCAACACACCCGACAGAATCGCCCGGCGCAACTCTTCGGTGACCTGGGCGACGACCGACCGTGACGAGATCGGCCGTATAACGGCGTTTGACGACGTCAAGAGCCAACCCTCTTCCAAGAGACGAGACCAACGCGTTGTGCAGCGAACGATAGCAACTATATATCGACTTGTCGCGACTCCACATGCCTATATTTGGCACTTTTCTTGAAGAGAGCCTGTTCATCGGCCTATTCCGGGCAACGGACCAAGGTCTGGTCGCGGCTATTGCTGTTATCACATATCGCTGCTACCTTGTGTCCCACGCCACAGTGGCGCATCGATGAATGCACGGTGCCGGCAGATTGGAGCCGCCATGTCCGCCAGTCCAAAGTTCGCTCACGTCGTTTTCCAAACCGGTCAGCCGAATCAGATGCGCGATTGGTACTGCACAGTCCTGGACGGTCACGTCGTCTACCAGGACCAAGCCTTGTGCTTCATCGCCTACGACGACGAGCACCACCGGGTAGCGCTGATAAGCCTTCCGGTCGAGTCGCAGCGCAAACACCCCACCACCGCCTGCGCACATCACGTGGCCTACACCTTCGAGAACCTCGATGCGCTGCTCGACCGCTACGTGCTGCTGCGCGACCGGGAGACGATCCCGGCGGTATGCATCGCTCACGGGGTGACGACGTCGATGTACTACCAGGATCCCGACGGCAACTTCGTCGAGATGCAGATCGACAACTTCCCCACCCCTGCCGATGCCACCAGCTACATGCGAGGCGCCGAATATGCGGGCGACTCGGTCGGCCCGGCCTTCGATCCCGCAGCGATGCTCGCGGCCCGCCGCGACGGTGCCCGCGTCGAGGAACTCACCGACCGCGCCTGGTCACTACGAGCCGGTTTGCCCGATCCGATGCAGATTCTCGTCGGCGTGTGAAGCCGACCGGCTCGATGACTACCTTTACCGAGACCTGCCCGAGGCCACTCATGGACAGACAGCCGCGATCACCCGAAGTCGACATCGTTGAGCGCATACGCGCGATCCAGCGGCTTGTGGAGAAGAACTCCGATGACGGCGAAGCCGCTCGCCGTGTTGTCGAGGAGTCCATCACTGCCCTCACCGAGGCCGGCGCATTCAGGATCGCCCAACCGCGCCGATATGGCGGGTACGAAACCTCGGTGCGCACCATGCTCGATGTGTCGTCGGCCGTCGCCGAGGCCGACGGCGGGACCGCCTGGGTTGTCGCTCTGTGCAACGCATGCGCCTGGCTGACGAGTTTGTTTCCCGAGCAGGCCCAGGACGACGTTTGGGCAACCAATCCGGACGCGAAGGTCTCCGGCGTCCTCGCCCCCACCGCGGAGTCGATACCGGTCGATGGGGGTGTTCGGGTGTCCGGACGGTGGCAGCACAGCCCGGGGTCGTGGCATGCCGACTGGGCGGTCCTCGGCTTTCCCATCAGTGACATGAGCGGGGAGATCGTCGATCACGGGTTCGCTCTCATCGCACGAGAAGATCTCGAACTCGAAGAGACCTGGTTCGTGGCCGGGATGAAGTCGTCGGGTTCGAACTGCTTGATCGCCAATAACGTGTACGTCCCCGACCACCGCATCCTATCGATGACAGGCGCGATCTACGGTGACTACCGTAACGAGCACACGGACGTACCGCTGTACCGCTCCGCCCTGATCCCGGTGCTGGCACTCGCGCTCGTCGGCCCGCAACTTGGCTTGGGCCGCAAAGCGTTACAACTCGTCAAAGAGCACGCCGCACACAAGCCAGTCTCCTACACCTACTACTCCGCTCAATCGGACTCGGTGGCGTTTCAGCTACAGATCGCCGAGGCGGCAATGCTCATCGACACCGCTCATCTACACGCCCAGCGCGCGTCCGAGGACATCGACTCCGCGGCGCGGAGCGGCGTTTACCCCGACGAGCTAGACCGTGCGCGGGTCCGTGCTGATGCCGGATGGGTACTCGACCACATCACCAAAGCGATCGACATCCTGATGTCCGCACACGGTGGGTCGTCCTTCGCCGAAACCAATCCATTGCAACGTATCTGGCGAGACTCCGCGGTAGCCGCGCGAGATGCACTCACGATGCCGGTCGTCAACTACGAGATCTACGGCAAGGCCCTATTGAGCCGAGACGACCAGATCACTCCATTGATCTAGTGTCCGCCGAAGGACGGCCACCGCGTATGCAAGGAGATGGGAATTGACCACTGCAGCCACCGATTCGTGCCTCATATGCGCGATGGAAGCCACCGAAAGCGATTCGGTGATCTTCCGAGATGAGCTCTGGGCAGCAGAGATCGGCCCCGGAATGGAGGTCCCTGGATGGTTCGTGCTGCGAACCCGGCGCCATGCGGAACTGATCACCGGACTCGATGACGCCGAGACCGACGCCCTCGGACGCCGGCTGCGCGCCCTAGTCGCTGCCGTCACCGAGGTAACCGCCGCGCCCGCGACGTACCAGTTGGTCTTCGGCGAGGACTACCGCCATTTCCACGCTGTCGTCACCGCGCGCGGCGAACACATCCCGCCCGATCGGCGTCGCGGTGACATCCTCAAGCTACGGGACGAAGGTCATCGAGATGTCGCAGCCTGCTTGGCAATGGTCCCGAAAATCCGTGCGGCGTATGCCCGCATCACCGAGCGCAAGTGGATACCGGACACGGTCGGTTAGTCGCACCGAGCGCATGACGAGGTCAGAAATGCAGAATCTCAGAACGACGGTCGACGGATACACCGTTTCGGCGACTCTTCACCTTGCCGGCAAGCCGTACCAAGGAAGCCCGCTACTGGTCGCGCTGCATGGCGGCACCTACACCAGCGAGTACTTCTGCGTCGCCGGCTCGCGCACCGGGTCATTCGTCGACATCGCGACGCGCAACGGATTCTCGGTGCTGCGGATAGACCGACCGGGATATGGCGCCAGCGATTTGCTGCCCGAGGACGAGAACACCTTCGTCCGGCAGGCCGAACTACTCGACAGCGCCATCTCGGGCATGCTTGACGACTGCGCGGCCGACACCGTTGTCCTCGTCGGACACTCCATCGGAGGCATCGTCGCCCTCGAAATCGCCGCCCGACAGCCTCATTGGCGGCTGACCGGCGTGGCCGTCAGCGGAATGGGTGCCGCCATCCCCGCAGGTGGTGCGGCAGAACAACTGGGCGCACTCCCCCTCAGCGGTGTTGTCGACCTACCCGTCGAGGAACGGGAGCAGCTGTGGTACGGGCCCGCATCGAGCGTGTCTGCCGATGTCGTCGTCTCGGCGCGGTCTTCGTTCGCACCGACACCCATGATCGAGTTGAAGTCAGCACCCAAGTGGGCGGCGCAACGTCTCGACGAGGCCGCCCTGGTCATCACGGTCCCGGTCCACCACACGCTCGCCGAATTCGACGCGCTCTGGGACGCCTCGCCAAGGGCCCGAGACCTTTTTCTGGCAAAATTCAGCCCGACACTGCCCGTCCATTCGGAGATCATGGCGGGAGTCGGCCATTGCATCGATCACCACTTGCTGGGCGCCGCAATGCATTACAACCAGCTTGCTTTCGCCCATCAATGCATGCTTGCGCAGATGGCATCGTCCAACTCGCTCCAAGGCTAAGAGGAAGGCGCTTCGGTGAGGTTTGCCAATGTCAACGGTCGAGCGTGCGTTGCCCAAGGAGAACACTTCTTCGACATCGCCCAGGCAAGCGGTGGCCATTTCAGCTATGACGTGCAATCCGCCTACAGCCGGTGGGACGAGCTGACCGCGTGGTTCGCCGCCGACTTCTCCGCCAACGGCCGCTCTCCCACACTAGGCCCATTCGGCGCTCCAGTCCCCGCGCCGTCGCAGGCATTCGGCATCGGCCTCAATTATGCCGACCACGCGCAGGAGGCAGGCCTGCAGACTCCCAAGTCGCCGTTGGTATTTCCCAAGTTCACCTCCTGCATCGCCGGCCCGCACGACGAATTGATCCTCGACAACGACACCGTCGACTGGGAAGTCGAGTTGGTCATCGTGATCGGGTCAGCCGGTCGGAATGTCGAGCCCGCAGCCGCGTGGGCTCACGTCGCAGGCTTGACCATCGGACAGGACATCAGCGATCGTGCGCTGCAATTCTCCGACCCTTCGACCCCGCAGTTCGGATTGGGCAAATCCAAACCTGGTTATGGCCCGATCGGGCCGGTCGTGGTTACCGCCGACGAGTTCGACGATCCCGCTAGCCTGGCGATCACCTGCACCGTGAACGGTGAGAAAGTGCAGGATTCCAACACGAGTCAACTGATCTTCGACGTGGCCGCCCTGGTGTCCTATCTGTCCTCGGTCGTCATCCTGCACCCGGGTGACGTCATCTTCACCGGAACTCCGTCCGGAGTCGGCGCGACCCGGACCCCGCCACGGTATCTTCACGCCGGCGACGTACTGGTCAGCGAAATCGAAGGTATCGGCACGCTGATCACCAGGACGACGCGATGACCACCGCCCGTTCCCCCGAGAACGTACGAGGTGCGGTCGCCGGCGGCGATGTGCTCGACGAGATTGCCGCACGCGTGCTGTGGACTTCGACGGCAATGATCCACTACGCCAACCGCATTCGCCCTAATCCCAGCGGGCTGAAGGTCGGTGGACACCAAGCCTCGTGCGCATCGATGGTCTCGATCATGACGTCGCTGTGGTTTACCCAACTGGAGTCGGGTGACCGTGTGTCGGTGAAGCCGCACGCTTCGCCGGTGCTGCACAGCATCAACTATCTGCTCGGGGCACTCGACCAAAGCCACCTGACCACGCTACGGGAGTTCGGCGGGCTGCAGAGCTACCCCAGCCGCTCGAAAGATCCCGACCCAGTGGACTATTCGACGGGATCGGTGGGAATCGGTGCCACCGCACCGATCTGGGGAGCCATCACGCGCCGCTACGTCAACACCACACTGGGCGATACGGGCACGGGACGGCAGTACTCGCTGGTCGGTGATGCCGAACTGGACGAGGGCGCGGTATGGGAGGCGATCCTCGACCCGTCCGTGCAGGAACTCGGGGAGATCGTCTGGATCGTCGACATGAACCGACAGTCCCTGGATCGGGTGGTGCCCAACATCGCTGCTGGCCGGCTCGAGACGATGTTCGCCGCGGCCGGCTGGCAAGTCATCACCGTCCGGTTCGGCAGGCTGCTGGAAGACCTCTTCGGCCGTCCCGGCGGTGCGGCGTTGCGGCGCCGCATCCTTGACATGCCCAACTCCGAGTACCAACGGCTGCTGCGCTGCTCGGCGCAAGAGCTGCGAGTCCGGCTACCCGCAGACGGCGACGATGCGGGCGCGATCGGTGACCTCATCACCGGACTCGACGACCACACCCTGGTCCGGGCTATCGGCAACCTCGGCGGCCACGACATAGACTCGCTACGGTCCGCGTACGGGCAGATCGACGACACCCGTCCGACGATTATCATCGCTTACACGATCAAGGGCTATGGCCTTCCGACACAAGGACATCCGCAAAATCACTCCTCGTTGCTGACCGACGAGCAGTTCACTGAACTCTCGGTGAGCCTCGGCCAAGACCCCGCGCAGCCCTGGCATCGCTTCGACGACGGTTCCCCGGCCGCCGAACTATGCCGCGCAACAGCCGAGCGGCTGCGGCGCGCGCCAGTTCCGACTGGAAATCGACCTGCGGTACCGACCGATCTCGGACGTGTTCCGCCCGCCGTTTCCACCACCCAGGCGGCGCTCGGTCGAGCCCTGCTGGACCTCACCCGCGAGGCACCCGACGTCGCGAAGCGAGTAGTTACCGTCAGCCCGGATGTCAGTTCCACCACCAATTTGGCGGGCTGGTTGAACAAGGTAGGGGTGTGGTCACCGGGCGAGCGTCGCGACTGGTTCGACGACGACGGCGAAACCATCATGCACTGGCGGGAAAGACCCACCGGCCAACACATGGAGCTCGGCATCGCCGAGACCAACCTCGTCGGGCTGATCGGCGAGCTCGGTGCGGCATGGAGTCGGTGGGGTCAACCGCTGTTTCCCATTGGCGTCCTTTACGATCCATTCGTCGAACGCGCGCTGGAACCCTGGTCGTACGGCATCTACGCCGGGGGCCAATCCATTCTCGTGGGTACGCCGTCAGGGGTCAGCCTCGCCGCCGAAGGCGGTGCGCATCAATCGATCAAGACCCCGTCCATCGGGCTCGAGCAGCCCGGATGCACAAGCTACGAGCCGGCATTCGCAATCGAGGTCGAGTGGACGCTGTTGGACTGCATCTCGCGGCTTGGTAGGCCCGACGGGCGGTCGTCCTATCTTCGGTTGTCCACCAGGCCCGTCCGGCAGGAGTTGGCCGACGTTCCGATCGACGCGGCCGCTCGGGAACGCCGCCGTCGCCACGTCGTTGCCGGCGCCTACACTCTGCGGGCCCGCGCCGGCGCTGCGGCGACGATCGTGGCGATGGGCGCGATGGTGACGGAGGCGTTGGACGCCGCAGATCGCTTGGCGCAGATCGGAATCGGCACCGAAGTGGTGTGCGTGACCAGCCCGGGACTGCTATTCGACGCGTTTCAATCCCGGCAGGGCCTTGGGGCCGCGCCGTCGTGGATCCTCGATCAGGTCTTCCCAACGGATCGCGCCGTGCCGATAGTCACCGTGCTCGACGGGCACCCGCACACTCTGGCTTTCCTCTCCTCGGTCAATCGGGTACCGAGCAAGTCGTTGGGAGTCAGCAATTTCGGGCAAGTGGGGTCCCTCGACGCGGTGTATCGCTACCACGGCATCGACACCGACAGCATCGTGCGCGCAGTGCTCGACCTGACTACGTGATGGCTGGAAGGAACGCATGATCTTGGTGACGGCCGGATTCGGCAACCAGGGCAAGTTGCTCGTACCGAAACTGCTCGCGGCCGGGCAGCAGGTCCGCGCCTGCGTCCAGTCGAAGAGCTCCGCAGAATCGCTGCGCGCCTTGGGTGTTCAGGACGTCGTGGTCGGAGACATCAGTGAACCGGCGACGATGCAGCGCGCAGTGCAAGGCGTCGACAAGATCTATCACGTCGGCCCGACCGTGCATCCGCGGGAACGCGACATGGGATTCGCCATCGTCGACGCGGCGCGCGCCGAAGGCGTGCAGCACTTCGTCTTCAGCTCGGTGCTCCACGCGATCACCACCGACTTGGTGCAACACGAGATCAAGCGCGACGTCGAGGAACACCTGCTGTCCTCTGGCCTGGAATTCACGATCTTGCAGCCGTCGAACTACATGCTGCCCTTGAAACTTCGGCCGGCGTTCGAGCGCGGCGTGTTCGAGCTGTCCTGGGCACTGGACCGACGACAGTCGATGGTCGACCTTGGCGATGTCACCGACGTCGCCCGCACGGTCCTGACCGACAGCGAGCGTCATGCCGGCGCGACCTACGAACTGGTGGGGCCCGGTCGCTATACCGCGCACGACCTCGGCACCATCATCGCGAGTGTGCTCGGACGTCCCATCGAGGTGCGCCAGATCGATGCCGACACGTATCTCAGGGTCTGGTTCGGCGACGCCGATCCCGCGCAGTTCCCGCACCAGGTCAAAGTTCTTCGCGCGATCTCGGCTCGCTACAGCAGCCATGACTTCATCGGCAACCCCAATGTGTTGACCTGGCTTCTGGGCCGGCCGCCGACGACTTTCGAAGAATATGTGCGCCAGCAGTACGCCACGTTCACTCGCAGTGAGGCAACCAGATGAGGCTCACCGGAAACACCATCCTGATCACCGGCGGAGCCGGCGGCATCGGACGAGCGCTGGCCGAGGAATTTCATCACCGTGGTAACGACGTCATCATTGCGGGGCGCCGCGCAGAAGCACTGAATGAGGTCGTCGCGGCCAAGCCCGGCATGCACGCCGTCGTACTGGACGTGTCCGAGCCGTCCAGCATCGACGCCGCCGTCCCCAGCCTGCTTGCGACGTATCCGGCGTTGAACGTAGTCGTCAACAACGCCGGTGTCATGTACGACGACGATGTCAGTCATCGGCTCGATGACGAGCTACTGACCACGACGATTGCCACCAATCTGCTTGGGCCGCTACGGCTGAACTCGGCGCTGATGGCCCATCTGCGGCAACGGCCCGCCGCCACCATCATCAACGTCTCCTCGATGCTGGGGTACGCACCGCTGGCGACATCGGCGATGTACTCGCTGACCAAAGCCGCCCTGCACTCGTACACCCTGTCGCTGCGTTATCGGCTGCGGGGTTCGTCGGTCACCGTGCTGGAAATCGCTCCGCCCTACGTACAGACCGGCCTACAGGAGAGAAACATGACCGACCCGCGCGCGATGCCGTTGTCGGAGTATGTATCTGAGACCATGGACATCCTGGCCACCGATGAGGTGCAGGTGCTCGTCGAGCGCGCCAAAGCCAGGGCCATTGCTCAGCGGCCGGACGAAGTCGCCGTCATGGAGACCTTCAACGACGTGTTCCTCAGCGGCTAGAGCATTCGGTCAGTTCCCCTTCGGGGGTATCAGCATCGACTGCCACGTCTTGTCCCGGGGTGCAGTGGCAGACAGGTTCGATTGGGTGTGCAACCGCCCCTCCGGGCCGACGTAATTACCTGTGGCTGGATCGTATTGTGCCGCGTCGATGGGTAGCGGGCCCTTCGTAGCCGGAGTGGGCCGCGCGGTGGCGGGTGGGCCCGGTGGAAGCTGCGGAATGTCCTGACCGGACGTGGTGGCGTTGGGATCACCCTTCCAGTCGAATCCGTCGTTGAGCGGTACGTAGTGTTCGTCGCTCTCGCACATCTTGACGGTGGGCGCCCGCTTGCCGGGAACGGTTTGGCACGGATAGTTTCTCGCACCCCGAACACCGAATCGCGCGTCCTGAGGCACCCGGCAGTACAGATCGCCCGGGGCCCGCTCGGGATAGTCCACCATGCTGGGCGCTCGCCACTCCCGTGCGGGCAGGAAACCGGTGGTGCAGACCGGCGGCAGGTTGAGGTTGAGTTGAAAATCCAGGAACAAGCCTTTGTAGTCCTGCTTGGTGTTCAGGTTCGCCATCTCGGTTCCCTGCATGAGGGCGACGCTTTGCGGAAGCAATACCAGTAATTGTTCGATGGCGGGCTGGTAGGTGATCGCCACCTGTCCGAGGCTGACAAGATTGGCCAGCAGCAATGGCAGCGTCGGTTTGAGCCGCTCGAAGAGCTGGCGGCCCTGATCCGCTGCGGCAGCGCCGTTGCGCAGCACACCAGCGACCGAGGCGTCGTGGGACCGGAGCTGATCAGTGATCGACGACAGGTGCCCCGCCCATGCCTGGATCGCGTCGGCCGTCACGACTTGCGAATTGAGAACCGGCCCAATCTGATCGATCAATGCAGTCAGCGAGTCAAGGTTTTGCTCGGAATTTACCGCAATTCGACTGGATCCCTTGACGATCCGCGAAAGCTCCGGACCCAATCCGTGTACCGCGGTGTAGCTTTCGTCGATCGCGGTCTTCAAGTCGCCCTTCGGGATCGCCGCCAGTCCAGTGTTGACGGAGTTCAGCAACGCGTCGATGGCCGGAGGCACCTGGGTGTCGCTCACCTTGATGACGTCACCGTCCTTCAGCAGCGGGGTGTCCGCGGAGCGAGGCAGCAGCTCGACGTACTGCTCACCGATGGCGGACTGACTGTGGACCTCTGCCAGCAGATCCGCGGGAATTGCGATGTCGGAGCTCAGTGACAGCGCCGCTTCAACACCGGTTCCGGTGAGGCGGATATTCTGCACCTCGCCGACTTCGGTTCCCCGATAGGTGACGTTGGCCTTGGGGTATAACCCGGCGGCCTGCCGCAATTCGACGGTGACGGTGTAATGCCCGGCACCGAAGAGCAGGGCAGGCGCATTGATGTAACGGAAGATCAGCACTGCCGCGGCAGCCACCGTGATGACCGCGAAGATGGCCAGTTGGACGGCGACTCGCCGAGTGAGGCGCACCTTAGCGTCCTTCGTCGAAATGGTAGGGAACGACCAACGGATTAGCTGCGGTCGCCGGGCTGGGCATTTGACCAATGGTGCGGCCCCACTGCAGCTCCAGCTCGGTCAAGTTGCCTTCCCATCGGGTACCAGTGAAGAACGAGGTATCGAGACGACTCAATGTCAAGTCGATGATCATCGTGATGTTCACCGCGTCGCCGCGCACGAACTTGGTGATGTTCTCCTTGGGAAAGGGGTAGGTGCTCAGCAGGCTCAGGGACCGCGTCAACGCCGGTCCGGCGTTCGCCAACGATTTCAGCACCGGACCGATGTCCTTGAACTCCTGCACGAGTGCGGCCTTGCTTTTGTTCGCAGAGTCCGCGGCCAGCGCGCTGAACTTTCCGAGCCGGTTGAATGCTTCGGTGAGGTTGTCGCGCTGATCCTTCAGGACGGACAGCGCATCTGGGATGGTCTGTAATGCTTTGTCGACCAACGGTTTCTGGTGAGCGAACTGCCCTGCCAGGTTGTTAACGCCGTCAGTGGCCGCGAGGATGCCGTCTTTCTGTTGGTCAAGGCGGCCGATGAACTCGTCGAGCCGCTGGATCAGGGTGCGCAGATCCTTCTGCCGGCCGGCGAAGGCGGTGCTGAACGCCGTAGTGATGTCCTGGATCTGACCGAGACCGCCGCCGTTGAGCAGCAATGACGCCACCGACAGGGTTTGCTCGGTGCTCGGATACGCGCCGGCGCGCGCCAGCGGGATCACCGACCCGTCATGCAACCGACCTTCCGGCGACACATCGGCCGGGGCGGCCAGCTCGATGTGCAGCGCGCCCAGCAGGCTGGTCTGGCCGACCCTGGCGGTGGAGTTCGCAGGCAGGTTCACGTCTGCGTTGATCGTCATACTGACCAGCGCGTGCCAACCTTGCCGCTCGACCTTTGTTACCGTGCCTACCGTCACGTCGCCCACGCGCACACGGGAGTTCGGCTCGATGTTCGTGACATTCGGGAGTTGTGCCTGCACGTGATAGGAGCCGGGGCCGCCACCCTCGGTGCCCGGCAGCGGTAACGAGTTCACACCTTGCCAGCCACAGCCGGACAGCCAGGTCGCGACCGCTACGAGCGCCACACCGAATATATTGCGGCGCTTGGCCTGTGGCGTCATCGTCCGCCATTCGTAGGAACCATCAGGCCGGACAGCCCGTCGGCAGGGTTGGTCGCCCGCCCCGCTTCGGCCGGCTGCGGCGGCGCGTCCACTGCGGGCGCCTGACCTGTGGGCGGCCGATCCGGTGTCGCCTCGGGTGGTGGCGCGGCGTCCGCCGGCGGAATCGGCCTGTTGTCGGGACGCATCCAGTCTTCGCTGTACGTGACTTCATTCGGCCGGGCCTGAGCATTGACGAAGGGATTGACGCCGATCGGCGGGAAGTTGTACTGGCGGTTCTTGATGATCGGCGCGAGGTACTGCACGCAGAGCTTGGCCGCCTGGGCACTGTTGATTCTGGCTGCGGCCTGAATCGCGCCGCACAGGAACGTGATTGGGTTGTTGAAGTTGTTGAGTCCGAGGATTCCGGTGATCGAGCCGTGAGCCGGTTCGTAGATGTTGTCGAAGTTCTGTAACACGTTGGGAAGGACGTGCAGGGTTTGCTTGATGTCGTCGATGCTGTCGACCAGCGCCGTGGACACCGACGCCAACTTCTCGGATGTGGTGCCCAACGCCTCGCGGTTGTCGGCGACGAACCCGGTCACACCGCCTAGAGCGGCGTTGAAATCGTCGACGGCTCGCGCGATTTCGCCGGGATCATTGGTCAATAGTGATGTCACCGATGCCAGGTTGTTGTTGAGCTGACCCATCAGGTCGGCGCTATCGTGCAGTGCGCTCACCAGCGTCGACAAATTCTTCACCGTGGCGAAGACGTCGTCGCTGTGGTCGCCGAACGTCGAAATCGCCTGTGACAGCTTGATGATGGTGTCGCGGATGTGCTCGCCCTGGCCGCGCAGGTTGTCCGCGCTGGTGCTGACGAACCCGCCGAGCGGACTGACCCCGCGCGGCGCTATGGGTTGCAGGCTCTCGGTGAGTTTCTCCAATTGTTTACGGAAGTCGTCGAATTCGACCGGCACGGCCGTCCGGCTCTGGGGTATCACTGAACCGCTGGCGAGTATGGGTCCGCCGGTGTATGCGGGAGTGAGTTGAATTGCGCGGGAAGTGATCAACTTTGGGGATACGATGACCGCGTTGACGTCTGTGGGTACCTGGTACTTCTTACCGACGGAGAACGTGACCTTCGCGCGTCGCGGTTGTGGTTCGATCCGGTCGATCTGGCCGACCTTCACTCCGAGGATAACCACGTCGTCGCCGACGAAGATGCCGTCGCTGGTGTCGAAGTAGGCGACTACAACGTTTTGGCGCGCCGTCGGCAGCGGCGGCATCATCGCGATTCCGCCGAGCAGCGCCGACATCAACACGATGGCGAGCAGCACCCTGGCGTTGCGACGCGTCACCGTCCGACTCCTGATGACGGTAAGTTCGCCGATCCCGGTTCGCCGGGCGCAGGCACGTAGATCGGCGACGGTCTGGGCGCCGGCATGAGTGCCACTCCCGGTGCCGAGCCTTCGGGTGGCCCCGGGGGCGGACCGCCGGGCGGCGGCGCGGGCGGCGGCTCCCGATATGGATAACGCGGGTCCCCCCGCTTACCGGTGATCGCATCGGGCAGAGTCAGATTCGGTTGCCCACCCTGGCCAGTGCGAGGGTATGGGAGAGGCAACGGAGGGGTTGCCGGTTGACCGGTCTGCGGGTCCGTGCGTTGTGACGGCAGCAGCACGTTCGGGTCGAGTCCGAGGTCGGAGAACGCGGCGTCGATGAAGGGCTGCGTGAACTGTCCGGGCAACAGGTTAGGCACGTACGCCTTGAAGAAGGGGCCGGCCGACACCGACTCGCCCAGGGACATCGCGTAGGCATTGAGCAGCTTGATCGACTGCTGGACCCGGTCTTTGCGGTTGTCGAGGATGGTCAGCACGCCATTGAGCTTGTCCAGCGCGGCGCGCAGTTGTGCGCGGTTGTCGGCGATGAATCCCGACAGCTGCCTCGACAGTGCCGAAATCTTACCGGCGATGTCATCCAGCGCCGAGTGCTGAGTTTGTAGCTCCGCCAGCAGTGCGTTTGCGTTCAGGATCAGACCGACTACCTGATCGCTGCGCTGGGACAAGACGGACGTGACCTTGTTGGAGTTGGCGAGAAGGTTGCGCAGCTCGGCATCGCGGTCATTGAGCGTTTGAGAGAACCGGGCCAAGCCCGCGACCGCTGTCCTCAGTTCCGGTGGCGTGTCTTGAAATGTCTGCGCCAGCGTGCTCAGCGATTCGTTGACCTGGTCGGTCTTGAGGCTCTTGATGGTTTGGGACAGATCGCCGAGGACGTCGGGTAGTTGGTAGGCCGGTGTGGTGCGCTCCAACGGGATCGGCCCGGTCAGGTTGCCGTCGCCGCGCGGGGTGAGCTCGAGTACCTTCGCGCCGAGCAGGCTCTTGGCTTTGATCGCGGCCTCGGTGCGGTCGCCGAGCTGGATGTCCTTTCGCACGTTGAACTTGATCAGCACCCGGGCTCCGTCGAGTTCCACACTTGTCACCGCACCGACTTGGAAGCCCGAGACACGAACCCGCGCAGTCGAGTTCAGGCCGTTTGATTCGGCGAAGTAGGCGGAGTATTCGCGGTTTTGCGCGGTGAATATCGGTAGCTTGTCGTACTGCAACGCCGCCAGCACAGTCACCGCGGCCGCGACGGCGCCGATCACGCCGACCACCGTCAAGTTCCGCTCGGCGAATGACTTCATTGCGGCGTACACCGTCCCGTGCTCTGGCCGGCCACCTTCACGTACACGGGCTGACCACCTTTGCCATTGAGTTTGAGCACCGCGTCACACAGATAGAAGGTGAAGAAATCGCCGTACATCCCCTGCCGGGCAATCGCCCGATACGCGTCGGGCAAGGTATTGAGCAGGTCGTCCACATAGTCGTGGTCTGCCATGACGATGGTGTTCGCCCGATCGGACTGTGCGACTGCTTCAGCGAACGGCGGCCGCACCTGGCGCAGCAGATCGGCGATCGTCCCCGCCGCGGCGTCGCCGTAGGCGACCGCCGCGCTGATGTCGCCTTTTCGCGCCGCGAGCCGCTCGATCAGCGAGGCCAATGAAGAGACTGTCTTGTCGAACTGTTGACTTTGCCTCCCGACCGAGGCCAGCACGGTGTTGAGGTTGACGATCACCTGCCCGATTACCTCGTCCCGGTTTGCCAGCGTGTCGGTCAATGCAGCCGTTTGGGAGAGGAAGGATCCGACGGCCTCGCCCTGGCCCTGAAACGCTTGAATCAGCTGTCCGGTAAGGCTATTCACCTGCACAGGGTCCAGCGCCCGAAACAGCGGTCGAAATCCACCGATCAACGCATCGAGGTCAAGCGCCGGCTCGGTTCGCTCGACCGGAATGGTTTGGTGAGGATTGAGACGCGCGACCCCCCCAACGCCTTCCTGCAGTTCCAGGTAGCGGTCGCCGAGCAGGTTCTCGTAGCGGATCAGCGCTTTGGTGCCCTGGCTCAGCACCACCGTGTCGTCGGCGGAGAACTCGACCGCCAGAATGTTGCGGGCTCTTATCGAAATGTGTTTGACCTTGCCGACTTCCACCCCGGCAATGCGCACCAGGTCGTTCTCCTTCAGACCGCTGATGTTGGTGAAATCAGCGGTGTAGGTCTGGCCCGGCTGAAACCGCCACTGCGCGAATACCGCGAACAGTGCCACCGCCACCAGGGTGCATACCGCAACGAAGACACCGAGACGCCACAGCGCGCTCGCGAGGTTGTCTCTCATTAGCTGCTTCCTGGCTGCTTTCGGGTGGTCAGGGTGAGGGCGGTGCGCCGGGAGCCGATGAGTACAGCGGACTTCCGTCGGGCGCGTAGAGCGGCGCGCCGTAGGGAGGCGCACCCGGATACGGCACGGGACCCACTGCGGGCGGTCTCACTCCGTGGACGCTCGGCGGTTGGGGTATTCCACGTGTTACGGGGAAGTAATTCACCCACCAGGGGTGGCCGATGCCGGGGTTGGGACGGATGTCCAAGCCGGTACCCCAGCCGGTGTTGGTGACAAGTTGGCGTATCGGCCAGTTCTTGGAGGCGTCGGGCAGTGAACCGCACCCCGGTCGGCCACCGGGACCGCCCTTGGCGGCCACGACCGGCAGGTTGTCCGGGTAGCGGTAAGGGTCGTCACCGAAGAGAAACGCATCGTCGATCAAGATGGTGCGGCCGTCGCCGCCTGCGGCTTGGTAAGCGCCGTTGTCCAGCGTCCACTTGGCACCGGTGAGCAGGCAGGTGTACTCCGGGTTGTACTTGAACAACAGATCTGTCGTTGGTTTCAGACCATTGATCGCGTTGACGAGATTGTTTCGGTTGGGGGCGACGAGGTCGATACCGGTTTGGGAGAAACCAATCGTGTTGAACAGCAAAGCATCTAGATCGGCGGCGTGACTGGTGATTGTCGCGCTGGTCACGCTGGCGGCGTCAAGGGTCGCCAGAATGTCAGGCGCCGCGGCGCCGTAGGCATCGGCGGCACGCTTGAGTGACCGCCAGTCCTGGGCCACCGTGTTCATCCGCGGGTTCAGCGCGCCGAAGACGTTGTTGGCGGCGGTCGTGGCCTTCCCGATGGTCTGGCCCTGACCGCGGACTGCATCGGCCAAGGCGCTCAGTGTTGCATTCAGCTTCGGTGGGTCAACCTGGCGCAGGACGTCGATCAGGCTCTGGAAGACGGTGTTGACTTCGGTGGTGACATTTTCGGACTGCAGTACGGCGCCGGCCGAAATATGTTGTCGACTTGGCGTTTTCGGGTCCACTAGGTCGACGTACTTGGCGCCGAAGGCGGTGGTGGCGCGAATTCGCGCCTTCGCATTGACTGGTATGGAAGCGACCTCGTCGGGAAACAAGTCCAACTGGAGCCGAACGGCTCCGGGTTCAGGTCCTGCCTCGACGCGAGCGACCCGACCCACCGGCACACCGCGCATCTTGACCGCAGCGCCCGGTTCCATGACGAGGCCCGCGCGATCCGATGTCAGTGTGACGGGCACATAGGAGGTGAACGTCCCGGCGAAAATTGCCAAACACAACCAAGTTCCGGCTGATATTGCAGCGACCAGCAACGCGGTCCACCACCCCGGGTGAACCCGGTACTGCTCAGCTGCGAGGTCCACCGTTCAACCCGACAGGTGGAACTTGCCGGTCTGGCCGTAGATGGCCAATGAGAGAAACACGATCAACGCCGCCGACGACACCAACGAGGTACGCACCGCCCGGCCCACGGCCTCACCGACCCCCGCCGGCCCTCCCGACGCGTGGAATCCGTAATAGGTGTGTACCAGCATGATGACGACGGCCATCGCGACGGCGATCAAGAACGACCAGATCAGATCCATCGGGTAGAGGAAAGTTTTGAAGTAGTGGTCGTACACGCCGGCGGACTGGCCGTAGATCACGGTGGTGCTGAATCGGGCCGATGCGAAGGCGGAAAGCACCGCGACGCCGTATAGCGGGAGCACGACGATTACCCCTGCGACGACGCGAGTGGATACCAGATATCCGATCGCGCGGATACCCATCACTTCGAGAGCGTCGATCTCCTCGTTGATCCGCATCGCGCCCAGTTGAGCGGTGGCACCCGCGCCGATGGTGGCGGCCAGCGCAACCCCGGCGGTCAACGGCGCCGCCAGCCGAACATTGAAGTACGCCGACGCAAACCCGGTCAGTGCCTCGACGCCAATATCGGCGAATTGGTTGTAGCCAGCCACCGCGACCAGAGCCCCGGTCGTCATGGTCAGGAAGCCGACGATAACTACGGTTCCGCCGATGACCGCCAGCGCGCCGGTCCCCAAGCCCATCTGCGCGATGAGGCGAAGCAGCTCGGAACGGTAGTACAGGACAACATCCGTGGTGTGTCCGATGGTCTTGATGTAGAAACGGGCTTGAATGCCAACTCGGGTCCAGCCGTCGGCGCATCGCCGGACCGTGTTTGATAGCCGTGGAAGCCGACCGCTCGCGACTGTCACAGCGTCACCTTCACGCCGACCGCGGTCGCGATGATGTTGATCGCGAACAGAGCCACGAAGGTATAGACCACGGTCTCATTGACGGCGTTACCGACGCCGGCAGGCCCGCCCTTGACCGAAGTGCCCTTGTAGCAGGCGATTAGCCCAGCAGCCAGACCGAAGAGTGCGGCCTTGATCATCGCCAATATCAGATCGGGAGCCCGAGTGAGTACGGTCAAGCCCGCCCCGTAAGCGCCCGGGGTCACGTGTTGGACGAACACGGAGAACGCGAAACCGCCGACCAGCCCAACCAGGATCACGACTCCGGCCAGCAGCACCGCGACGAGCGTCGCGGCGAGCACCCGCGGCACCACGAGGGCCTGAATGGGATTGATGCCCATGACGCGCAGCGCGTCGAGTTCCTCGCGGATCGCGCGGGCTCCCAGGTCGGCGCACATTGCGGTGGCACCGGCGCCGGCGACTACCAAGACCGTCACGATCGGACCGATTTGAGTGACGGTGGCGAACGCAGCCGTGGTACCGCTGAAATCGGCGGCGCCGAACTCCAGAAGCAGGATGTTGAAGGTGAAAACCACCAGGACGGAGTAGGGCACGGCCAACATGACCGTCGGCACCAGCGAAACCCGAGCCACGAACCATGCCTGGCCGACGAATTCTCGCCACGCGAACGGCCGGCGCGGGAGAGCAACCAGCGTGTCGAGTGCCATCGCGAAGAATCCGCCTAGAGCTGAGGCGGGCTTCCACGCCGGGGTCAATGCAATCATGAGTTAGTCACCCCGGCAACGGCTTTGACCAGAACGCCGTCGGCGTCCAACCGGATGGTTCGACGCCTGGGATCGCGCAACAGCAATCCAGCTCGCACATGCGGCGCACCCTCCTGCTAATTCACCATGCTGAATCAGCCCGACTTTCAGTAGTCTGGGGCGACCGGGGCTACGTGTCAATACATTCAGCATTATTGAACATGTTGGATTTGCCGCGCGGCCGGTATTCTGTTGCGGCTGGCACACAGCGGAAGGCGAGTTTCATGACGACCGACCCACCCGCCCTGCGGCGCAAGGATTGGGAGCGCCCGCGTTTCGATCGCCATCAGACGCGCCCAGAACAGGCGGCCGAACACTTGGCCGCGGTGGCCGCTTCAGCCGAGCCCGGTGATCGGCTCGGAACCAAGGAGGAGCTACGGGTCAGTTGCGGGGTGGCGGTCAGCACATTCAACGAGGCACTGCGAATGGTTCAGGCACGTGGGCTGGTCACCGTACGATCGGGCCCCGGGGGTGGCTTGTTCGCCAGCCGCCAGTCACCAATGGTGCGCCTCGGCAATTCGATGCTGACCCTCGATGACGATGCCGCCTCCGTTGCTGAAGCCATGCGACTGCGCGAAGCTTTAAATCCATTGCTGATCGAGGACGCACTGGAACACGCGTCGGCTCACGACATCGCCGCTCTACGTAACCACTTGGACCACATGAAGGTCGCCGTCGGCAATGTCGATGGCACCGCCTTCGCGCGAGCGGGCCGAAACCTTTACGCCCGGATGGCCGACATAAGCCCGAGCGCCATCCTGCGATCGTTGTATCCAATGCTGCTCGACGTCATCGAGTCGCACCTGCTGTCAGCGCAGCCCGTCGAAGATGAGCATCTACCCGATGACATTCACGCTCGCTACGAATTTCACGCCACATTGGTCGAGGCGATCGCCGACCGTGATCTGCGCGCTTTGGACTTGATCCGCGAACACAACACGTTGTAGCCAAGCGGTCCGGGGCACCCCTCCATCTCGTTCCCGTTCAGTCCCGTTCGTTATATGCGGCTAAACTCTCGGGTATTGACGGCGTCAAGAGCGGTAACTCGATTGGGATGCAAGGTGTGCGACCACCCAGCAATCAACGAGGGTCGTGCACCGTTGAGGATCATTGACCGGGCGAGGTCCGTAAGGCGGCGAAGCGACTGCCCGCCGTTGGGCGATTCGGCTGGACAGCGGACAACTCACCTTTGTTGATAGCGCCAACCTCGCCGCGGAGTGACCGGTGCCCGCAGCCCTACGCCGACAGCGCGGGAATAACGAGCGTGTCGATGACCTGTCGAATGAACTCCCCATCCACGGTTTGCCCTTTGAGCACCCTTAGCAGGCCCATTGCGGTGAGGGCATCGGCGACCAGGGACCAGTCGCGGTCGGCGTCGATCTCACCACGAGCTTCGGCACGGGCCAGAATATGAGAGATGATGCGACCGCCCCTCAACAACATCAGATCGTCGAGAGCCGGAGCGAGCTGTGGGTCACGGGTGGCTTCTAACGCGACGCGCAGCACGAGGTCGTTGGTGATCAACTCGTTGTCGTTACGTACCGCCCGCTCGATGAGTGCTTCCATGTCACCGGCCAAGCTCCCGGTGTCCGGGGCGTCGTCGGTGCGCAGATCGGGCCGCCAGTAGACCAGGGTGTCGGTGATCAACGCCGCTTTCGACGACCAGCGCCGGTAGATTGCGGCCTTGCCGACGCCGGCGCGCGCAGCGATGTCATCCATGTTGGTGGCGTCGTAGCCGTTTTCGGTCAGTGCGGCGAGAGCGGCGTTGAGGATCGCGGGATCACGGGATCGGTCCAGCCGGCCATCCGTGCGTTGGCGAAGGCTCGATTCCGTGTCTGCCATGTGTAACTCCGATCCGGTGCGTATCACCGTTGCCAACCGAGAGCGTGCCAGATAGCGATACCGGCTGCGCGCGTTAAACCCTGGTCAGTTGTGGGATGGGCGCCGTGTTGGTCTCTGACTCGGGAGCCTGCGCTTTCATCCGGAAGGTGTTCAGCGGCCACCAGAACCAGCGGCCCAACGCGGCGGCGATCGCCGGGGTCATGAAGGCCCGCACGATAAATGTGTCGACGAGCAGGCCCATCCCGATCGCGGTGCCGAACTGCCCGATCACCCGCAGGTCGCTGACGATCATCGACGCCATGGTCGCTGCGAATATGAGGCCAGCCGCGGTGACGACGCGGCCGGAGGCACCCATGCCGCGGATGATGCCGGTGTTGAGGCCGGCCGGGATTTCTTCTTTCAGCCGGGAAACCAGCAGCAGGTTGTAGTCGGACCCCACGGCCAGCAGGATGATGACCGTCAGCGGCAGCACGATCCATTGCAAGCCCAGCCCGAGGATGTCCTGCCAGAGCAGCACGGAAAGACCGCATGCGGTGCCCAGCGATGCCAGCACGGTACCGACGATCACCAGCGAGGCCACCAAGCTGCGGGTGATCAGCAGCATGATCGAAAAGATCAGGATCAGCGTCGCGATGCCGGCGATTGTCAGGTCGATCACGACCCCGTCCTGCATGTCGCTGTACATCGAAGCCGTACCGGCCAGCGAGACCTTCGCTGATTCCAGCGGAGTTCCCTTGATGGCATCGGCGACCGCCTGCTTGATGCCCTGGACGTGCCGGATTCCCTCCACCGACGCGGGGTCTCCCTGGTGGGTGATGATGAACCGGACCGCCTTACCATCCGGCGACACGAACATTTTCAGTCCGCGCTTGAAGTCGGGGTTTTGGAATACTTCCGGCGGGAGATAAAAGCTGTCGTCGTTCTTCGCTTGGTCGAAGTAGTTGCCCATCATCGTTGAGCCTTCGGCGGCTTCTTGCATATGGCGCTGAATGCCTGCCATGGAGCTGTGAGTCGACATTATGGCGTCACGCATCGTCTTCATCGAATCGATGATCCGCGGAAAATCGGCCAGCAACTGAGGCATCAAACGATCGAGGTGGTCGAAATCGGTTGTGAGGCCGGTAAACTTCTCGGAGATCTCGTCGATGCCGTCCAGCGCATCAAAGATGGATCGCAACGACCAGCACATCGGAATATCGAAACAGTGCTTCTCCCAATAGAAATAGCTGCGGATGGGTCTCCAGAAATCGTCGAAGTCAGCGATGCGGTCCCGCAGTTGGTTGGTGGTGTCCAACAGTTCGTGCGTTTTGCCGACCATACTGTGAGTCGTGTCAGTGAGGTCCTTCATGACGCCATACATGTGCTCCATGACACTGAGCGTTCTGCCCAACTCGTCTGCCTGCTGGAGCATCGACGCCATGCTGTCGTTCATGAATTTCGCCGTCTGCAGGGTGCTGGAACTATTCATGGCCACCACGAAGGGCAGCGAACTGTGCTCGATCGGCGCACCGAGAGGGCGGGTGATCGTTTGCACCCGCCCGATGCCGCGCTCATGGAAGACGCTCTTGGCAATTCTGTCGATGATCAGCATGTCCGCCGGATCGCGTAGATCATGGTCGGCTTCGACCATCAGCAATTCCGGATTCATGCGCGCCTGGGAGAAATGCCGCTCGGCCGCGGTCTGAGCGACGTTGGCCGCGATGTCCGGTGGGGTGAACTTCTTGTCGTTGTAACTCGGGACATACGTCATCAGACTGACGAAACCGATCACCGCGATAAACGATGTCACGACAATAATCGGTTTCGGCCACCTCGTCACGGCGGTACCGATTTTGCGCCAACCCCGTTCCGACACTTGACGTTTCGGATCGAAAAAACCAAACTTGGACGCGATCGTGAGTAGGGCCGGAGCCAGCGTCAGACCTGCCAGCATTGTCACCACCAACGCGATGGCGCACGGAATCCCCATGGTCTGGAAGTACGGAAGCTTGGTTGCAGTCAGGCACAGGCAGGCGCCCACGATCGTCAGACCCGATCCCAGGATGACGTGCAACACGCCGTTGTAGGCGCTGTAGTACGCCTGTTCTCGATCTTCGCCACGGGATCGGGCTTCGTGGTACCGGCCCAACAGGAAAATGAAATAGTCAGTTCCTGTGGCGATGGTCAGCATCGTGACCATGCTGACGGCGTACGGGGTCAGGCCGATGATGTTCAGATTCCCGGCAGTCGCCACGATGCCTTCGGCGGCATAGAGCTCGAAGCGGACCAGCATCAGCGTAAGGATCGCGTTCTTCAGCGAGCGGTAAATGAATAGCAGCATCACAAAGATGACGCCGATCGTGACCGTAGTCATCAAGTTCATGCTGTTGTGTGCGGCGATAAGTGTGTCGGTGTTGAGCACGGTGTTGCCGGCCACATAGGCCTTGACACCCGGCGGCGGCGGGACGCTTTTGACGATCTTGCGGACCTCGGCGACCGACTTGTGAGCGGGAGTGGTGCCCTGTGCACCGTCGAGGAAGACCTGCACGTAGGCGGCTTTACCGTCCGGGCTTTGGGAGCCGGCGGCGGTCAGCGGATCACTCCAGAAATCCTGAACGTGCTGGACATGCTTGCTCGCCTTGAGCTTGGCGACGATCTTGTTGTAAAACACGTGCGCGCTGTCGCCGAGCTTGCCATCGCCTTCCAACACGACCATCGCCGTGGAGTCCGTGTCGAACTCCTGGAACTTGTGGCCGATGTTCATCATGTCCTTGAACGCCGGCGCATCTCGCGGAGTCATGGGCACCGAGTGCTTCCCCGCCACCTCGCCGAGTTCGGGGGTAAACAACGTGGTGCCCAACGCCACGAGGAGCCAGAGCAGGACGATCGGCAAAGCCAGGACGCGGAGCAGGCGGGCGGTGCGGGACCGGCGGCCGGGCTCGTTGCTCATACGGATTTCACCAAGCAGTAGATGAAGGGCTGGTATTCGTCGATCGAGCGATCGTCGCGGACTTCTCCGTCGACGATGACCCGGCATCGGATGTGCTGCATGTCTTTATCGCCTTGCGCGACGATGTTCGCCGCCATCGACGGCAGCGTTGTCACGATGGTGTACGACCACGGCAGCGGTGCGTGGTCGACGAGGTGAGGCTGGCCATCCTGATCCAGGTAGTTGACGCTGACAGTGCCGCCCGACGGCGCCGTGACCTCGTAAGTGATGTGTTTCGGGTTGAACGGCTTCGTATCGTCGCCGTTTGCGTCGCCGCCTGATACGTAACCGTTGGTGCCGAAACTGTCGCGGACCCGGAGCACGACATACCCGCCCAGTGTGACAACGACGATAAGAAGCAACGGCATCCAGGCCTTCTTGAGCAGTTGAAACACCCGCCAACTCCTCCTCTGCCCAACTACCGCCGAGCCCGGCGCAACACCGAGTGAACCGCCAGCGCATGTACGACACGACGTGCGGTACCAAACCCTAGACGGAACTCAAGTTCCGTATGCGAGACGGTCAAGACTTTACTCTCCCTCGGGCAGTTCGGCCCTACGGAGGCTGCCGTCTCCCTGCCGCCACCAGCAGCCGGATGTCTGGCCGATGCGACGAAGCATAAGCAACGGCTGTGGCATGAAACCGGCACTCGGAGCGATCTACGGGTGCCGTTTCTTATTAGTGGCGGGGACAGTGTCTGGTTCCAGGACATAAGCACCTGCAGGTAGCTGCTGGCGTCCCTGCCAGTGGCAGCCCGAAGCGACACCCGCGTGGCTGGTGAACTGAACCGCGCTGGCCGGCCGATAGATGAACGGCGTGGATGCCCGATTTCTTTGACCTTCGTCCAGCAGAGTCTCAAGGTGGGCCTTGTCGGTGTACCAGCCCCACCCCAGGGAGCAAACTGGAGCCGAAGTCTGCTGGCTGGGTCGCCGGCTCATAGGCCCGCCTTCTGGGCGGCGCACAGGAGTTCACGGTGGTGCTCCAGCTCTTCCCACTGCTGCTCGGGTTCGCTCGGAGCGAGCAACAGCAAAACCCGGTTGAAGCCCATGCTGACGAGCTCGGCAACTCGGGCGACGCTGCCCTCCACACCAGCGAGGGTGTAGGCGGTGATTACGGTCAAATCGAGGTCGCTCATCGGCCGGCCCTTCCGTGACGACTCCGTGCGGAGGTTCGCCAGGCCTCCGACGAGGTCGGTGTGCAGCCCGTCCAAGGGGAGCCATCCGTCGCAGTACTCGACGATGTGGCGGGCGATCATCGGACCGGCGGCGGCACCGATCAGCACCGGCGGTCCGCCGGGCTGGACAGGTTTCGGCCAGCAGTACAGGGGGTCGAAGTCGACGAAGTCCCCGTGGAACTCCGCGATCTCGTTGCCCCAGATCTCCCGCACCGCGAGCATCCGTTCCCGGGTGATCCGCCAGCGGTCCTTGTGCTCGACGCCGTGATCCCGGAGTTCCTCAGCGCTCCAGCCCGCGCCGATTCCGAGGACCAGCCGGCCGCTCGACACCAGGTCCACACAGCTGGTGGCCTTGGCGAGGATGATCGGGTTGTGCTCGGGCACCAGACAAACCGAGGTCCCGACTTTGATCCGCTCAGTGACAGCCGCGGCCGCCGTCATAGAGATAAACGGGTCGGAGATCTCGCGGTAGTAGTCCGGCATTTCGACCTCGAGCACAAACTTCGTCTCGCGGTTGGTAGGCACGTGGGAGTGCTCGCCGAAGAACACCGACTCGAAGCCGGTTTCCTCCGCCCAGCGCGCAAGCTCCGCTGGCTGGATCGTGTAGTGCGTCTGCATGGAGCAGATTCCGATGTCGACCATTAGAAGATGCCGATCGCGGCATCGGGCAGTCCCAGCAGGTGGGCGACTGTGGAGTGGTGCATGTCGGTGGTGCCTTCGATGATCAGCCCGCCCACGGCGTCGCGGTGCAGCCCCTCCAGCCCGGTTTCGCTCGCGTAACCTGTGCCACCGTGCAGGGTGATGCATTCCTGGGTGACCGTCGTCGCCATCTCGGTGACCCATGGTTT
>NZ_JBAPRN010000624.1:0-11476 GCF_049281135.1 Mycobacterium sp. | reverse complement strand
CCGCGCTGCCGTCCGACGCCGACCTGGCCGCCCCGGGGCCGCAGCGCTCGCAGGCCTACGACCGGGCTTGGTTGTTCGCGCTTTTCGTCGCCGACACCCGCGGAGCGCCGACGCTGCGGGCCCTGTACCGGGCCGCCTGCGGTGACGGGCATGCCGATCTGCCCGATGCTGTTCACGACGTCCTCGGCGCCGACCCGGCGGGGATACTCGCCGACTGGCAGCAGTGGCTGTCACGTCAGCCCACGCGCTGAACGCCGATTTCGACACCCGGAGCCATCAGGCTAGCCTTCGTAGGTGCCCCGGGTCCTGCTGGTAACCAACGACTTTCCGCCTCGGCGTGGCGGCATCCAGTCGTATCTGGTCGAGTTGGTGTCGCGGCTGGCCGCTACCGGCGAGCACACCCTGACGGTGTACGCGCCGCAATGGAAGGACGCCGACGTCTTCGACGCGCAGACCGCCGGCTATCGCGTGGTGCGACACCCCGGGTCGCTGATGCTGCCCGTACCAACCGTCGACTCGCGGATGCGGCGGCTGATCGCCGAAGACGACATCGACACCGTATGGTTCGGCGCCGCGGCGCCGCTGGCCCTGCTGGCTCAGCGCGCCCGTCGAGCCGGCGCCAGCCGGGTGCTGGCGAGTACCCACGGTCACGAGGTGGGCTGGTCGATGCTTCCGGCGGCACGGTCGGTGCTGCGTCGCATCGGCGAGGACAGTGATGTCGTCACGTTTGTCAGCCGATACACCCGACGGCGTTTCGCGTCGGCGTTCGGACCGCGAGCCCGGTTGGAACACTTGCCGCCCGGCGTCGACACCGAGCGGTTCCGTCCCGATCCGGTCAGCCGCGCCGAGCAGCGCGCCCGCTACGGTCTGGGCCAGCGGCCCACGGTGCTATGCCTGTCCCGGTTGGTACCGCGCAAAGGCCAGGACATGTTGATCCGGGCGCTGCCGGCGATCCGGCAGCGGGTGGACGGCGCCGCGCTGGTCATCGCCGGCGGGGGTCCGTATCTGGACACGCTGCGCGGGCTGGCCGAGCGCTTCGGTGTCAGCGATCACGTCACGTTCACCGGCGGTGTTCCGTCGGCGGATCTCCCCGCTTACCACGCGATGGCCGACGTGTTCGCCATGCCGTGCCGGACTCGCGGTGCCGGGCTGGATGTCGAAGGGCTGGGCATCGTCTTCCTGGAAGCATCTGCCACTGGTGTGCCGGTGATCGCCGGATCCTCGGGTGGCGCGCCGGAAACCGTGCGGCACAACCAGACTGGGGTCGTGGTCGACGGTCGCTCGGTGCAGCTGATCACCGACGCGGTCAGCGAGCTGCTGGCCGATCCGGATCGGGCCGCTGCGATGGGCGCCGCCGGCCGGGAGTGGGCCACCGCGCAGTGGCGCTGGGACGATCTGGCCCAGCGGCTGTCCGGCCTGCTCAGCGGCTAGTCCTTGTGGTAGATCGCCTCGATGTCGTCGGCGAACTTCTCGGCAACCACCTTGCGCTTCACCTTCATCGTCGGGGTCAGCTCGCCGGTGTCCTCGGTGAAGTCGACGGGCAGAATGCGGAATTTGCGAATCGACTCCGCATGCGACACGGACAGATTGGCCTGTTTGACCGCGCGGTCCACCTCGGCGATCAGATCGGGGTCGTTGGCCAGATCGCCCACCGACGAGTCGGCCGACTTACCGTTGCGTTGCTTCCAGCCTTCGAACGCCTCGGGATCGATGGTGATCAACGCTCCAATGAACGGCTTGGCGTCGCCGACCACCATCGCCTGGCTGATCAGCGGGTTCGCCCGCAACTGATCTTCCAAAACGGCTGGGGCAACGTTCTTTCCGCCAGCGGTGACGATGATTTCCTTCTTGCGACCGGTGATCGTCAGAAATCCTTGTTCGTCGACCGCGCCCAGGTCGCCGGTCTTGAACCAGCCGTCCTCGAACGCCTCGCTGGTGGCCTGATCATTGTGCCAATAGCCGGCGAACACCACACCCCCGCGTAGCAGCAGCTCGCCGTCGTCGGCAATGCGGATACTGTTGCCCGGCAATAACTTTCCGACCGTACCGACCTTCAGCGCATCGATCTGGTTGACGGTGATCGCCGCACTGGTCTCGGTCAGGCCGTAACCCTCGTAGATGGTCAGGCCGACGCCGCGATAGAAGTGGCCCAGCCGCGCGCCCAGCGGTCCCCCGCCGGATACCGACGCGTTGCAGTCGCCGCCCAGCGCCGCGCGGAGCTTGTGATACACCAGCCGATCGAACAGGGCGTGCTTGGCCCGTAGCAGCAGACCCGCGCCGCCGTTATCGGATGCCTCGCTCCAGTCGACGGCGGTTTGGGCGGCGATCTCGAAGATGCGGCCCTTGCCGTCGTTGGCGGCATTCTGCGCGGCGGTGTTGTACACCTTCTCGAACACCCGCGGCACCGACACCACGACGGTCGGTTTGAACACCGCGAACATCGGCACCAAATTCTTGATGTCACTGGTGAATCCGACGACGACCTTGTTGTGGAACGCGCACAGCGTCAGCGCCCGCGCGAGCACATGCGCGAGCGGCAGGAACACCAGCAGCCGCTCACCCTTGCGCAGCAGTGTCGGCAGCACCGCCTTGGCTCCGCGGGTCTCGTAGACCAGGTTCGAATGGGTCAGCTGGCAGCCCTTGGGCCGCCCGGTGGTGCCCGAGGTGTAGATCAACGTCGCCGGATCGTCGGCGTGCAGCGCCTCGACCCGTGCCGTGAGCTCGGCCGGGTCGACCGACGCGCCCTCCTGCTCGAGTTCGTCGAGCGCTTTGGGACCCGATCCGTCGATTTGCAGCACGCGCCGCAGTTCGGGCAGCTCGCCGGCCAGTTCGGCGATCATCGAAGCGTGGGCATCAGTTTCGGCGAAGGCCATCACCGCGCCCGAATCGGTCAGCACCCAGCGCACCTGCTCGGCCGACGACGTCTCGTAGATCGGGACGGTGACGCCGCCGACCGCGAGGATGGCCTGATCGAGGATCGCCCACTCGTAGCGGGTGGCCGAGAAGATGGCCACCCGATCGCCGCGCTGCACCCCGTCTGCGATCAAACCCAATGCGGTGGAGCGGATTTGGGCTGCCGCAGCAGCACACGTCACATCGGTCCAGGCCCCGTTGACCAGGCGCTGAAAGATCACCGCGTCGGGGTCGTTGCGCTCGTGCTCGAACACCGCGGCAACGATGTTGTCGTGCTCGTCAACCGTGAATGGGGCGGGCGCGGTAATTTCACGCACTCTTCTGACCTCGCTTCAGTGAATCCGACCAAGCGGGGAACCAGCCTAGTCCGGCGACGATGCAAGCCCGGAGGGTAGTGCGCCGGTCGGCCAGCTGTATGTGAAGCTATTGGCCGTGCACAGCGTTCAGATTGCCGACGAGACGTTTGTCGCCGCCGATCCGGCGCGCGTCGGGGCCTTCGTAGGTGACCCGGCCAATTGGCGGCGATGGTGGCCCGATCTGCGGCTGGAAGTTACCGAAGAGCGCGGACCGCTGGGCGTTCGGTGGGCAGCAACGGGGCCGCTGACCGGCACGATGGAGATCTGGCTGGAGCCGATGCTGGACGGCGTGCTGCTGCATTACTTTCTGCACGCGGAGCCGTCCGGGGTGGCGGCCTCGCAACCGGCCAAGCTCAATCTCTCGAAAATCACGCATCGGCGTCGGGTTGCGGGCAAGAAAATGGCCTTCGAAGTAAAGATGACGCTGGAACGCTCCCGCCAGGTCGGAGTTTCTCCGATGCTTGACCAGGGCTGAGCTTCGCCGGGGAGTACCGTTTCTGCCGTGGGTCGAGGTTGGGCCCCAGATGACGCAGGCATAGCGGCGGGCCGGGGAGTCCAACCCGCGCTGCGCAGAGAAGGAAGCGATTAGGTGGCGGAGAAGACGGCCCAGACGATCTACATCGACGCGAAGCCCAGCACGGTCATGGACGTGATCGCCGATATCGGCTCGTATCCCGATTGGGTGTCGGAATACACCGAGGCCGAGGTGCTGGAAGCAGACTCCGCCGGCAACCCGAAGGTGGCGCGGCTGGTGCTGGACACCAGCGTCCTCAAAGACACTCTGGTGCTGTCCTACAAGTGGCCGAAGGACCGTAAGTCGGTGAGCTGGTCGCTGGTCTCCAGTTCACTGCTAAAGGCCCTCGACGGCGTATATCGGTTGGCGCCCAAGGGATCTGGGACTGACGTGACCTACGAGCTCACGGTCGACCTGGCGATTCCGATGATTGGTCTGCTCAAACGGAAAGCCGAGCGCAGGTTGACCGACACCGCGTTGAAGGATCTGAAGAAACGAGTCGAGGCTGAGTGAGTCCGCAGCGCCCGCCCCGGCCCGGATCAGTCTTTTCGTCGGCAAGGGTGGGGTAGGCAAGTCCACGTTGGCGGCCGCGACGGCCGTGCATGAAGCGCGCGCCGGTCAGCGGGTGCTCCTGGTGTCGACCGACCAGGCGCACTCGCTGGGCGATGTGCTCGGTGTCGCGGTCTCGCCGACCGGTCGACGCGATGCCGTACGGGTGATGGCCGATCTTGAAACCGGGTCGACTGACGCCGGCGGCGGTTCGCTCGACGCGTTGGCGGTGGACACTCTGGCGCTGCTGGAAGCGCGCTGGCGCACGGTGGTCGACACACTCGGTCGCCGCTTCCCCGAATCGGAGCTGGGCGACATTGCGCCCGAAGAACTTTCGGCATTCCCAGGGGTTCAGGAAGTGCTCGGCCTGCATGAGGTCGGTGAGCTGGCAAAGTGCGGGGAGTGGGACCACATCGTGGTCGACTGCGCATCGACCGCCGATGCACTGCGGATGCTGACCTTGCCGGCGACCTTCGCGCTGTACGTCGAGCGCGCGTGGCCACGCCATCGCAGGCTCTCCACCGGCGCCGACGACGTGCGGTCCTCCGCGGTGGTGGAACTGCTGGAACGCGTCAGCGCCAGCGTCGACAAACTCAGCGCGCTGCTGGCCGATGGCACGCGCGTCGGCGCGCACCTGGTGCTCACCGCGGAGCGGGTCGTGGCGGCCGAGGCGGTCCGCACGCTGGGCTCGCTGGCGCTGATGGGGGTGCGCGTCGAGGAGTTAATCGTCAACCAGATTCTGATGCAGGACGATTCGTACGAATACCGCAACCTGCCGGCGCATCCGGCCTTCGACTGGTACTCGGAGCGGATCAGCGAACAGCGAACCGTGTTGGACGAACTCGATGCCGCGATCGGCGACGTGGCGCTGGTCCTCACCCCGCATCTGGCCGGCGAGCCGATCGGTGCCAAGGCGCTGGCCGAGCTGCTGGACTGCGCACGCCGCCGCGACGGGTCGGCGCCGCCCGGCCCGCTGCGTCCCGTCGTCGATCTTGAATCCGGATCCGGGCTGCAGTCGGTGTACCGATTGCGGCTAGAGTTGCCGCAGATCGATTCCGGGGCGCTCAGCCTGGGCAGGGTCGGTGACGACCTGATCGTCGGTGCCGGTGGGATGCGGCGAAGAGTCCGATTGGCGTCCGTTCTGCGGCGCTGCACGGTAATCGACGCGCATCTTCGCGGCAGCGAATTGACGGTGCGTTTTCAACCCGATCCGGAGGTGTGGCCGAAGTGACCGCCGGTGACGATCGACAGGGCAGTGCGATCTGGGAAAGCACCGAGGAGCGGCGCAGATGACTGGCGTGCACCCCGACATCGGACCGGAATTACGCAAGCTTGCGCAGAAAATCCTCGACCAGATCGATCCCGCGGTGCGATTGGCCGCGTCGATGGCAATCGGTGCCGGCGCAGGCACCGGCAAATGCCAGCAGGTGTGGTGCCCGGTGTGCGCGTTGGCCGCGGTGGTCAGCGGGGACGAACATCCGCTGCTGACCGTCATCGCCGAGCACAGTGTCTCGCTGCTGGCAGTGATTCGGGCCATCGTCGATCAAGTCGATCAGACGCCGCCGCCGCGGCCGGACGGACCGCCGGGCGGCGGTGCGGAACCCGAGGCTGCAGCCGACTCCCGCCCGGCGACTCGCTATCAGCCCATCTCCGTCACCGTCGACGAATAGGAAATCGATTTGCTGACAGCTGTCGAGTCGGTATCGAAGGCGTGAGTAAGTCGTAAGTGTTTGTTAAGTGGTGCGTGTGCTGTGGTCCCACACACCCTCGATCGGTAGGCTTGGCGCTGAACACTGTTGGCGCGGCTGAGTAGGAGGCTCAATGGCGTACTGGCTTTTGAAGTACATCTTCCTCGGCCCATTGCTAGCCATCCTCGGCCGACCAAAAATCGAAGGACTGGAATATGTCCCGCAGTCCGGGCCGGCGATTTTGGCCAGCAACCATCTGGCGGTGATGGACAGCTTCTACCTGCCGTTGGTGGTGCGGCGCCGGATCACGTTCCTGGCGAAGTCGGAATACTTCACCGGAAAAGGTTTCAAGGGCTGGTGGAGCCGGTGGTTCTTCACCGCCGTCGGCCAGGTGCCGATCGACCGCAGTAGCGCCGACGCGGCTCAAGCCGCGTTGGACACCGCCCAGCGGGTTCTGGGCGAAGGCAAGTTGCTCGGCATGTATCCCGAAGGCACTCGCTCGCCCGACGGCCGGCTCTACAAAGGCAAGACCGGGCTGGCGCGCCTGGCGCTGGAGACCGGCGTCCCGGTGATCCCGGTGGCGATGATCGGCACCGATAAGGTGAACCCGCCCGGAACCTCGATGCTCCGGTTCGGAAAGGTCACGGTCCGGTTCGGCAAGCCGATGGACTTCTCCCGGTTCGACGGTCTGGCGGGCAACCGGTTCATCGAACGCGCCGTCATCGACGAGGTGATCTACGAGCTGATGGGGCTTTCCGATCAGGAATACGTCGACATCTACGCCGCGACGCTCAAGAACCACAACGGATCCGCGCCGGGCCAGCAATCGTCGTCTCGGATTCCGCAGACGGCTGCCGGATAAGCGATCAGCTGACTGCGGACACCGGCGCCGGCGCAGTCGACGGCCGAGCCGCGGGCGCGGTTCCGGCGGCGACCGAAATGGTGGCTCCGGCGGCGACCAGGGTCGCCAGCGCCCACCACAGGTAGGACACTCCGGCGAGCTGACGCCACAGTGGCGCGGTCACCTCGTGGTGCTTGGGCATCAGATCGATCGGCGTCCACACCATCAACGCCACTCCCGCGGCGCTGACCACAGCCATGACGACGTTTCGCCGGCGCCAGGCCAGCACGGCCGTCACCAATACCGCCTCCAGCATCCACACCCAGTGGTGCGACCAGGAAACCGGCGACACCGCCAGCCCGAACAGGGCAATGCAAATCACCGCCAAGACGGGCTCGCCGGCGCGCAACGCTCGACGCGCCGCCCACACCGTCAGCGCCAGCACCAGGAAACAGGCCAGCACCCATGGCAGGAATCGTTGGTGCTCGTCGAGACCCAGCCGAGCCAACGTTCCGGCGATGTTCTGGTTGGTGTTCAGGCTCGCCGATCCGATCCGATCGGTGTTGCGCACGGTGTGAGTCCAGTACTCCCACGAGTCCTGCCAGGCCAACGCGAACCCGGCCGCGAGCGCAGTCACGACCGACGCCAACGAGGTGAGGACGGCGCGGCGGTCCCGGTTCAGCAGGAAGTACAGCAGGAACACCGCCGGAGTGAGCTTGAGCACGATGCCCAGTCCCAGCAGCAGCCCCCTCGGCCACGGCGTGCGACGCGGCACACACTCGGCGATCACGAGCGTCATCAAAACGACGTTGATCTGACCGAAGGCGAAGTTCGCCTCGATTGGCTCCCAGTAGAGCGTCGCCCACGCCACGATCAGGGCGGTCAGCCACCAGCGACGCGACCATGCCGGCCCGGGCACCCACCGGCTGGTCTCCCACACGTCCATCCGGGTCAGGACGATCATCGTCGAGACCAGCAGCAGCGCCAGCGTGATCAGGGTGATGGTGACGCTGGCGGCCGGCATGCCCAGCCAGGCGAACGGGGCGAAGATGACGGCGGCCAGCGGGGGATAGGTGAACGGCAGGTTCAGCCCGATCGGCGTGTGGAACTTCACATCAGGGCTGTAGAGCGGATGGCCGTCCAGCCAGGCCTGGCCGCCCATCCGGTAGACGTCGATATCGATGCGATACGTGGTGCTTCCGACCACTCGCCACCCGGCGTAACCCAGCGCGACCAGCGCCAGCGCCTGAAGCAGCGCCCATCCGGCGTTTCGCCAGATATTCGGCTGCGCCGTGGCTACCCGCCCGCGCCCACTGCCCGCGTCGGGCGAGCCCCATCTACTCATGTCGGTGACAGCTTAATCGGTGCGGGCGTGCTAGTCGGTGTCGCGGACGGTCATCGGGCCGAAGGGAGCGTAGCTTTTCAAGCGTGCTCCACTGGTTCGAACACGACATCATCGGTCGCGGTCGATTACCCCTGTTGTGCTGTCTGATCGCCTTTATCCTCACCTTCTTCGTGACCCGCACCTCCGTGCGGTTGATCCGCCGCCGCGACAGCACCGGCCGGCCGCCCCGGTGGTGGGAGCCACGCAACATCCACATCGGCTCCAAGCACGTCCATCACGTGGTGGTCGGCGTCGTCATGGTGATGATCTCCGGCATCACGCTGGTGGCGTTGTCCGTCAACGGGACCGAGCCCGAATTCACCGCGATCGCAATCGTTTTCGGCATCGGCGCCGCGCTGGTGCTCGACGAGTATGCCTTGATCCTGCACCTGTCCGACGTCTACTGGGAGGAAGACGGGCGGACGTCGGTCGACGCGGTGTTCGCCGCGGTCGCGGTGGGTGGACTCCTGGTTCTGGGGTTGCACCCGCTGATGTTCTTCATCAGCCTGTGGCAGGACACCACGCATTCGACGGTATTGCGGGCCGCTGTGGTCTTCGCGATGGTGCTGACGTTGCCGCTGGCTGTGCTGGTTGTGCTCAAGGGCAAGGTTTGGACCGGACTGATCGGGATGTTCTTCGTCCCGCTGCTGTTCATCGGGGCGATCAGGCTGTCACGCCCGCAGGCGCCCTGGGCCCGCTACCTCTACCTGCGCCGGCTGGACAAGATGGGCCGCGCGCTGGAGCGCGAACGGACCCTGCGCCGGCCTGTCGTGCACGCCAAGCTGTGGCTGCAGTACGCGATCGCGGGTACCCCGCGTCTGCCCTCGCACCGCCTGGTCGATGCGGCGCTGGACCGTGAAGTGCATCCAGCGCCGCCGCCGGAGTCGGTGCCGAGCGTGTTCGTCAGCGGCGCCGGCGTCGGGTGAGGTGGCGGTGCGCTATTTCTACGACACCGAGTTCATCGATGACGGATACAACATCGAGCTGATCTCGATCGGGGTGGTCGCCGAGGACGGCCGCGAATACTATGCCGTATCAACCGAATTCAATCCGGAGCGAGCCGGCAAGTGGGTGCGTGCGAACGTGCTGCCCAAGCTGCCGTCGCCGGCCTCGCAGGTGTGGCGGTCGCGCGCGCAGATCCGCGACGATCTCGAGACGTTCTTCGACATCGACGGGGCTGAGCCGATCGAACTGTGGGCTTGGGTCGGTGCCTACGACCACGTCGCGCTGTGCCAGTTGTGGGGTCCGATGACCCATCTGCCGCCGCCGATCCCGCGATTCACCCATGAGCTGCGCCAGCTCTGGGAGGACCGTGGCAGCCCCCGGCTGCCGCGCCGGTCGGCGAATGTGCACGACGCGCTGGTCGACGCCCGCGACCAGCGGACGCGCCACCAGGTGATCATGTCCGACGGCGACGGGCGCTAGCTCGGGCTTTCCGCATCGGCCCTGATCGCGGCGTGATTGGGGGCGTGTGCCGCCCGGTTACCATGGACGGGTGAACTGGACCGTTGACGTACCGATCGAGCAGCTGCCGTCGCTGCCTCCGCTGCCGGCGGACCTGCGTGCGCGGCTGGACGCCGCGCTGGCCAAGCCCGCTGCACAACAGCCGAGTTGGACACGTGAGCAGGTCGAACCGATCCGCAAGGTTCTGGAAAGTGTGCCGCCGGTGACGGTGCCGTCGGAAATCGTGCGGCTGCAGGAGATGCTGGCCCAGGTCGCCCGCGGTGAGGCGTTCATGCTGCAGGGCGGCGACTGCGCGGAGACGTTCGTGGACAACACCGAGCCGCACATCAAGGGCAATATCCGCACCTTGCTGCAGATGGCGGTGGTGCTGACCTACGGCGCCAGCGTGCCGGTGCTCAAAGTGGCCCGCATCGCGGGGCAGTACGCCAAGCCCCGGTCGGCCGACCTCGATGCGCTGGGCCTGCGTTCCTACCGCGGCGACATGATCAACGGTTTCGAGCCAGACGCCGCGGCGCGCGAGCATGACCCGTCGCGGCTGGTGCGGGCCTACGCCAACGCCGGTGCGGCGATGAACCTGGTTCGCGCATTGACCTCGTCCGGGCTGGCGTCGCTGCATTTGGTGCACGACTGGAATCGCGAGTTCGTCCGCACCTCGCCGGCCGGCGCGCGTTACGAGGCGCTGGCCTCCGAGATCGACCGCGGGCTCAAGTTCATGAGCGCCTGCGGGGTGGCCGACCGCAACCTGCAAACCGCCGAAATCTACGCCAGCCATGAGGCTTTGGTGCTCGACTACGAGCGCGCGATGCTGCGACTGTTCGATGCCGACGATGGTGAGCCGCAGCTGTACGACCTGTCGGCGCACTACCTGTGGATCGGGGACCGCACCCGGCATCTCGACGGCGCGCACATCGCCTTCGCGGAGGTGATCGCCAACCCGATCGGCGTCAAAATCGGGCCCACGACCACCCCGGAGCAGGCCGTCGAATACGTCGAGCGCCTCGACCCGCACAACAAGCCGGGCCGGTTGACGCTGGTGAGCCGGATGGGCAACAACAAGGTTCGTGACCTGCTGCCGCCGATCATCGAGAAGGTGCAGGCGACCGGCCATCAGGTGATCTGGCAGTGCGACCCCATGCACGGCAACACCCACGAGTCGTCGACCGGCTACAAGACCCGGCACTTCGACCGGATCGTCGACGAGGTGCAGGGCTTCTTCGAGGTGCACCGGGCGCTGGACACCTATCCTGGCGGCATCCACGTCGAGATCACCGGAGAGAACGTCACCGAGTGTCTCGGTGGAGCTCAAGACATTTCGGACACCGATCTGGGTGGACGCTACGAAACCGCTTGCGATCCAAGGCTGAACACCCAGCAGTCGCTGGAGCTGGCGTTCCTGGTCGCGGAGATGTTGCGCGACTAGAGCAGACCGCTGATGTTGCTGCCGACGGTCCAGGCCGCGGCGGCCACCATGCCGGTGATCGACAAGACGATCGCTATCCAGATCAGCACCATGCGTCGAGCGCGCTGACGTTCCAGGGCGAATTCGATCATCTCGATTCCGGCGAATTGCCCTGATATCTCGTGGTATTCGTCATCATCAAGTGCGATGGATTTGGCGGGCCGGTGCTGTGGATCGCGGGTCAGCTGACGCGTCGGATGATGCACCGGCGCACGGGCGCGCGGTGACTGGAGTTGCTCGCTGGTGCGGTGTTGGTCGATCCCGCTGCGGTGCATCGCAGCCGAGCGGTGCCGCGCCGAGTTACGCGG
>NZ_JBAPRN010000623.1:0-7743 GCF_049281135.1 Mycobacterium sp. | reverse complement strand
GGTGAAGCGGAACCAGCGCAACGCGGCCAGTCCGGCCAGCGTGCCCCACGCAACAAGCACCAGTACGCCGAACCAGTCCACCGACAGGCTCATCGCGCGGGACAGCGACTCGGTCAGCGCCCCCGCCGGGGTGAGCCGCGCCGCCCATCTGACGGCCGAACCGACCAGCCCGGATTCGATGGTCAGGGCACCGAGTCCGGCGAAGACAAACCACAACAGGTTGGCCACCGCCAGCACGATCTCCGCGCGCAGCGTGCCGCCAAGCAGCAAGCCCAGCGCCGCGAAAACCGCAGTGCCCAGCCCAATGACCACTGCGCCCAGCGCCAGACCCGCAAGAGGTGGCCGCCAACCGAGTGCAAAACCGAAGGCGCCCAGAATGATTGATTGCAGGAACACGACAGTGACGACCGCCGCCGATTTGCCCGCGATGATGCCCCACACCGGCAATGCTGTTGCGCCCAGCCGTTTGAGCGCGCCGTAGCGCCGGTCGAAGGCGACCGCGATGGCCTGGCCGGTGAACGCGGTCGAGATCACCGCCAGCGCCATGATCGCCGGAACGAAGGTGGCGGCCCGGTTGTCGCCGAACGACCCGAGCGGCAGCAACGTCAAACCGATGAGCAGCGTGATCGGGATGAACATGGTGAGCAGCAGTTGCTCGCCATTACGCAGCAATAGCTTCAGCTCGAGACCGAACTGCGCGGCCAGCATCTTCGGAACCGCGGCGGGTCGTGGGTCGGGCGTGAAAGTGCCGGCGGGGAAATGGGTTTCGGTCATGAGCGCACCTCCCGGCCGGTCAGCTCCAGGAACACGTCTTCCAGGCTGCGCTGCTCCACCCGCAGGTCGGTCGCCAGAACGTTGATCTGAGCGCACCACGCCGTCACGGTGGCCAGCACCTGAGGATCGATCGGGCCTTCCACCAGATACTCGCCCGGCGTCGCCTCGGAAACCTGGTAGTCCTCGGGCAGCGCCGACACCAGCAGCGACAACTCGAGTCGCGGCGGCGCGCTGAACCGCAGCTGGCCTTTGGCGCCGCTGTGGGTCAATTCGGCCGGCGTTCCGGCGGCCACCGTCACCCCGTGGTCGATGATGAGCAGCCGGTCGGCGAGCTCCTCGGCTTCCTTGAGCTGGTGGGTGGTCAACACCACCGTCACGCCGTCGCGGCGCAGCGCATCGATCAACTCCCACACCAGGATTCGGGCCTGGGCATCCATTCCGGCGGTGGGCTCGTCGAGAAAGACCAATTCCGGCCGGCCGACCAGCGCGCAGGCCAGCGCGAGCCGCTGCTGCTGGCCGCCGGAGAGCCGTCGGTAGGTGGTGCGGGCCGCGTCGGTCAGACCCAGAGTGTTCAGTAGCCATGTCGGATCCAGGGGATCGGCGGCGTAGGAGGCCACCAGGTTGAGCATCTCGCCGGCCCGGGCAGCGGGATAGCCGCCGCCGCCCTGCAACATCACGCCGATCCGTGCCCGCAACCGGGCATTGTCGGCGATCGGATCCAATCCCAGCACTTCGATGGTGCCGGTATCGGGGCGGACGAACCCCTCGCACATTTCCACGGTCGTCGTCTTGCCGGCGCCGTTCGGACCGAGCAGCGCCAGTACTTCGGCGGCGTGCACGTCGAGATCGAGGTGAGAAACGGCGGTCGTCGCGCTCGCCCCCGAGCCGTACTGCTTGCATACCCCGCGCAACCGCACGTGGATGTCTGAAGCCGGGCTCACGACGATTGAGCGTAAGCGCCGGGCAGCGGAGCGGGCTGCGGGGTCTGACCGGTGGGCACCGGATTGTCGCCCGTCCCCTCGGGCCCGGGTCGCTCCTCGGGCAGCGGCCGCCACGGCAATCGGTCGTAGGTCACCGCGATCAGCAGCAGCACGATGACCGTGCTGGCCACGGTGGCGTCCACGATCTGGAACAGCGCAAACCGGTCGCCGTTGGCCGTCGGGCCGAAGATGCCGACGACGATTGTCACGATGATCACGGCCATCCGGAAGCCCGGCCGGGTGGCCCAGGCCGCCAACGGGATGATGGCCCACAGCAGATACCAGGGCTGCACCACCGGAAACAGCAACACGGTGCCGCCCAGCGCGACGCCGAGTCCACCCACCGGATGCAGGCGGCCACGCAGCACGGCGATCAGCAGCCAGGCGACCATGACGGCGATGATCAAGACGCCGATGCCACGGGTCAGCGACAGGATCGCGGTGGTGTGATCACCCAGGCCCAGCAGAATGCCCACCTGCCCGGTGCCCAGCGCGATCAGCGTGGGCGGCGACATCCAGCTGCGCACCACGTTGGCGGTGCCCAGCGTGTAGATCCAGCCGAACCCGAGCCGGCTGGCCGAGCCGACCGCGGCCATCACGGCCAGCGACAGTCCCGCCATCAGGCTGCTGGCCAGCAGGAACGACTTGAGAGTGCCGCCGTAGCGCTGCGCCAACGCCATCGTGACGAAGCCCAGCGCCAGCAGCGAGGGCAGCTTGATCTGCGAGGACAGCACGATCAGGATCGCCCCGACCAGCAGCATGCCCAATGGCGCCCAATCCGCGCGGTGGCCGCTGGCCCGCGGCCACGGTCGCGGCCACAGCGGGCGCGCGGAGTCGATACCGCGCAACGCGAACTCGGTACCGGTCAGCATCAGCCCGAGCATCGGCGCTTCGTTGTGGATGCCGGCGACCAGATGCATGATCAGCAGCGGGTTGGCCGCCCCCAGCCACAGCGCGCTGACCTCGGCGACGCCACATCGCCGAGCCAGTCGCGGTGTCGCCCAGACGATCAGGCCCACTCCGAGCAGCACCACCAGCCGATGGCAGAGCACCGCGGCGACGATGTTTTCGCCGGTCAACGCCGAGATGCCGCGGCCGATCCACAAGAACAGCGGCCCGTAAGGCGCCGGCGTCTCCCGCCACAGGCTGGGCACCGACAGGGTGAAGACATGGCCGAGGCCCAGCCCGGTCGCCGGGCCCACCCGGTACGGGTCGAGTCCCAGCCGGCAGATCTGACTCTGCGCCAGGTAGGAGTAGACGTCCTTGCTGAACATCGGTGGCGCGATCAACAGCGGCAGCACCCACAGCAACAGCGTGCGATCCAGCTCACCGCGGGACATGCGCCGCTTGCCCAGCGCGAACCGGCCCAGCATCAGCCAGGCCAGGGCCATCATCACGGCGCCGGTCGTCGTCATCGTCAGCGACACCGTCTGGATCCGCGATGGGAGGTTGAGCAGCCGGACGCCGAACGTCGGGTCCTGGACCACCGGCCGGGCCCCGGCTCCGAGCGCGCCGATCGCCATCAGCACCGTGCCGGTGGCGCCGAAAACTCGGGTGCGACGAAGCGCGATCTCCTCGCGGTCGTTCAGTGGCTGGCCGACAGCCATTTCGTCGCCGTGCAGGCTGGCGATCGACGAACTCAGCGAGTGGTGGCGGTCTGCCATCACAGCAGCGTAACCGCCGCCGGGGCAGGGCCGAACGCGTCAGGTGTGACCAGGACAACGTCTGCAGAGGGTAGCCTTGCTGGACCCATTGCTGGAATTGCGTCACACTGGTGTTGTGAAATTCCCGCAGTCCGTCCAAGGTGCCGAAGCAGCAGCCGCTGCAGCGAGCCATGACGGTCAGACCCGCAGCGCCGTCGTGCGGTTGCTGTTGGAGTCCGGGTCTATCACCGCCGGGCAAATCGGTGAGCGCCTGGGTCTGTCGGCCGCCGGGGTGCGACGCCACCTCGACGCATTGATCGACATGGGCGAGGCCGAGTCGGTTCCGGCCGCGCCGTGGCAGCAGGCCGGACGCGGACGACCGGCCAAGCGGTACCGGTTGACCTCGACCGGCCGCGCGAAGCTGGATCACAGTTACGACGATCTGGCGTCCGCCGCGATGCGCCAGCTTCGTGAGATCGGCGGCGAAGAGGCGGTCCGCAGCTTTGCCCGTCAGCGCATCGACGCGATCCTGTCCGGTGTTCAGGCGCCTGCGTCGTCCGCGGACGACGATGTCGAAGCCGCCGCAGAGCAGGTCGCTGGTGCGTTGAGCAAGGCCGGTTACGTCGCTACCACCGCCCGCGTCGAGGGCCCAATCCACGGCGTGCAGATCTGTCAGCATCATTGTCCGGTGTCGCACGTCGCCGAGGAGTTCCCGGAATTGTGCGAAACCGAGCAGCAGGCCATGGCCGAGGTGCTCGGGACCCACGTGCAGCGGCTTGCGACCATCGTCAATGGTGACTTCGCATGCACGACCCACGTGCCGCTGACTCCCACCGAGCAGCCGTCAACCCTTCGACGCTCAGCTCGCGTCGAAGCCACCGCAAGCAAGCAAGGAGCGTCGTCATGACGACCACCCCCGAGATCCAGAAGTTGGACGCACCGCTGACACAGGACGAGACCATCGCCTCACTGGGCCGTTACGGCTATGGCTGGTCGGACTCCGACGTGGCCGGCGCCAGCGCGCAGCGCGGGTTGTCGGAGGCTGTGGTCCGCGACATCTCGGCCAAGAAGAACGAGCCCGAGTGGATGCTGGAGTACCGGCTGAAGGCGCTGCGAATCTTCGGGCGCAAGCCGATGCCGAACTGGGGATCCAACCTCGACGGCATCCACTTCGACAACATCAAGTACTTCGTGCGGTCTAGCGAGAAGCAGGCCGCCACCTGGGACGATCTTCCTGCAGACATCAAGAACACCTACGACAGGCTCGGCATCCCCGAAGCCGAGAAGCAGCGGTTGGTCTCCGGCGTCGCGGCGCAGTACGAGTCAGAGGTGGTGTACCACTCGATCCGCGAGGATCTGGAGAAACTGGGTGTCGTCTTCCTGGACACCGACACCGCGCTGCGTGATCAACCCGAGCTGTTCCAGAAGTACTTCGGCACGGTGATTCCGGCCGGCGACAACAAGTTCTCGGCGCTGAACTCCGCCGTCTGGAGTGGCGGATCGTTCATCTACGTCCCGCCGGGTGTGCACGTCGACATCCCGCTGCAGGCCTACTTCCGGATCAACACCGAGAACATGGGCCAGTTCGAGCGGACGCTGATCATCGTCGACGAGGGCGCCTACGTGCACTACGTCGAGGGCTGTACGGCGCCGATCTACAAGTCGGACTCGCTGCACTCGGCGGTGGTGGAGATCATCGTGAAGCCCGGTGGCCGTTGCCGTTACACCACCATCCAGAACTGGTCGAACAACGTCTACAACCTGGTCACCAAGCGGGCCCGGGCGGAAGCCGGCGCCACCATGGAATGGGTCGACGGCAACATCGGCTCCAAGGTGACCATGAAGTACCCGGCGGTCTGGATGACCGGCGAGCACGCCAAGGGTGAGGTGCTTTCGGTCGCGTTCGCCGGCGAGGGCCAGCACCAGGACACCGGCGCCAAGATGCTGCACCTGGCACCCAACACGTCGAGCAACATCGTCTCCAAGTCGGTTGCCCGCGGCGGCGGTCGCGCGTCCTATCGCGGCCTGGTTCAGGTGAACAAGGGTTCGCACGGTTCCCGGTCGAGCGTGAAATGCGATGCGCTGCTGGTGGATACGATCAGCCGGAGCGACACCTACCCGTACGTCGACATCCGCGAGGACGACGTCACGATGGGTCACGAGGCCACCGTCTCCAAGGTCAGCGCGGATCAGCTCTTCTACCTCATGAGCCGCGGCATGACCGAAGACGAGGCCATGGCGATGGTGGTCCGCGGCTTCGTCGAGCCGATCGCCAAGGAACTGCCGATGGAGTATGCCCTCGAGCTCAACCGGCTGATCGAGTTGCAGATGGAAGGTGCGGTCGGCTAGTGGTGGGATTGACTGAAGCGGTGGAGGGTTCGGCCCTCGCCGCTGCCAACAAGGGCGAGCTGTTCTCCGCGTTCGACGTCAACGCGTTCGAGGTTCCCGGCGGCCGCGACGAGATCTGGCGATTCACCCCGCTACGACGTTTGCACGGACTGCACGACGGTTCGGCGCACGCCACCGGAACCGCGAAGATCGCGGTCGGTGAGCAGCCCGGTGTGCGGGTGGAGACCGTGCGTCGCGGCGACGAGCGACTCGGACAGGGCGGCGTTCCCGCCGACCGGGTTGCCGCACAGGCCTTTTCGTCGTTCAACACCGCGACGGTCGTCACCGTCGCCCGTGATACGCAGATCGCCGAGCCGGTAGAGATTGCGATCGAAGGACCCGGTGCGGGTGCGGTGGCGTACGGACACCTGCAGGTGCGCGTGGGCGAGCTTGCCGAAGCGGTCATCGTCGTCGACCATCGCGGCAGCGGAATCTATGCCGACAACCTCGAATTCGTCGTCGAGGACGCGGCGCGGCTCACGGTGGTCTGGATCGCCGACTGGGCCGATGACGCCGTGCATGTCAGCGCACACCACGCCCGGCTGGGCAAAGACGCGGTGCTGCGTCATGTCGCGATCACGCTCGGCGGCGAGGTGGTGCGGATGACCGGCAACGTGCGGTTCGGCGCACCCGGTGGCGACGCCGAGTTGCTCGGCTTGTACTTCGCCGACGACGGTCAGCATCTGGAGTCCCGGTTGCTCATCGACCATGCACAGCCGGACTGCAAATCCAACGTGCTGTACAAGGGTGCGCTGCAAGGGGATCCGGACTCGAGCCGCCCCGACGCGCACACCGTCTGGGTCGGCGATGTGCTGATCCGGGCCGAGGCCACCGGCACCAACACCTTCGAGGTGAACCGGAATCTGGTTCTGACCGACGGTGCACGCGCCGACTCGGTGCCGAACCTGGAGATCGAGACCGGCGAGATCGTCGGAGCCGGACACGCCAGTGCCACTGGAAGATTCGACGACGAACAGCTGTTCTACCTACGCTCGCGCGGGATCCCCGAAGAACAGGCCCGCCGGTTGGTGGTGCGCGGGTTCTTCAACGAGATCATCGCGAAGATCGCGGTCGCCGAAATACGCGAACGCCTGACCACTGCCATCGAACACGAACTGGCCATCACGGAATCGAGAATCACCGCCTCATGACAACTCTGGAAATCAAAGATTTGCACGTCAGCGTCGAGAATGCGTCCGACGGCGACGAGATCGGCATCCTCAACGGGGTCAACCTGACGGTGCGCTCCGGTGAAACCCATGCGGTGATGGGCCCCAACGGGTCTGGCAAGTCGACCTTGTCCTACGCCATCGCCGGACACCCGAAGTACCGCGTGACATCAGGATCGATCACGCTCGACGGGCAGAACGTCCTGGACATGAGCGTCGACGAGCGCGCCCGCGCCGGTCTGTTCCTGGCCATGCAGTACCCCATCGAGGTGCCCGGGGTGTCGATGTCGAACTTCCTGCGTTCGGCCGCGACCGCGGTCCGGGGCGAGGCGCCCAAGCTGCGGCACTGGGTCAAAGAGGTCAAGGCCGCGATGCAGGAGCTGGACATCGACCAGGCCTTCGGCGAACGCAGCGTCAATGAAGGCTTTTCCGGTGGTGAGAAGAAGCGCCACGAGATCCTGCAGCTGGGGCTGCTGAAGCCCAAGATCGCGATCCTCGACGAGACCGATTCCGGTCTGGACGTCGACGCTTTGCGGGTGGTCAGCGAGGGCGTCAACCGCTACGCCGAAGCCGGCTGGGACGATGGCACCGGCCAGCCGGTGCGGGGCGGCGTCCTGCTCATCACCCACTACACCCGGATCCTGCGCTACATCCATCCGGAATACGTGCACGTGTTCGTCGGCGGGCGCATCGCGGAATCCGGTGGGCCGGAGTTGGCCGACGAGCTCGAGCAGAACGGCTACGTACGCTTCCAGCAAGCGGCGGCAGCGGGGGCACAGGGGGCATAGC
>NZ_JBAPRN010000622.1:0-1766 GCF_049281135.1 Mycobacterium sp. | reverse complement strand
GATCACCGCAGCGATCTGCGCACAATGCCAGCAGTTGAATATCTCGAGGAGGCAGTGCGCCTCTACATCGAGCTATGGCGAAGCGATCAAAGACGCTGAATGAAGATCGCCCTCTACGACGACGTTCACGTCTCGCTACATGAGGCGCGGGCGCTCAGCCGAGCGTCCGCGCCTCATGTGCTCTATCTCGTCGCGGTTCGCCCGCAAGAGATTCGAGTGAGTCTCAGCAGTGCGGGGCCCAGCACCGCTGGTTGGGGCAATAAACCGCACGGGCGATGTTCACCATAGCCCCGACGTCATGCACATGGATGTTGTCCGGGTCCAAGTTGGCGTGAACGTTGTTGGCAATCTGTTGCGGCGTCCAACCCCACCCGAGATCGTCACAAACCAGCAAAGCGGTCCCGATGAGCGCCTGCTCGTGGCCCGGCGGCCACGTAAGGCCCGCGCCACGCAGTTGATCGAGGTACGCGTCACTGGTGGGATCGGCAGTCGCAACCGCGGGGCTGGTAACCAGGGCAGCGGCGGCGATTATTGGGATGGTGAGTCGGGCCAGCCAGCTACGTGAGGGCATTTGATTAGCTTCCTTCATTCTCGGCGTTCATGGTGCCGTCATTGTGCGAGCCCAGGGCGGCAAACACATGTACAGCAGCGAAACCTGGGAAAAAGCTTTTTGCGAGCGTCTGGAGCAAGGAAGTCCTGCACCCGACGCAGCTCAGGATATCCGCCCCACGCGGTTGGCTTTATCTAGTTCGCAATACCATCTATTTGGTATCGTCGTCCCGATGACGCCCGATCGCATCCGGCCCGACGACCATCTCGCAGAGCTGCGAGATGCGTTGGCGCAGATGTCATTTACGTTGATGGCGGTGCTCACCGAAGTCGCGGCCGAGCATGACCTGTCGCTCACTCAACTGCGGGTGCTCGGCATTTTGCGCGACCGCGAGCCGACGATGGCCGATCTGGCGACCTTCACCGGCCTGGAGCGCTCGACGATCAGCGGTCTGATCGACCGGGCGGCGCAGCGCGGCCTCGTCGTGAAGACCGCCGACCCGCACGACGGCCGCTCGGTGCGGGTGACTCTCACCGACTCGGCTCGCCGCCTGGTGCCAGCAGTCACCGCGGCCATCGCCGACCGGATCACGCCGTTGACCGATCGGCTGAGCAGCGATGAGCAGAAGCGGCTCACCGCGCTGCTGACCAAAGCCCTCGTTTACTGAAGCATGCGCTTGACCCGGCATCACCAGCGATGCTAAGCAGGTGCTCAGCATTCGACGTGAGTGGCATGGAAGGGATCAGATGGCGCTGCAGGAACTCTTGGACGACCTTCGCAAGCGACCCGGCTCGGGTGACGTCATTTCGGTCATCGATCCAGCGACCGAAGAAACGATCACGGAATTCACCGACTGCGGCGCAGAGGCGGTCGACGAGGCTGTCGCACGGGCGAAGGCGTCCTTCGAGTCCGGTGTCTGGTCCCAGCTGCCGGGCCGCGAGCGGGCCAAGATCATGTGGCGGATCGCGGACCTGATCGACGAGCACGCTGACGAGTTCGCCCAATTGGATTCGCTGAACACCGGCATGCCGCTGATGCAGGCGACACTGCAGATGTCCACCTGTTCGGAGTTCTTCCGCTACTACGCCGGTTGGTGTTCGAAGATCAACGGCGTCGCCTACGACGTGAAGACCGATGGCATCGCGAGCGACGCCTATGTCGACATGCACGCCTACACGCTGAAAGAGCCCTATGGCGTGGTCGGCCTGATCTTCCC
>NZ_JBAPRN010000621.1:0-3087 GCF_049281135.1 Mycobacterium sp. | reverse complement strand
ACGATCAGCCGGCCGGCGACGGGGCCCGCCCCCAGCCCGAGGCTGGCCCACGAGGTCCCCGCCTCGCTCAAGCAACTCTGGACCGCCCCGAACGCGCCGACCGACCAGCCTGTCGTGGTCGCCGGAACCGTCGTCACCGCCGACGGTCGTACGGTGCAAGGGCGCGATCCGGTCACCGGTCAGGTGCGATGGACCTATTCGCGCGACAGCGAGCTGTGCGGGGTGGCCGGGGCCTACCGCTTCGCGGTCGCGGTCTATCGCGACGATCGGGGGTGCGGTCAGGCCAGCACGATCGAGGGATCCGACGGAAGCCGCGGGCCCGCCCGCACCAGCTATGCCGACAAGCGGGTCACCCTTTCCTCCGACGGCATCACGGTGTTGTCCGCCGGCGATACCCGCCTCGAGCTGTGGCGCTCGGACATGGTCCGGATGCTGTCCTACGGCGAGATCGACGCGCGGATCAAGCCGTCGTCGAAGGGCTTGCACACCGGATGCCGATTGACGTCGGCGGCGGCCAGCTCGTCGGCGGTGTCGGTGTTCGAGGCGTGCGGCCGGCAACCCGACCTGCGGCTCAAGCTGTTGCGTCCGGCCAAGGAAGAGGACGAACCCGAACAGCGCGACGTGCCCGAGCCGGGCATCGGCGTGGATTCCGGCGCCCGGGTCCTGGCGCTGGCCGAGACCAGGACGGCCGTCTACCTGCCGGCGCCGCAGCCCAGGGTCGACGTCATCGACGAATCCGGCACCACGGTGGGAAGCACACTGCTGCCCAAGCCGCCGTCGTCGTCCAGTGTGGTGTCCCGCCCCGGCAACCTGATCACCTGGTGGACCGGCGACAGGGTGCTGGTCTTCGATTCCGCGAACCTGACCTACCGCTACGCGATCGGGCCCGCCGGCTCGTCTGTCCCGCTGGGTCCGGCGACCATGATGGCGGGCAAGTTGCTCGTCCCGGTTACCGATGGCATAGCCGTTTGCGATCCGGTCACCGGCGTCGGCGAAGGCTTCCTGCCGGTGCAGCGGCAGCCGACGAACTCGGCGGTGATCCCCGCCGTGGCGGGTTCGCAGCTGCTCGAGCAGCGCGGCAACACCCTCGTCGCGCTGGGCTGACTACGCGTCGATGCTGAACGTCGGCAGCGCCTTGCCTGACTTCCAGTGCTTGAGCAGCGCCTGAGCCAATTCCTGGTAGGCGGATGCGCCCTTGTTCTTGCGTGCGGCGAACACCGACGAGCCCGACGCGCTGGCTTCGGCGAAACGCACCGTGCGCGGGATCGGCGGCGCCAGTACCGGCAGGTCGTAACGATCGGCGACATCGAGCAGCACGTCGCGAGTGTGGGTGGTGCGCGGGTCGTACAGCGTCGGCAGCGCACCCAGCAGCCGCAGGCCCGGATTGGTGATCTGCTGGACGTCGTTGACCGTGCGCAGGAACTGTCCGACGCCGCGGTGCGCCAACGTCTCACACTGCAGCGGCACGATGACTTCGTCGGCGGCGGTCAGCCCGTTCAGGGTGAGCACACCCAGCGACGGCGGGCAGTCGATCATCACGACATCGAACTCGTCGCCGAGTTTGTCCAGTGCGCGCTTGAGCGCGTACTCGCGTCCGGCCCGCATCAGCAGCATCGCCTCCGCGCCGGCCAGGTCGATGTTCGCCGGCAGCAGCGTCATTCCCTCGGCGGTGTCCACCAGCGCCGCATTGGGCTCCACCTCGCCGAGCAACACCTCATGCACCGAAACCGCCAACTTGTCCGGGTCCTGGCCTAGCGAAAACGTCAGACATCCCTGCGGGTCCAGGTCGATGAGCAGCACTCGCCGGCCCGCTTCCACCATCGCGGCACCCAACGACGCGACCGTCGTCGTCTTGGCCACCCCGCCCTTCTGGTTGGCCACCGCCAGCACTCGGGTCCCCTTCATCAGACGCCTCTCCCCCTATGTCTCCTGCTGGCGGTTAACAACTGCCATCCTGGCACCAACAGCATGGTGCCCGCGCGCGGATGGCCATGTGTGTCAGGCAGAATCGGTCAGCATGGGCGTCGAGAGCCATCGGCTGGTGTTGTTACGCCACGGGGAAACCGAGTGGTCGCTGTCCGGGCAGCACACCGGATGCACCGATATCGACCTCACCGACAACGGTCGCGCCCAGGCCGTCGCCGCGGGTCCCACGTTGACCGACCTGCGCCTTGACGATCCAAAGGTGATCAGCAGCCCGCGCCGGCGCGCGGTGGAGACTGCCGAACTGGCCGGCCTGACCGTCGACGAAAAGTCCGAGCTGCTCGCCGAGTGGGATTACGGCTCCTACGAGGGCCTGACGAGCGCGGAGATTCACAAATCCCATCCCAGTTGGTCGATCTGGACACACGGCGGCCCGGACGGCGAATCCGTCGCGCAAGTCAGCGAGCGCGCGGACCGGGCCGTCGCTTTGGCATTGGAACTGATGGCGACGCGTGATGTGGTGTTCGTCGGGCACGGCCACTTTTCGCGCGCCGTCATCACCCGCTGGGTGCAGCTGGCACTCGTCGAGGGCAGCCGCTTCGGTATGGGCCCCGCCTCGGTCGCGATCGGCGGGTTCGAACACGGGATCCGCCAGCTGAGCGCGCTGGGGCTGCCCCGTCCTTATGACGACTGACCCGCCGTTTGTGCTGTGCGGGCCGGCCGGCGTGCTGATCGCCGACGGCGTACACGCCTGCTATCCCGACGTGGCCAGCGCACAGTCGGCATTGCGATCAGGTTCAGCGTCAATAGTGTTGGGCGCGTTGGCTTTCGACATCAATGGGCCAGCGGCCCTGATGACGCCACACTCGGTGCGCCACGCCGATCAACTGCCCGACTGGCCGACCGGGCCGCTGCCCCCGGTACACATCGCCGGGTCGATTCCTGCGCCCGACGAGCACCGCGACCGGGTTCGGCGGGCGTGCGATGTGCTGACCGCCGCGGGCAGCACGCTGCAGAAGGTGGTGCTGGCCCGCGCGTTGCGACTGGCCGCCGATGCCCCGCTGGACGCCCGGATGATCCTGCGCCGGTTGGCCGACAACGACGCGGCCGCCTACGGCTACCTGGTCGACCTGTCCGCGGCCGGCGAACCGTATGCGGGTATGG
>NZ_JBAPRN010000620.1:0-4927 GCF_049281135.1 Mycobacterium sp. | reverse complement strand
TTGTGCCGCTGCCCGAACCGCCGGCCGCTGTGCCGGACTACGACGACGGCCCGGAGTTCACGTCGCTCACCGACGCCACCGAACGCAACGGCTCCCAGTCGACCGAGTCTTCGGTCAGCCTGTTGCCGCGGCGCCGACCGGGAAGCAGCGGCATCACCGGCGAGCCGCCCGTCCCGCACGAGGAGCCGGTCGAGTCGGCTCCGGAACAGCCCGCGGTGCAGCCCGTTTCGAACACCTCGTCGTTCTTCGGCTCGCGGGTGCGGTTCAACCGGGAGAACCGGAACCGTGCCAAGGACGAACCGGTCGTTCCGGAATCGGCGGCTGAGGTCGATCTGCCGGAGGTCGACGACGTCTGGACCGCTGAGGCCGCCGCGCCGGCGACTCAGGCACCGCAGGACGATCTGATCTACCAGCGGATGCTCTCGGAATGGCTGGTCGACCCCCGCGAGCTGGCGCACAGCCCCGATCTGGATTGGCAGTCGGTGTGGGACCGCGGCTGGTCAGCTGCAGCCGAGGTCGAGAGCGTGCCCGTGCAGGCGCACACCGAGCAGGGTCTGCCAGTGCGCGAACCCGGCGCCCGGCTGGTGCCCGGCGGTGCCGACAGCGAGCAGAACGGGAATCCGCACCACCGCGCCGGCGAGGACAACGGGTTAGCATCGAACGGCGGATTCGAGTCTGGGCGCACCCCCGCACACGAGGCGCCGGTGCGAGACCCAGACGCCGTCCGCGCGTCTATCAGCAGCCACTTCGGCGGCGTCCGCGCAGGACGATCGCACGCCCGCGACACAGACCTAGGAACCGATCACGAATGACCTCTGCCTTTCCACCCGGAAGGCCCAGCCAACCGCCGCGCCCGGAGAACTCGCTGGACTGGCTGGTGTCGAATTTCGCCCGCGAAGTCCCTGGGGTTACGCACGCCATCCTGGTATCCGTCGACGGGCTGCTGATCGCGGCCAGTGAACGCTTGCCGAAGGAGCGGGCCGACCAGCTCGCCGCGGTGTCCTCTGGCCTGGCCAGCCTGGCCAACGGCGCCGCGCAGCTGTTCGACGGCGGGCAGGTCCTGCAGTCGGTGGTGGAGATGCAGAACGGCTACCTGCTGCTGATGCAGGTCGGCGACGGTTCTCATCTGGCAACGCTGGCCGCGACATCATGTGACATCGGCCAGATCGGTTACGAGATGGCCGTCCTCGTCGAACGGGTGGGCAACGTCGTGCAATCGACCCGACGCGCACCATCGCATTCGTGAGCCGCCATGGACAAGCGCACGCCACCCGGATCCGAGCCGTCTGCGGCTGAGGCGAGCCTTGTCCGCCCGTACACCCTGACAGCCGGACGGACCAAGGCCAGCGTCGAGATTCCGTTGGAAGCGCCGGTGCAGACGTTGCAGTCGGCCATGTTTCATCGGTGGCCGCTCAACGACGTGCGGGGCAGAATCGTTCAACTGTGTGTCAAGAGCCCCTCGGTGGCGGAGATATCGGCTCGGTTGGATTTGCCGCTCGGTGTGACGCGTGTGCTGGTCGGTGATCTGGTGACTTCGGGTTACCTTCGAGTGAACCGGACACTGACCGAACGCTCGACCCGCGACGAACGCCGCGAACTGATAGGAAGGACGCTCCGTGGCCTACGAGCGCTTTGATGCGGCCCCGCCGCAGCCGAAGTCGCGCGATACCGCGTCCACGAAGATCGTCATCGCCGGTGGATTCGGTGCCGGTAAGACGACGTTCGTCGGTGCGGTCTCGGAGATCATGCCGCTGCGGACCGAGGCGATGGTCACCGACGCCTCTGCCGGTGTCGACATGGTGGACGCCACCCCGGACAAGCGGACCACCACGGTCGCTATGGATTTCGGCAGGATCACGCTCGATGAGGATCTGGTGCTGTATCTATTCGGCACGCCCGGACAGCGTCGATTCTGGTTCATGTGGGACGACTTGGTCCGCGGCGCGATCGGCGCGGTCATCCTGGTGGATTGCCGGCGTCTGCAGGACTGCTTCGCGGCGGTCGACTTCTTCGAGCATCGCAAGCTGCCGTTCCTCATCGCCGTCAACGAATTCGACGGCACACCAAGGTTTCCCGCCGCCGAGGTGCGCAAAGCGCTGACGCTGCCCGCACACGTTCCGGTGATCAACGTCGATGCCAGGGATCGCAGATCGGCGACCGACGCATTGATCGCGGTCAGCGAATACGCGCTGGCAAGCTTGACGCCCACCGCGTAGTGGATTGGACGGATTGCGAATTCGTCGGCAGTGCCCATTTCACGGGGTCCGGGCCGCGACGACGACCTCAGCCGGCTGCGCACCGAGCGTGTGGTATTCACCGAATGCGATTTCAGCGGCGTCAATCTCGCCGAGTCGGAGCATCCGGGTTCGGCGTTCCGCAACTGCACGTTCAAGCTGACCGCGCTGTGGCACAGCACCTTTCGCCAGTGCAGCATGCTGGGCTCGGTATTCGAGCGGTGTCGCATGCGGCCGCTGACCCTCGAGGAGGTGGACTTCACGCTCGCGATGCTCGGGGGTAACGACCTACGCGGAGTCGACCTGAGTGGGTGTCGGCTGCGCGAGACCAGCCTGGTGCAAGCCGATCTGCGCAAAGCGATGCTGTGCGGAGCCGACCTGACCGGTGCCCGCACCACGGGCACCCGTTTGGATGATGCCGATCTGCGTGGCGCCGTCGTCGACCCGTCGTTATGGACCACCGCGTCGGCTCGCCTACGCCGCTGCCCACGGATTGCGAATGGACAGCGAGCGCGATCGATGACTAACGCTTGAGCCGGATGCTCCACCGCACGTAGCCGGCGTAGAACAGCGACAGCGCGGCGAGCATGCCCATGTCAAACAGGAAGATGTGCTTGGAGTGCTGCCAGATCGGGTCGTTGGTCGGAATCTGCTTGACCTTCACCAGGTCCGGGAAGTCGATCGACGACGCCCCCGCAGCGTAGCCCCAACGTCCGGGCGTGATCCACGACAGTTGGTTCAGTCCTGCTCGGCCGGTCACCGGGATCATGCCACCGGCGAGCACCAGCTGCGACATGATGGAGACCACCAGCAACGGCATGATCTGCTCGTTGGACTGCGCCACTGCCGAGAGCATCAGGCCGAGAATGGCCGAGGCCACGCAGGTTCCCGCGACGGTGACGAAGAGCGAGAACGTGGAGTTGTCGAAGAACGGCGGGTGCGCGGTGGGCGCGCCCTTGCCGAGTCTGACGATGATCGTCGCGATCGCCGCCTGCGTGGTCGCGAATGCGCAGAATACGGCGACTTTGGCAAGTAGGTAGGCAGTGGTGGACAAGCCGACCGCCTGTTCTCGCTTGAAGATCGGTCGCTCGCCGATCAGGTCGCGAATAGTCAGCGCCGTGCCCATGAACACAGCCCCGATGTTGAGCAGCACCATGATGTACTGCGGCTGGGTGGGTGCCAGCCCGAGCGGATCGGCCGGCCCCAGGCCAGGTTTCGGGCCTTTCACGGTCAGCGACAGGGCGCCGATCAAGAAGGGCAGCACTGCCAAGAACACCGAGTAGCCGCGGTCGGAGATGACCAGACGCACCTGGCGGCGCGCGATCGTGGAGAGCTGGCGCAGCAGATCGGTGTGCACGGCTTCGCCCAAGTCGGCCGGGCTTTCCGGAGCCGGCACCTGCGGGTCTCGTCTGCCACCTTGCTCCAGGAAGCGGCGATTCGCCTCGTCCGGATCGGCGCCCACGTTGGCGAAGATGTCCGCCCAGTTGGTGGTGCCCAACGCTTCACCCACCTGGCTGGGTGGCCCGTTGAAGGCGGTCTTGCCACCGGGGGCGATCAGCAGGATCTGATCGCACACGTCCAGGTAGGACACCGAGTGCGTGACCACCAGCACCACGCGGCCCGCGTCGGCGAGCTGGCGCAGCATCAACATCACCTGGCGGTCCAGCGCGGGGTCCAGGCCGGAGGTCGGCTCGTCGAGCAGCAGCAGCGACGGCTGGGTGAGCAGTTCCAGTGCGACCGACGCGCGTTTGCGCTGACCGCCCGAGAGCTTGTCGACGCGGGTGTCGGCGTGCTTGGTCAGGTCGAGTTCCTCGAGTACCTGCGCGACGACCTGTGCGCGTTCCTCTTTGCTGGTGTCCGGCGGCAGTCGCAGCTCGGCGGCGTAACCCAGCGCCTGGTTGACCGTCAGTTGCCGGTGCACCACGTCGTCCTGCGGGACCATCCCGATTCTGCTGCGCATGGTCGCGTACTCGGCGTGGATGTCGTGGCCCTCGAACGTGACCGTCCCCGAGCTGGGGCGGGTGTATCCGGCGATCAGCCGCGACAGCGTGGTCTTGCCCGCACCCGAGCCCCCGATGATCGCGGTCAGCGTTCCCGGCCGCGCCGTGAGGGAGATTCCGTCCAGGAGTTCCTTGCCGTCGATCCGGAAGTGAACGCCGTTGACCTCCAGGCCGCCGGTGCGGGTCGCGGCCTCGGTGCGGCGGATCAGGTTGCCGTCGGTGAAGACGAGGTCGATATTGCCGATCGTGATCACATCGCCCTCGTTCAACACCGCCGAGCCGACTCGGACGCCGTTGACGAAGGTGCCGTTGACGCTGTGCGCATCCCGGATTTCGGTGCCGAGCGGCGAGTCGACCAGGAATGCGTGATGACGCGATGCCAGCACATCCTGGATCACGATGTCGTTGTCGTTGGCGCGACCGATCGTCGCCGAACCCGGTGGCTTATCGGGAGTCAGCGAGCCCGGCAGGATCGCCTGGATCATCTTGGTGGCCAGGTTGCCGTATTCGGGTGGCGTGCTGATCGCCGGCGGTGCCATTTCGGTCCTCGGCGCAATGTTCACCGGGGGAGCCGATACCACCGGGGCCGCGGGTTGCCGGATCGGCGGTGGCGCCTGGCGTTGTGGGCCCGGCGGGTAGGCCGGCGGGCGCTGGCCTGGGTAGCCGGGTGGAGGCGGAGCACCGGGATACGGG
>NZ_JBAPRN010000619.1:0-10246 GCF_049281135.1 Mycobacterium sp. | reverse complement strand
TCTCGGAGTAGTGCACGAAGACGTCCGGACCCTCCGTTTGCGCGATGAAGCCGAAGCCTTTTTCGGCGTTGAACCACTTCACGGTTCCCTGTGTCATTTTGTATCTCCTTTGTCAGATTCCGATCCGCGCCATGCGGATCGGCAGCCGAATGATCCGGCGGCTACTTCTGGCTTGCCCTGCAAGGAGAAAGAGACGCCCGCACCAAGTTTCTGCGCGAGCGTGTGTAGAACACGAACACTTAGAATTTCGACTACCTGCATACTACGCGATCTACCGATGGAGTTATTACCGGCCTCGAGTGCGCGGACCTGGCAGCGGCTTAGCTCATTCCACCTCGCGCGGTCACCCAGTGGATCCCCCGTCAGCGTCGAACTGAAAGTCGCGCGGGCGATCAACATAAGACGTTGAACTTGACCGCGCCCAGCGCCGGTCACGTCAGCGCGGCGACGCGCCAGCACCTGAGGTTCACCGTGACCCCTGGACAACAGTGGACGTTCACCCCAACCGCCGGCTGTTCCCAAGTGCCGGGATTCATTTGGCAAATCCTCGACGCTGATGGGAATTCGGACGCCCGGGAATCTATGACGGCTGCCAGCCAATCGGACCGCTGACACTGTCCCCCGGGGCCTACGACGTGCAGATCGATGTGCAGAACGTTGACGCCGACTACCAGTTCAACGTCCGGACATCGTAGTTTCGGCTCGAGTCGGCGCTAGCCCCGGACTCCGGTGGCCGGATGGACAGCCCCGAGCGCGCCGTGATCCACTTTGAGACCACGGGCGTCACTCACGCCGTCACGATGATCTACGAATACGGCGGCTGCTACAAAGAGCCTGGCGAATTTCTGCAGGCAAATTTCGGCAAGAATGGCAACGACCTCATCGCGGCCGATCAGGCCGCCGGCCACTGCGAAAGCCGGTGACAACGCTTCGCGGACCACACCAATACATCAAACTGCCAGCGTGTTGGCAGGTGTGATAGCACCGCCCGCCGCGATCGCAGTGGCACACTGACGGCTATGCGCATGGCCGATGCCGACGACCTGGTTGCCGTTGACGTGTTCAACGCCGCCCAGGTCACCGGTGAGCCGGTCAGCATGACGCTTGTCAGGCGGGTAGTCGACGACCTGCTCACACACCCACCAGAATGCGGCTGCGGACACTGCGAGGCCGCAGCGGTCGCGCGCGTCAAAGATGTTTGGGACATCGCGTCCGGTTGGCAAAGAGCCGTAGCTAGTAGCACCAGTAACCGCGCAGCACGCTAGCGCCGGAACCCCGGCATTCAGGGCCGTCAGGCAGGACTTTTGGGCCGCATAGAACATTGCGTGCGATCATCAAAGTGGTTGTCCTCTTTGGTTTTTCAAGTCGATTTCGCATCGGGTGCAGCATCGCGAGCGAGCTCGAGTCGCCTCGACCTGCACAGCTTGACGGCTTGGACAGTAACGTGTTTACCTACCGGTGCACTAAATCGCAATGAGGGTGAATCGCGCCGCTATCTATGAGATGATCTGCGGCACAAGCCACTTCGCTTCGCGATACTCGATAGGCCGCAGACGGTTCTAGTCGTGCCTCAGATCGCTTGGATGGTCCCCATGTCGAACGTATGTTCTAATGACTCTCGCACCCAGCCCGACCACTGCGGGCGATATTCACGAGGAGAACGCCACACCGATGACGGTAAACACCTTGACAGCAGAAGCGCCACACGCCGACTCCGGCAACCCCGACACTAGGGTCCCTGTCGTCGAGAGATCCTCGCCTGAGCGTAGGCCGGCGCTGGACGCTGAAGCTGCCGCCGAAGCTTCGGCCGAGAAGAAGCCGAGGAAAGCCCCGGCCAAGAAGACGGCCGGCAAGAAGACCAACACTCTCGAGCTGACTCTCACTGTTACCGGCACCGCTGACGGCGAATGGCGCGCGGAACTCAAGCAGGGCACCAGTTATCTGGCCCGCAACCTCGCTGTCGCGGCCACCGCGGTCTCCCGGGCAGCAAAGGAACTGCATGAGGACCTCTCCAACCCGATCGACGAGGTCATCGAAGAGGCGCGCTCCCAGCAGGCCGCCAGGGTCGCCGCCCTCGAGGCCGAACTAGACGCCGCCCGAAAGGCCCTCGCAGACTTGGACTCAGCTCCCTGAACATGCCCGCTCGCCCGGACGAGCTTGTACGTGCTTTATGAGGACGCGCCGGTTTCGGCCGACTGCAACGCCAGCAAGGTCTCGCGCAACTCTCCGAATCGGCGTTCTCCCAACACATTGCGCCAACGCTTCTCGACTTCGAGGGCGTTGGAACGCATCACGTGCAGTGCATGGCGGCCGCGGGGCGTGAGCTCGATGATCCGCGCCCGCGCGTCGGAGGGATGTGGCCCTCGAACGACATAGTCGTGCCGTTCCAGTGCGGCCACCGCCTGAGCGACCGCCTGCCGGCTGACGTTGAGCCGGTCCGCCAAATCTGATGCGTGCAAACCGCCTGCGACCAGCGGTACCAAGGCAACCGCTTGCCCGGGCCGGATCCCGTCGAGACCGGCCGCCGCGAACGCCGCCCTCAACCGGGGCGCTCCGGACGCGGCCACCAGATTCACCAGTGCCGGCACCGTCGGTTGCCACTTGGTGTCTCGCGCAGCTCGCATGGCCCATTAGTGTGCCACTTACACCACAATTGACAAGTCACTTGTCAAATATCGCCCGGGCTGCCACGATGGGGACATGCAACTTCGATCCGTTCGGGCACTTGTCGCATGTCTCCTTGGAGCCTCGGTCGTGCTACTCGGAGGGTGCCTCGGTGGAGGTCACGCGCTCGGAACACCGGGGGCGGGGTCGATCCCGGTCGGGCAGTCAACCCAGACGATCGAGGTCGGCGGGGTCAGCCGAACCTTCCATGTGTATCGCCCATCGGGGCTCAGCGACGGCGCCCCGCTGGTGGTGATGCTGCACGGCGGCTTCGGAACCGGCGCGCAGGCCGAACACTCTTACCACTGGGACAGCGAAGCCGACGCCGGGCATTTCCTGGTGGCCTACCCCGACGGCCTCATGCGCGCCTGGAACGCCGGAAGTTGTTGTGGTGAGCCGCAGCGCAACAACACAGACGACGTCGGGTTCATCACCGCCATGGTCGGCGCCATCGGGCAAGAGATCCCGATCGATCGCGCGCGCGTCTATGCGACGGGCATGTCGAACGGTGCCATGATGGCGCTTCGCTTAGGTTGTCAGACCGACACTTTCGCGGCGATCGCCCCGGTAGCGGGCACGCTGCTGACCGACTGCTCGGGAGCACGGCCGACATCGGTGCTGCAGATACATGGAACCGCCGACGATAGAGTTCCCTACAACGGCGGTCCGGGTAAAGCGTTCTCGACGGATGGGGCGGCACGCGTCAACGGTCCCTCGGTGGAGGCCGTCAACGCGACGTGGCGTGGGATCGATGGATGCGGACAACCCAACTCGACGACCGCCGGGGACGTGACGACCCAGACGGCCGGGTGCCCCGACGGGCGCACCGTGGAATTGATCGCGGTGACGGGTGCGGGCCACCAGTGGCCCGGTGGCGAACCGAGCCCGCTCGCGCAGCGGATCGGCAACATGCCGGCACCTTCGACGGCGCTGAACGCCACCGACACCATCTGGCAGTTCTTCGCCCCGAATCATCGATAACGGGAAGAGGCGGGCTGGAGGCCATCGGTGTTGTCCGTAGCGGCGGCAGCTGTCGACAGATACCTTGGAGTACCGGCTTCGAGAAGGCGACGAGATGGGTGAAGCGACGACCGATCCGGTAAAGCTGCCGCCCAGACTGCGGACACCGAAAATCGTTCAGGCCCTTGCGTTCCTGGCCGGCCGCGACAGGGCGCTCGGGTCACTGGCCCGGCGCTACGGCACGGCCTTCACGCTGAGCTTGCCGATCGTCGGCGAGGCCGTGGTGATCAGCGACCCGGTCCTTATCAAAGACCTGTTCACGACCAGCGGCGACCTAGTGGGCAGGAGGCCGTCGAACGGCCTGGGCAGGGTGTTTGGCCCGGGATCGACTTTCAGTCTCGACGGCGATGAGCACCGTGCGAGGCGGAAGTTACTGGTCCCACCATTTCACGGCAAGCGGATGCAAGGCTACGAGCACATCATCGAAGAAGAGGTGATGCGCGAGACCGCGGACTGGCCCGAGGGCCGCGAGTTCGAGACCGTGCCGTCGATGATGCGCATCACGCTCAACGCGATCCTGCGCGCGGTGTTCGGCGCTGAGGGTGCCGCTTTCGAAGAGTTGCGTGAGTTGCTTCCCGCCATGGTGCTGTTGGGTTCGCGGTTCGCGATTCTGTCTTCGATAGTGCGGCGCGCTCTCGGCGCACCGGGCCAGTCAGCACGGTTTCAGCATTACCGCAGGCGTTATGACGTCTTGATCGATGGCCTCATCTCCGACGCGCTGGCCGACCCGGCATTCGAGCAGCGCGGCGATGTGCTTTCACTGATGCTGCGGGCACGCTATAACGATGGCTCTCGGATCTCCAATGAGCACATCGCCGATGAGCTGCTGACGCTGTTGCTCGCCGGCCACGAAACCACTGCAACAACGCTGGCATGGACCGTCGAGCGGCTGCGGCGCCATCCCTGGCTGCTGAGGCGGTTGACCGAAGAAGTCGATGCCGGAGGATTGGAGTTGCGGCAGGCAACGATCCAGGAAGTGCAGCGAACCCGGCCGGTTATTCGGTTTACCGCTCGGATGACGAAGAAGCGGATTCGTCTGGGAGAGTGGGTGATCCCGGAACACGGTGCAGTAGTCGTCAGCATCGCGGCGGCCCACGCATCAGAGCAGAACTTTCCCGCTGCCAACTCCTTCAACCCCGACCGGTTTCTCGGCGCCGGCCCGAACAACTACACGTGGATTGCGTTTGGCGGTGGGATCCACCGCTGCATCGGCGCGGCGTTCGCCAGCATGGAGATGAATGTGACGCTGCGCACGCTGTTGCGTGAATTCGAATTCGCCACCACCCGTGCGCCGGGTGAGCGGTATCACTCGCGGGGTGTCGCCGTTGCGCCCGGGCGGGGTGGCCGCGCCGTCGTATACCGCCGGAGGCCCATCAAGGATCAGCCGAAGGCAGAATGCCAAGTCTCAGGCGGTTGCGACGAGCGAGGCGTCGAAGGTGATCAGACGACCTCGATCACGCCGGGCTGAGAGCCTCGATCCGGCGGAGAGTTCGATTAACGTGCAGCGGGGTCGACGAAGACCGGCGGCTCCCCCGACATCCCGGCCACGACGGCCGCGACCTGATTGGGCTTGCCGATCAGCCCCTCTTGCAATTCGGATTCACGTTTCAGGGCAGCGGCGGCGTCGTCACTGACCCATGTCTCGTCGTACAGGCGCTTGGCGGCGCGGACGGCGTCAGGAGATTTCTGCGCGATCTCGTCTGCTAGTGCCAGCGCCGAGGCCAGCGGATCCTCACTATTTCGCGTGACCAACCCGAGCGCCAAAGCCTCGCTTCCAGAAACGATGCGCCCGGTGAACGTCAACTCCTTGGCGACGTCGATGGGCACCAGGCGCGGGAGTGTCTGCGTGATGCCCATGTCGGGAACGAGACCCCACTTGATCTCCATGATGGACAGCTTGGCGTCCGGCGCGGCGATCCGGATGTCGGCGCCCAGCGCGATCTGGAGACCGCCGCCGAAGCAATTCCCGTGAATCGCGGCGATCACCGGCGCCGGCACCAAGGACCAGTCGCAGGCCACCCGCTGAGCGAAGTTGGCCAGCCGATCGGTGTCGCGCTCCAGCAGAACCCCGGTGCCACCCTGCCCCGACATGAAGCTGGCGATGTCCAGGCCTGAGCAGAAGCTCTTGCCTTCACCGTGCAGCACCACCGCGCGAACCGAAGCGTCCTCTGCGAGTTGCCCTGCGGCATTCATCAAGCCCTCGAACATGGCTTGGTCCAGCGCATTGTGTTTGTCGGCGCGCACCAAACTCACCGTTGCCACGCCATTAGCACCTATCTGCACACGCACTCTGTCTTCGCTCACGTGTGGGAACTTACCGCGACGTCGAATCATGAACCTTTGGTATGTCACACCGTTCATACTGTTGCTCTGGCTGTACTCGCTGGACCAAGCCAACTGGAACAGGCGACGACGATGACTTCCTTACAATTAACTAGCACTGAGACAGCAGATTTCGGGCACGGCGAGGTCTATTTCATCGGCAACGCCACCACCTTGATCCGCTTCGGCGGGCTGACGATCCTGACCGACCCGGCCTTCCTGCACAAAGGCGAACACGTGTATCTGGGTCACGGCATATGGGCGCGGCGGGAGGTCGAGCCGGCATGCCAGATCGCCGACCTGCCGCCGATCGATCTGATCGTTTTGTCGCACTATCACGGCGACCATTTCGATGACGTCGCCGCCCAAGAGCTCGACAAGAAACTGCCCATCGTTTCAACGGCGGACGCGGTCGGCAAGCTCAGCGGTCTCGGCTTCGGGCGCGGATATCCCCTCGACACCTGGGAATCCCTCGAGGTGAACAAAGGTGAAGCGACGATGACGATCACCGCGATGCCGGCCAAGCACGCCACCGAAGAAGCGGTCAACGAGCTGCTCATGCCCGTCAATGGGCATCTGCTCGAGTTCAGTCGCAACGGCGATCAGCTCTACCGGCTCTACATCACCGGGGACACCATGCTCGTCGATAGTCTCGAGGACATCCCGCGCCGCTACCCTGACATCGACCTCGGCCTGATTCACACGGGCGGTACGACCTTCCTGGTCACCGTTGTCACGATGACGGGCGAACAAGGAGTAAGAGCCGTCGAGATCACCAAACCCCGCACCGCCATCCCCATCCACTACAACGACTTTTCGGTGTTCCTCTCGGGACTGGACGACTTCAAGAAGGCCGCCCAAGCCTCAACCACGCGAACGAAATTCGTCTACCTCGCGCACGGCGAAACCTACACATTCACCCCTAATGGGTTAGCGACAGGAGAAATTTGACATGGGATTGCGGAGGCTCGCTATGGTCCCGTTCACCTTGGCGCTGGCGCTGGTGTTCGCGCCGTCTGTGTCGGCCGATACCTACACAGAGCAGGTGGCGGCCAAGTTTCAAGCCGAAACACATGTGGTGGCTGACCCCGCCGCGAAACCCCCGTTGGACAACTCCGACGCAATCAACCAGCAGATCCTGAGCAGCTCGTGGACGTGGAGTTCCCGGCCGCCGATCTGGGTGGCGGCGGTCGCGCCGGACCAGACCGGTGTGACGACACCGGACGCCATCCACGACATCATCTTGGGGCGCCATCCGGGTTTCAGCGGGGTCATCCTGGTGATCGACTCCAAGGGCTACCACGTGCGCGCCTATGACGTGCCGAGGGCGATCGCCGACAACGTCGACTACATTCTGCGTCAGTCGGCTAGGGATCACCACAATGACCCATACGGTGCGACCAGCGAATTCGTCAACAAACTGGCCGGCTTGAACGCGGCTGCGGGTGCACCGGCGACGACCTCTCCCACTGCCAATGCGAAGCACACCAGCTGGACGTGGCTGTGGGTAACGCTGATCGTCGTCCTCGCTCTGATAGTTGGTCTGATCTGGTTGCCGGCACGAAATCGTAAGCGCCGCAAGGACGCAGAGGCGCGAGAGCAGATCAAACAGGGCTTGATCGCCGCCGAGTCCGATGTCAGCGATCTCGATAACGCGGTGGTCGCCACGAGCGGCCCAGACGTCAGCGCTGAGACGCTGAAGGCCAACTCCAGCTTGAGCGCCGCCCGCAAGGCGTACCAGGCTGGTGACTACAGCGCAGCGCGGGCACACCTCCGGGTGGTGCGAGCGACCGTGGCCAAGGCGGACCGGAAGCTGAACATCATCGCCGTGACCTCGGTTCCCGAGGAGGACCGTAAGCAGGCCTCTGTGCAGACGAGGGACCCTGACACCGGTAAGACGGTCACGATCAACAACAACAACTACGCCACCACGCAACAGCCGGGCTATCAGCACTACTACCCGGGCGGCTACTACAACGGATTGTTCTTCTACCCCGGCTTCTATCCCTACCCATTTTGGGGTCCTGGCTGGGGTTGGCCCATCACTGATGTCCTGCTGATGGATGCGCTGCTGGACGATCATTGGGGTGGCGACTACGAACGCGGCTTTGAGGCGGGCCAAGATTCAGCGACGGCGAATGCCGGCTACGACGGCGGCCAGAACACCAGCTACGACAGCCAGCAGGGAGATGTCGGCTTCGATGGAAGCTACCAGGACTCATCCTCCGGCGGCGACGTAAGCTTCGCCGGCAACGACTCCGGCGGCGGTTATGACGCCGGTGGCAATTTCGATTTCGGCGGGTTCGGTGGGTCCGATTTTGGCGGGGGTGGATTCGACTCGGGCGGCGGCGGCGACTCCGGGTTCTAATGTTGCCGCGGTAACGGCTGAAACGATGCGGCCCGCCCGCGCGGACTGCCACGATGGAATCCGTGCGCGCGTTCGCCTGCCCCGTCTGCCGTGGCTTCGTTCCATTCGAGTCACGCCGCTGCCCGAATTGCTTGGCAGAATTTGGGTTTCATGTCCCAAGCCGCACTATGGTCGCAACCTCGTCGGGCGCCGCGGTCATCGACGGTCAGATCTGGATTGCCTGCACAAAGGCGGCCAGCCTCGGCTGCAACTGGTTGGTGCCTCAGGAACAGGAACTGGGTGGTCAGCAGGGACGGTGTCTGGCGGATTCCTTGATCCGGCGCGAGCCCGATACCGACGACACCGTCGCAGTGGAAAAGCTGGTGTCCACGGGGATCGCTCTGCGGCGGTTGATTTGTCAGCTCATTGATATCGGGTTGCCGGTCGACCCGTTCTGGCAGAAAGACGGAGGGCTTGCGTTTGATCTGCTGTCCAGTTACAGCGGCCGCGAACGCGTGGTGATCGGGCACGCCGGCGGGGTAATCACGATCGATCTCGTCGAGTCGCTGGACGCCTACCGTGAGTCGCTTCGGGTCCATCTCGGTGAGCCTTACCGCACCATGCTGGGTCATTTCCGCCACGAGGTCGGCCACTATTACCAGAACATACTGGTGGAAACCGATCCCGGAGCCTCGCGCTACCTTGACGAGTGCCGCGAGATCTTCGGCGATGAGCGCGCCGATTATCAGGACGCGATTGCGCGACACTACAAATTCGGTGCGCCTGCGAACTGGGGTGACTTCTACATTTCCGAGTACGCAACGATGCACCCCTGGGAGGATTTTGCCGAGTGCTTCGCCCACTATCTGCATATCACTGGCACCATCGACACCGCCCGGGAGTCTGGACTGATCTTGCACGCCGACAGAGTTCGTTTCTCGGTTCAGGGGGACGTCGTTCCGCTCCCGTGCTACGAGGACGCCCCGATCGAGCGGCTGCTGCAGGACTGGAAGTGGTTGTCGCTCTGCTTCAATCGGGTGAACACCGCCATGGGGAAGAATCCGCTGTACCCATTCGACATCCCGCAGGCCGTGGTCCGCAAGCTGGCGTTCGTACACGAAGTGATCCGCGAGACGGCTCGCACAGCGGCAGCTGGTCACTAGTAAGCAGTCGGGTCTCTGACCCGCTGCGATAGGTATGTCTGTCGAGTTTTCCAGCCTCCTACCTCACTCGGAGAATATGGTCGCTGCGTGAGGCGTCGAACGGTGCTAACGCTCCCGGTGCTGCTGGCGGCAGGCCCTGTATTGACCAAGACACCCCGCGCCGCCGCAGGGCAAAGCCGGTGGTCGCCTGATCGGGCCAACCGCTGGTATCAGGCGCAAGGGTGGCGCGTCGGCGCCAACTACATCACCTCGAACGCCATCAACCAGCTCGAGATGTTTCAGGCCGACACCTTCGACCCCCGGCGTATCGATACCGAGCTCGGCTGGGCCCAGTCACGCGGACTCAACACGGTGCGGGTCTTCCTCCACGATCAGCTTTGGGCCCAAGACCATCGAGGCTTCCAGAGCCGTCTCGCGCAGTTTGTCGCGATTGCGGCGCGCCACCGCATCAAGCCGCTCTTTGTCTTCTTCGACTCATGTTGGGATCCGTTCCCCAAACTGGGACGCCAGCGCGCCCCGAAGCCCGGGGTCCATAACTCCGGCTGGGTGCAAAGCCCAGGCGCTGAACACTTGGATGACCTCGACTACCGTCGCACTCTGCTTGAATATGTCACGGGAGTGTTGACCCAATTCCGCACGGATGAACGTGTTTTGGGCTGGGACCTGTGGAACGAGCCCGATAATCCCGCGCGCGAGTATCGAAATGTCGAAAGGAAAGACAAGCTGGAGC
>NZ_JBAPRN010000618.1:0-7505 GCF_049281135.1 Mycobacterium sp. | reverse complement strand
CAGCACCTTCTTGCCGCCGATCAGCACATCGGTGCCGCGGTTGATGCCGTCGATCAGCGAGTGGCGGCAGCCGTACTTGTTGTCGAACTTCGACTTGGTGACCGAGTCGTTGACGTTGATCGCGGGGAAGGCCAGGTCGCCGGCGGCGGCGAACTGGTAGAGCCGCAGCACGCCGGTGGTGGTCTCCTCGGAGACGCCCTTGATCGACGCGGCGATCTTGGTCCACTTGTCCTTGTCGGTCTCGAGGCGCTTACGCAGCAGGCTCAGGAATACCCGGTGCTCAGCAGAGTCGTCTTCCTCATCGGGCGGGACCACGCCGGCCTTCTCGTACTGCGCGCCACGCAGCACCAGCATGGTGGCGTCGCCACCGTCGTCCAGGATCAGGTTGGCCGGCTCATCGGGCCAGGTCAGAATCTGCTCGGCGGCCCACCAGTACTCCTCGAGGGTCTCGCCCTTCCACGCGTACACCGGCACACCCTGTGGCTTCTCGGGGGTGCCGTGCGGGCCGACGACCACCGCGGCGGCGGCGTGGTCCTGGGTGGAGAAGATGTTGCAGGAGGCCCAACGGACCTCGGCGCCCAGCGCCGTGAGCGTCTCGATCAGCACCGCGGTCTGCACGGTCATGTGCAGCGAACCCGAGATACGGGCCCCCTTGAGCGGCTGGACGTCGTGGTATTCCCGGCGCAGCGACATCAGACCCGGCATTTCCTGCTCGGAGAGCTCGATGTCGCGACGGCCGTAGTCAGCCAGCGACAGGTCGGCCACTTTGAAATCGAGCCCGTTCACCACGTCGGGAGTCAGCTGCTGTTCGGTCGTCGTCATCTACTACCCATTCCTTCGGTCAACTAATTAGCTTGGTTACATATTAGTCGCGCCGCGCTCGCGGCTGCGACACAGGTTGAGTTGGATCCGACAAGCCTATTAGTTGGCTTCGCCCGGCCCGCCGGTGGTACCACCCCGGGCCTCCGAGTCGAAGTCCTCCCGGCCCAAACCTCCGGCTCCGCTCCTCCCCGGGCCCCACGAGCCCGCATCGTCGCGAAGCTCGCCGTACCGCTCGGCCGCCGGCGTCATGAGTCGTGCCAGGTCAGCGGCCACGTCGTGGTCGGCCTCCGGCGGCATCGACACGTAGCTCATGGCCAGTCGAACGATGGCGCGCGCGATCATTCCGGAGTCTTCCTCGCTGGCGCGCATCCAGCTGTGCACGAACGACGACGTCAGGCGGGCCGAGCAGTGCGTGATGATCGGCCCGCTGTCGGTGGTGATGATCTGCAGCAGGTCGGGTTTGGCTACCCCGGTCAGCAGCGATATCACCAGCGGGTCGGCTGCCGAGTCGGCGAAAAACGCCCGAAAGCCTTGCAGGAAGGCCGCATAGACGTCGCCGACGTTGGCGTAGATGGCGTCTTCGACGGCATCCACCAGACGGTCGGCCAGCCGGAGCGCGTAGCCTTGGGCCAGGCCGTGCCGCGATCCGAACTCGTTGTAGATGGTCTGCCGGCTGATGCCCGCGGCGCGGGCCACGTCGGCCAGCGTGATCGCCGACCAGTCCCGACTGCCTAGCAGCTCGCGCATCGCGTCGAGCACCGAATCACGCAGAAGGGCCCGCGACGCCTCGGCGTACGGGACCCTTCGCATACGCGCGACCATAACGCCTCCCGCGCCACTGCTGTGTGACGCGGCGCTCGGAATGGTCGCGCTATTTGCCACCGCGCCGAACTCCCCCGCAAGCGGGAGGTGCAGCCACCTCATCGCTTCACTCTGCATCGTCGCCGGCGGTGGGTGTCACGAGCGGGCGACTTCGACCATCTCGAAGTCGGACTTCGCCGCGCCGCAGTCCGGGCAGCTCCAGTCTTCGGGGATGTCGTCCCAGCGGGTGCCGGGCGCGATGCCGTCCTCCGGCCACCCGTTGGCCTCGTCGTATTCGAAGCCGCACTGCACGCAGACGAACAGTTTGTAGTCGCTCATTTCCTTACCTCCAGAATTTCGAAGTCGGGCTAGACGTAGTCGCAGCCTGAGCTGCGGTAGGCAGTCGTCAGGCCGCGGCCCCGTACCGGGCCAGCATCTTCTCGCGCAGGCGTGGTTGCACATTGACCCGGGTGATGTCGCCGCCGTAGTGCGCCAGCACCCGGTGGTCCATCAACCTGCGCCACAGCGGCGGGAAGTAGGTCAACCCGATCAGCGCCGCGTAACCGCTCGGCAAGTTCGGTGACCCGTCCATGCTGCGCAGCGTCTGGTAGCGCCGGGTCGGGTTGGCGTGGTGATCACTGTGCCGCTGCAGGTGGTACAGGAACAGGTTGGTGACGATGTGGTCGGAATTCCAGCTGTGCTCCGGCGTGCAGCGCTCGTACCGGCCGTTGTCGTTTTTGTTCCGCAACAGGCCGTAGTGCTCGAGGTAGTTGACCGACTCCAGCAGGCTGAAGCCGAAGACCGCCTGGACAATCAGGAACGGGATCAGCGCCGGGCCGAACACCGCGATCAGCACGCCCCACAGCACGACGGTCATCAACCAGGCATTGATGACGTCATTGGACAGATACGTCTTGGGGTTCCACGGGTTTCCGCCCTGCCGGCGCACCCGCTGAGCCTCCAGCCGCCAGGCCGACTTCGCGCTGCCAAAGACGCTGCGCGGCAAGAACTCCCAGAACGTCTCACCGAACCGGGCTGACGCGGGGTCTTCCGGTGTCGCCACCCGGACGTGGTGGCCGCGGTTGTGCTCGATGTAGAAGTGGCCGTAGCCGGTCTGCGCGAGGGTGATCTTGGACAGCCAACGCTCCAGCGAATCCTTCTTGTGCCCCATCTCATGAGCGGTGTTGATGCCGACGCCGCCCAGCGCGCCCACCGACAACGCGAGGCCGATCTTGGCCGGCCAGCTCAACGGCCCGTCGTACCCCAGCCAGCTCAGGTTCGACGCGGTGAACAGGTACGCCCCCAGGATCAGGCTGACGAACTGGAACGGGATGAAGGCGTAGGTGCAGTAGCGGTAATATTTATCGTTCTCCAGCCACTCCATCACCTCGTCGGGAGGGTTCTGCCCGTCGGCTCCGAACCGCAGGTCAAGGACCGGCAGCAGGATGTAGAGCAGGATCGGTCCGATCCAGAACAGCACTTGTGATGCGGTCTGCCAGCCGGCCTGATTCATCGCCCAGACGAACGGCAGGATCGTCAGTAGCAGCGTCGGGACGATCAGTCCCATCAGCCACAGGTAGCGCTTCTTGTCCTGCCACACCCTTGTATTTGGACCTAATGCCGCGGTCATATCGCCAACCTCCTTGTGAGCCATAACACCTTGAGATTGGACATTAGTGCCTCTTGCGTCCTTTGTCTAGACACAGAGCCTATGTTTGTAAAGTCGCTTGAATCGCGTCGGCGTCAGTCGCCTACGAGCTCGCCGGCAGCACGCCAGGCCAGAACCGATTTCCGGCGTCCATAGCCCAGGTAGATGAAAACCCCTGCGAACATCCACACGCCGAATCGAATCCAGGTCACGACGGTCAGATTGACCATCAGCCAGACACACGCGCACACCGAGGCGATCGGCAGTAGCGGCACCAACGGCGCACGAAATCCGCGCGGCAGGTCCGGGCGGCTGCGTCGCAGCACGATGACGCCGGCGGAGACAAGCAGGAACGCGAACAAGGTGCCGACGTTGACCATTTCCTCGAGCTTGTCCGTCGGAAACGCCGAGGCGGTGGCGCCGACCAGCAACGCCACCAGCACGGTGATGCGCACCGGGGTTCCGTGCGAACCGGTCTTGGCCAGCTGTCGCGGCAACAACCCGTCGCGCGCCATGGCAAACAGCACCCGGCATCCACCGAGCAGGAGCACCATCACCACAGTGGTCAGGCCGGCCAACGCGCCGATCGAGATGATCCCGGAGGCCCACCGCACGCCGTTCACGGCGAAGGCGGTGGCCAGGTTGGCATGGTGGCCATCGGGGGTGGTCTTCAACTGGGTGTAGGAGACCATGCCGGACAGCACCACTGACACCGCCACGTAGAGCACGGTCACGATGCCCAACGTGGCCAGGATCCCCCGCGGGACGTCGCGTTGCGGGTTCTTGGTCTCCTCGGCCATCGTGGCCACGATGTCGAATCCGATGAACGCGAAGAACACGATCGAGGCCCCGGCGAGCACGCCGTACCAGCCGTAGTGGCTGCCGTGCGCACCGGTGAGCAGCGACAGCAACGACTGGTCGACCCCGCCGCCGGCGTTGCCGGCCTCGCGCGGCGGAATGAACGGCGAGTAGTTCGCGGCCTTGATGTAGAAGGCGCCGACGACGATCACCAGCACCACCACCGCGACCTTGATCGCGGTCACCACCATCGAGAATTGCGACGACAACTTGGTGCCCAGTGCGAGCAGCGTGGCCACCAACGCCACGATCACCAACGCACCCCAGTCCAGCTTCAGCGGCCCGACATTGACTGTGCCACTGGCTAATCCGAGCACCGTTTGCAGGTAACTGGACCAGCCTTTGGCGACGACGGCGCCGCCGATCGCCAGTTCCAGGACGAGGTTCCAGCCGATGGTCCAGGCCACGAATTCGCCGAAGGTCGCGTAGGAGAACGTGTAGGCGCTGCCCGCCACGGGCAGCATCGACGCGAATTCGGCGTAGCACAGCGCGGCCAGCCCGCAGGTGATCGCCGCGATGAGAAACGAGATCCAGATCGCGGGCCCGGTGATGTCACCCGCGGTAGAGGCGGTGACGGTGAAAATGCCGGCCCCGATCACCACCGACACCCCGAACACGCACAGATGCCACCAGCTCAAATCCTTGCGCAGCTGGGTATCCGGGTCGTCGGTATCGGCAATCGATTGTTCGATCGATTTGGTACGCCAGCGATCAGCCATGGACCCGGACAGTACCGAGTACGGTGGCCGGATGGGTGGGGAGAATTCCCGGGGGCACGCCGTCGTCATCGGCGCCAGCATCGCCGGATTGTGTGCGGCGCGGGTGCTGTCCGACTTCTACGACCGGGTGACGGTGTTCGAGCGCGACGAGCTGCCGGCCACCCCCAGCAACCGCACCGCGGTCCCGCAGGGCCGTCACGTTCATCTGCTGATGGCGCGCGGGGCGATGGAATTCGACGGGTTGTTCCCCGGTCTGCTGGACGGCATGGTGGCCGCCGGCGTTCCCATTCTGGAAAACCGGCCGGACTGCATCCATTTCGGCGCGGCCGGCCACGTGCTGGGCACCGGACAGACACTGCGCGATCAGTTCACCGCCTACGTGCCCAGCCGCCCGCAGCTGGAATGGCAGATCCGGCGCCGGGTACGCAACATCGCCAACGTCGACATCCAGCATCGCTCGGTGGCGCAACCACGCTTCGATGCGCAACGAGTGACCGGGGTGTTGCTGGACAGCGACGCCGACGAGCCCGACTTCGTCGCCGCCGACCTGGTCGTCGACGCCGCCGGCCGCGGCACGCGGCTGCCGGTGTGGCTGGAGCAGTGGGGATTTCAGCGTCCGCCCGAGAAGACGGTCGACGTTGGCATCGGCTATGCGTCACACCAGCTTCGGCTGCCCGACGGCGCGATCCGTGAACGGGTGATCGTTGCCGGCGCGTCGCGGGAGCAGCCGCGGGGGCTGGGCCTACTCGGCTACGAGGATGGCACCTGGACACTGACAACCTTCGGCGTCGCCAAAGTCGAACCGCCGCATACCTTTCCCGAAATGCTGGCGCTGGCCAAGACGCTGCTGCCCGAACGAATCGCCACCGCGCTGCAGCGGGCCGAGCCCGTCGGCGAGGTGGCTTTCCACCGCTACCCGGTCAGCCGGTGGCGCCGGTACCACGAGTTGGAGCGGTTTCCAGCCGGGATTCTCCCGCTGGGCGACGCGGTGGCCAGTTTCGATCCCACGTATGGCCAGGGCATGACGATGACCTCGCTGCAGGCCGGTCACCTGCGCCGTGCGCTGGCCGACGGGGCGGGCGAAGACCTGGTGCGCCGGGTGAATCGGGCCACCGCGAAGTCGACGTATCCGGTGTGGACGATGACGGCGATCGGCGACCTCACCTTTCACCACGCGACCGGGGACAAGCCGTGGTGGTTCGGCCCGGTGGGCAATCTGTTCGACCAGTTCCTCGGGGCGGCCGAGACCGATCCTGTTCTCGCCGAATGGTTTTTGCGCCGGTTCTCGTTACTGGACAGCCTGTACATGGTCCCGTCGGCGAGGCTGGTCGGTCGCACTATTCGGCACAACATGCGACTCTGGCGCGCCGAGCGTCGAGCTGGACGGCCGGAACGCCGCGGCGCGCTGGCGCCGCATCACTCATAGGCCGACGGTTGCCCGGAAGATCTTCGTCGGCTCGTGCGCGACGAGCCGGACGGGACCGTCGTCGGCGGCCACCCAGGCGGCGGCGCCACGAGTGAGCGTCAGCGTCCCGGCTTTGCCGTGCACCACCGTGGCACCTTCGACGCACAGCAGGATCTGTGGACCGTCGTGGCGCGACGGGGCATCGACTTCGTGGCCGATCTGGTCGTCACCCAACGTGAGCATGGACGCCGCGAACTCGGCGGTGGGCGTGTCGTAGAACGACGCCAGTCCATCCGGATGCGTCTGGGCACGCAGTTGAGATTCGGTGGTCGGGTTGAAGTTCAGGACTCGCAGCAGCTCCGGAACGTCGACGTGCTTGGGAGTCAGGCCACCCCGTAACACGTTGTCGGAGTTGGCCATCACCTCTAGGCCGACGCCGCGCAAGTAGGCGTGCAGGTTGCCGGCCGACAAGAAGATCCCCTCGCCGGGACCGAGCGTTATCCGGTTCAGCAGCAGCGCGGCCAGTACGCCGGCGTCGCCGGGATACCGCTCACCTAGCTCCAGCACGGTCTTGGCTACGGCCGCGAATTCCGTTGCGCCCGAACTCAAGTAGTTGATTGCGCCATCCAGTACCGCGGTCACCAGCACGTCGACGTCGGGCTGCGGGGCGGTGATCCAGGTGGTGAACAACGCCCGCAGTCCGTCGGCGTCGGATTGGTCGTTCAGCAAATCGATGAACGGATCCAGGTCGGACACCGCCAAGGCCCGCAGCAGCTCGATGGTGTGGGCCGCGGGACGGAAGCCCGCCAGCACCTCGAATGGCTGCAGCGCCACCAACAACTCGGGCTTGTGGCTGGAATCGCGGTAATTACGCACCGGCGAGTTCACCGGGATGCCGAGGCGTTCCTCGCGCCGGTACCCTTCGGCGGCTTGCTCGGAACTGGGGTGCGCCTGCAGCGACAGCGGCTCCTCGGCCGCCAGCACCTTGAGCAGGAAAGGCAGCGCATCGCCGAACCGGGCACGAGCCGCGGCGCCCAGTTGCCCTTCGGGATCGTCGACCACCGCCTGCAACAGCGAGACTTCGCCGCCGGGTTCTTCGAGGAAGGCCGGGTCGCCCGGGTTTGCCCCGAGCCAGAGCTCGGCTTCGGGATGGGCGGCCGGTACCGGGCGACCAGTGAACTCCGCGATGGCGGTCCGTGACCCCCACGCGTACGTCCGTATCGCTCCACGTAGCAACTGCACTGTCTATAAC
>NZ_JBAPRN010000617.1:0-2264 GCF_049281135.1 Mycobacterium sp. | reverse complement strand
AGCTCCAGACCGTGTTGTTCATGTTGACCCGGAACGCCAGCTTCTGCTCCGGAATCACCTGGATGACAGTAGATGTCGTCGGCCAGAACAAGAGGTTGCGGCGGTTGAGATTGAGGGTGCGGGTGCCCGGACGGACTGGACCCAATGGCCTCATCAAGCGGCACTGCGGACTCCACTGCGGCATCCGCCGGAAATCACTGACCAGCGCCCAGACCGTCGATGCGGGTGCCTTGATATCGATTTGGGCTTGCAAGAGCGGCGCCACCATGACCAAACCTCCTACTTCGTGCGCTGTGTTGTCAGTCCGGTTTGAGCGCCACGCGCGCCACGACGGGCAGCAGCCCGCTGCCACAAGAAAATCGAGGTACCCAGGACCCCCACCCCGAGTCCGGCCACGCATAGCGGTCGCCAGGTGGCCAGGGTGGGTGTGAGGAATACGACCACCGCGGCCACCAGCCAGGCCAGGGCGCCGATGGCGATGATCGGCCACGGGTCCAGCAGCAAAGCAGGCAACGGCGGCGGCTCAATGCTCTTGCCAGGCTCGTCGGACATCGAGATCAAGATAGCTTGTGGTGCCCCGTCTCGGTGATTCGTGGTTAACGTTCCCGCGTTCTGTCGTAACGTTCGCGCTGTGATCGATGGCGATAGCCGGTTGGCCAGCGACCTTTCGTTGGCGGTGATGCGGCTTTCCCGGCAGCTGCGGTTTCGCCGCCCGCAGTCCCCGGTGTCCCTTTCGCAGCTATCGGCGTTGGCGACATTGGTCAACTTTGGCCCGATGACGCCGGGCGGGCTGGCGATCCGGGAACGGGTTCGCCCACCGTCCATGACGCGCGTGATTGCCTCGTTGGCCGAATTGGGTTTCGTGGACCGCGTCGCACACCCCGACGACGGCCGCCAGGTGCTGGTGTCGGTATCCCAAGCCGGTGCGGAACTGATGGAGGCCGAGCGTCGGGCCAGTCAAGAGTGGCTCACGCAGCGGCTGGAGACCTTAGGAGTCGGCGAACGCGACACCCTGCGCGTGGCGGCCGACCTCATCTTGGCGCTGGTCGACGAAAGCCCTTGACCGACAACGACTTTGACTACACCAGTGACGGTGTGGTCGTCTGCGATATCGACGATCCCGACGATGCGCGGCTGGACAACTTCCGCGATCTGAACAGCATCGACCGAAGGCCAGACCTGCCCAGCGGCAAGGGTCTGGTGATCGCCGAGGGTGTGCTGGTCGTGCAGCGCATGCTGGCATCGCCGTTTACGCCGTTGGCGTTTCTGGGCACCGACCGTCGGCTCGCCGAACTCAAGGCGGATCTGGCCGGCAACCCCGCGCCCTACTACCGCGTCTCAGCGGAGGTGATGGCGCAGGCGGTCGGCTTTCACCTCAACCGCGGGGTGCTTGCCGCTGCACGCCGGGCCCCCGAGCGCACCGTCGCGGACGTGATCGACGGTGCCCGCACAGTGGCCGTGCTCGAGGGAGTCAACGATCACGAAAACCTGGGCTCGATCTTTCGCAACGCGGCCGGGCTCGACGTCGACGCCGTCGTGTTCGGCAGCGGCTGCGCCGATCCGCTGTACCGGCGTGCGGTGCGCGTTTCGATGGGGCACGCCCTACTGGTGCCGTTTGCCCGCGCAGCGGACTGGCCGAACGACTTGAAGGCACTGCAGCAGCACGGGTTTCGGCTGCTGGCGATGACCCCGGATTCCGGCTCGATCACACTGCCGGCGGCGATGACGACGGTGCGTGAGGAGCGCGTCGCGATCCTGGTCGGCGCCGAAGGGCCCGGCCTGAGTTACGCCGCGATGAAAGCGAGCGATCTGCGGGTGCGCATCCCGATGTCACGCGGCACCGACTCGCTCAACGTCGCCACTGCGGCGGCGCTGGCGTTCTACGAGCGGGCTAGGCTCGGCTGATGGCCGACGAATCCACGCCCTGGGCAACGGGTTTGACCGTTGCCGGGTTCGTCGCCGCAGCTACCGCGGTAGCGGTCGTGGTGCTGAGCCTCGGCCTGATCCGGGTTCACCCGCTGCTGGCCGTCGGACTGAATGTCGTTGCGGCCGGCGGCTTGGCGCCGACCCTGTGGGGATGGCGGCGCACGCCAGTGCTGCGCTGGCTGGTGCTGGGGGCAGGAGTGGGCGTGACGGGTGCGTGGCTGGCGCTGGTTGCGATGGCGCTTTAACGCTGCCCGCTGGAGCGAACCCCCAGCAGCACGTCTTCCCACGCCGGCACCGCCGGCTTGGTGCGGCGGCTACGCGGCGGCTCGGCCTTGGGC
>NZ_JBAPRN010000616.1:0-2994 GCF_049281135.1 Mycobacterium sp. | reverse complement strand
GGATGAAGAGCAACTCGCTTTCTCGCAGCGAAGGCAGGATGGGGTTGACCACCATCCCGGCGATCGTCGCTCCCAGGTAAATGACAGCGGCCTCATGCCAATTGGGCAGCATGAACGACACGACGCTGCCGACCGTCATCCGCTCCAGCAGTGCCTGCGCCAACGCCGTCGCCTGCTCGCAAAGACTGTGACAATCGAGTCGGTAGTCCCCGTCGATCAGCACCACTCGCTGCGGTGTGCGGTGTGCGGCATCGGCCAGCGAATCAGCCAGGGTCTCGCGCACCCACCACCCGCGCGCATAGGCTTCCGCGGCCCGCTCGTCGTCCCAGCGGACCGTACGTCCTGCGATCAGTTTGGTGTTCGACATCGGCGCATGTGAGATTAGACGCGGACGCGTCGCATCGTCATCGAGTGACGGAAACGGGCGGCCGGATGCGTGTTGATCGTCAACTGGGCGACCTCGCCATCCGAGGTCGCGTAGGTGCGATGCACCTCGAGAGCCGGGCTGCCGACCTCGACGCTCAGTTCGGCGGCCAGCGTCGGCGAGATCAGGACTGCCGCGATTTCCTGGTGCACCTCGACGATGCTCAATCCGAAGATGTCTTCGATCAGCGGAAAGATCGGACCGGTATGACGCGCCAGCAGCCGGCCCACCCCAGCGAACGCTCGGTTGATGTAGTACTCGGTACGGCAGACCGGGAACTCGGCATCGTCGATCCGGCGAAAACCCTTGACGGCCAACCACTCCTCGCCGCCGGTGAGACCGGTCCGGGCAGCCAGTTCGTCGTCCACGAGCACCATCCCGGTGGATTCGATCGCAAACTGTGCTCCGGTCGCGAAGGCGAGCAGGTCGTTGATCGAGACGACGTCCTGAACGTATGAGTCCGATGACGGGCGCGGCACGACCAGCGTGCCCGCCCGCGGCCGGGATGCGACGAGATTGTCGTCGCGCAGCCGCCTCAGCGCCTCCCGGACGGTGTACCGGCTGACCGAAAAACGTTCACACAGTTGATGTTCGGTGGGTAGCTGGGATCCCACCGGATACACTCCGTCTACGATCTCCTTCCGCAACGCGCGCGCCACCTGCAGGTAGCGGTGGTCGGTCGGCTGGGTGTCAGTCATGGTCATGGTCCCGGCGGAATGCCAGCACGCTGCCGTCCGCATCGGCCGACACGTACAAGGTGCCATCCGGCCCGGCAGCAATGCCCGCGAACGGCCCTTGCGGTCCGGAGAACGGCGGCATTCCCTTCAACGGCTTGGGAATCACACTGGGGGCTGCGCCGACTGGCAACCCGGAGGCGATGGTGTGCGTTGCCGAGTTCTCCAGATCCACGACGACCAGGGTCCTGGCGCCGGCATCGACCACATACAACTGCCGCCCGTCGACCAGAATGCCTTGCGGGCGGCTCAATTCGGCCGCCACCGGGTGCACGCCTGATCCGGTGAGCTTGACCACCCGACCGGCTCCTGCTTCCGAGACCAGCCAACCACCGTCAGGTGCGACCGCGACCCCGATCGGATCGCTGAGTCCGGACGCGATCACCTCCACCCGACAGCTGCGGATCGAGATCACCCGACCGGTCCCGAGTTCGGCGGCCGCGACAGTGCCGTCGGGGGCCATCGCCACGCCGTAGAGCTGATCGAATCCATCTGCCAGGACTTCGCTTTCACCGCTTGCCGGCCGGTACCGCGACACCTGTCCACCCGAGGTGGTGACGACGAACTCTCCGGGCTCCGACGGAACCAGCCCGCGCAGGAACCCCGGATACCCCGGGGTGAACAACATGCCGACGGTGTGCAGCGTGTGATCGGGCAGCAGCCGGTAGAAAAACGTGCCGTCGGCGATGTAGAGGTCGCCGTCGGAGCCGACGGCCAGATCCAGCGGCCAATTCAATCCGCCCGGCAGCACGGTCTGCGTCTTTCCGCCGGCGAGAATCTCGGTGATCTCGCCGGTGAAGTTCGAGACGAACAGCCGATCGTCGACGAAGGCCAGGTTGTCCAGGCCGGGATTGAGATCGGCCAGCACCGTCTGCTCGCCGGTGCGCGGATCGATGCGCAGCACTTGGCCGCTGTGCACCTGGGTCGAGACGATCTGGCCCGCCGCGTCGAACTTCACCGAGTCGGGCACGCCCAGGCCCGAGGCGACCGTCTCGGGCGCACCGCCGTCGAGGCCGATCCGCCAGATTTCGTTGGCGCCCATCACCGGGAAATACAGCAACCCGTCCGGACCGACTTCCATGGCGTTGGGTGACGGAACATTCTCCAGCAGCACCCGCGGCTCGCCACCGGCAAGGTCGAGCTCGAGAAGCCTTCCGCCCTCGCGGCATTCGCCGATGAACAACCGGCCCTGATGAACGGTGATGCCGTTGGCCGACGGAACATCCCCACGCAACACCCGGGTGGTTCCGTCGGCGCCGCGCACGCTGACCCGACCGTCCATCACCTCCGTCGCGTACAGATCGCCGCGCGGGCCGAAGGCCACGTCGTCGGGCGCGATGATATCGCCGCCCTTGGGGCTGATGGTTCCCAGCTGACCCGTGCCGACATCGAGCGCGCTGATTTGGCTGCCGGTCACCTGCGCGATGTAGATTCGGCCGTCGGGGCCGGTACGAAGGCCGTTGGCGCCGAACAGCCGGCTGGGCGGCGTGAGTCGCTCCATCTGCCAGCCCTCGGCGAGGGTGGTCGACACCCCTGCGCCGGAGCGCCCTTCGTGCAGCAACATCGGTGATGACTCCCGGGGCCCTAGTGCCGCAGCGTCGCGGCGGTTTCAGCCGGTGACGTTAGCAACCGAGTCTGGTCCAGACAATAGGTAAGGAAGCCTCGGCACAGACCACTTGACGCTCAGCCATTTGCAGAGAATCATATTCTCAATTATGCGCATTTGGCCATCTTGTCCGGACAAAAAGTGGACGAATCTTCAACGTGGTGGATAACCTGATCGGTCTCGAGCGCCGCGTGGTGGTGGTGGCCGGCGCCGCGGGCGGGGGCATCGGC
>NZ_JBAPRN010000615.1:0-6379 GCF_049281135.1 Mycobacterium sp. | reverse complement strand
CAGGACTTCTCCAACCTGCCCCGGCAGCAAAAAGGACTGCATTCGAAGGGCTTCGAGTACATGCGGTTGTCCGACCAGATCGAAGGGTTGATCTCGAACTTCGAACGCGTTGTCGACGGCTTTCTCGCCGGCTTGCCGTATGACGCGCTGGTGCCCGCGATCCAGAAGACCAACACCACCATCGACGTACCGATCGCCGATCTCGGTTTCACCTCGGAGGCGCGATGACCACCCAATGGGACCGTTCAGTTGACCTGGTGATCGCCGGCAGCGGCGGCGGCGGCATGGTGGCGGGGTTGGCCGCGCTCGACTGCGGTCTCGAGCCGCTGATCGTGGAAAAGCAAGCACTGGTGGGCGGTTCGACGGGATTGTCCGGCGGCATCGTCTGGCTGCCCAACAACCCGCTGATGCGGGCCGACGGTATAGCGGATTCGCATGACGACGGCCTTGCCTATCTTGCCGACGTCGTGGGCGACATCGGCGCACCATCGTCACCCGAGCGCCGCGAGATGTTTCTGACTGCCGGTTACGAGATGCTCAACTTCCTGATCCGCAAAGGCGTGCGGCTCATCCGTTGCGAAGGGTGGAGCGACTACTACCCGAACCACAAGGGCGGCAACTCCATCGGCCGCGCCGTCGAGGGCATTCCGTTCGACGCCGCGGAGTTGGGCAGCTGGAGTGACAAAGTGCAGCCGCCGCTGGCCAAGAACTACGGTTACGTGGTGTTGACCAACGAACTCCGCTCGGTTCAGTACTTCAACCGTGCGCCAAAGGCTTTCGCCGTGGCGACCCGGGTGTTCATCCGCACCGCCGCGGCCCGGATACGTCGGCGCCAGATTCTGACCAACGGCGCCTCGCTGATCGCTCAGATGCTCAAGGCGCTGATCGATCTCAGCGACGGCCGGCCACCGCTGTGGATCAACGCCGCGATGGAAAACCTCATCGTCGAAGACGGCCGAGTGGCCGGCGTGCGCATCGTCCACGACGGCACACCGCTGAACGTCGAGGCGCGCAAAGGAGTGTTGTTGGCCGCCGGGGGATTCGGGCACAACGCCGAGATGCGGCGGCAATACAGCGGCGATCAGCCCAACGACGCCAAGTGGTCAATCGCCAACGCCGGCGACACCGGCGAAGTCCTGCAGACCGCGATGCGACTGGGCGCGAAGACCGATCTGCTCGACGAAGCATGGTGGTTGCCTTCGATTTTCATCGCCAACGGCGGGGCGGTCGCCGCCTCGCTGGGTTCGGGCCGTCAACGGCCCGGCGCGATCTACGTGGACTCGACCGGCAGGAGATTCTGCAACGAGTCGAACTCCTACGTGGAGGTCGGCAAGGCGATGTACGCGAACAAGGCGGTGCCGTGCTGGATGGTCTTCGACGACGGATACGTTCGCCGCTACGTCACGAGCGGTAACCCATTGAAGTTTCGGCAGCGCAACCAACAGCTGCCGTCCGAGCTCATCGATTCCGGTGCGGTCAAACGTGCCGACACCATCGAGGATTTGGCCCGCCAAACCGACCTCCCCGCAGAAGAATTGACGCGCACGATCCACCGCTTCAATCAGTTCGCGGTCAAGGGACTGGACCCCGACTTCGGCAGGGGACAATCGGCCTACAACGACTGCCTGGGTGACCCGGGGTATCGGCCCAACGCCGCAGTCGGTCCGCTGGAGACGGCGCCGTTCTACGCGACCAGGGTGTTGCCGGCCGACGTCGGGACGTGCGGTGGCGTGATCACCAATGAGTACGCACAGGTGCTCGACGAGCAGGATCAGGTGATCGAGGGCCTGTATGCCACCGGCAACACCACCGCCACGGTGATGGGCCGAACCTATCCGGGCGCCGGCGCGAGCATCGCCAGCTCGATGGTGTTCGGTTACGTCGCCGCTCGGCACGCGGCTGGGCGCAAGCTCGCCGGTGAGAAGAGCCGGTAGTCCTTCCGTGCCGAGTGTGCGGCCAGCCGCACGTTCGGCCTCGAGTGTGCGGCTGGCTTCACGCTGGCGGTGCTGAACCAGCCTCGTCGCGGCCGACGAAATCCCTTGGCTTCAAACCGGATTGCATGAGTTGAGCTCGACGTTCCTGGACGTCGGAAGCAGCACCGACCATGTTGGTCAGGATGTGGCTGACTTGCAGGTGCACCCGCATGCCCATCAACTCGTAGGCGCGCTTCACGCTGTTCTTGACCGCCATCGAGGTGGTCAACGGGATCTGGGCGATCTTGCGCGCCATCTCCTCGACGGTGTTCTCGAGATCGTCGCGGGGCACCACCTTGTTGAGCAGTCCCCACTCCAGCGCTTCAGCCGCCGATAGCGTGGGTGCCAGCAGCAACCAGTCCATGGTGCGATGCCAATTCATCAGCAGCCATGGCTCGATCATCGTGTGCCCACCCGGTTCGCCGAGACTCTGGGCCAGCGGCATCTGAAAATAGGCGTCCTCGGATGCCACACAGAAGTCGGTCAGCAGGCCCAGATAGATCCCACCGCCCATGCAGTAGCCGTGAATTTGCGAGATCGTCGGCTTCGGAAACTCCCACAGATACAACGTCGGCCACAGAAAAAGGTCGGCGGTGCCTTTGTAGAGGTCCTCGAACGTGTCCCCGAAATCGGGATAAGGATTCTCGTCGGGATCCCAGCGGGCCACGTGCCCGCCGCAGAAACCTTTGCCGTTGGCCTTGATGATCACGACTTTGATGTCGCGATCACGGTCGGCTTCGTGCAGGCAGGCGTCGACCTCCTGCACCAAAGTCGCATCCTTGGTATTGGCCTTGTCGGCCCGGTTCAGGATGATCCGCGCGATCGGCGGTTCACGCTCGTAGATAACCGCTTCCAGGGTCCGCCGCTCCATGCTCGCTGACGTTACCTGGACGCCGCCGCATTCGAATTCGATTGACGGTTGCGCGATGCTCGCAGTCGGAGTGAAGTGTATTCAGAACGCTGGACACCGCTGCACGGCAATCGATCCAGATCGTGACGACGAACGGAATGCTGATGACGACCCCGTCGGATCGGGTGGAGCAACTGGAACTGGTTGCGCGGCTCCAATCTTCCTATCCCGAACTCCCGGACGCGCCGACGCCGGATCTGATTGATCACCACCGATTCGCCGCCTACACCAAGACCCCGCATGATGTCGGAGGCGAGCCGGACGCGCCGATCGAATTCGAGAACAAGCAGTACGAGATGTGGGAAGAAAACACCTACGTCATGTGTGAGGTACTGGGTTGGCGTGGGATCTGGCTGTCCGAGGAACGACGCCGGATGGGCAACGTCGACCTGGGCCGAACCATCTACCTCGGCCTCCCGTACTACGGGCGCTGGCTGCTGGCCGTCGTACGGGTCCTCGCGGAAAAGCATCACATCGGCCTGAGTGAGTTGGCCGAGCGCATGGCAGAGGTCAAAGCGCGCTTCGCCGGCGGCCTACGGGGAAAATCCTTGGAGGCGAAACCCAGATTCGAAGGCGACCCCGCCACTGTAAAGCGCAACCGGCACCACACCCACGCGGTCGGCAAAGGTGATCCGCAAGTGTTTGCCGGACAGGCAGGCCCCCCGAAGTTCAAGGTCGGTGACAAAGTCGTGGTGCGAGAGCTTCCGGTTCTGCTTTACACCCGCACTCAGGAGTACGTGCGCGGCGCGACAGGCGAGATCGCGGTGGTCTCTTACGAAAGCCCGGCCGCCGAGGACGAAACATGGGATGGGCCGGACCAGAAACCCGAGTGGTTCTACATTGTGCGGTTCAATCTGTCTGAGTTGTGGCACAACTACACCGGCCCCGGCAAGGACACCTTGCAGACCGAAATCCCAGAGCGCTGGCTCGAGGCGGCAGCATGACCACCGACGACCACGACCACGACCACGACCACGACCGTACGGCCGCGCCCATGGTGGATGAGATCACCGACTTCGAAGTCCTTGAGATCGCGCTTCGCGAATTATGCATAGAAAAGGGCATTTTCACCGCTGAGGAACACCGTCACTTCACCGAATTCGCGGAACAGATCGGACCAACCCCTGCCGCGCATCTAGTGGCGCGGGCCTGGATCGACCCCGAGTTCAAGAAACTGGCTCTGACCGATCCCATGGCCGCCAGCAAAGAAGTCGGCGTCGACTGGCTGCAACCCACTGGCTTCGGTACACCCAGTGATTTCACCGCGTTCCATGTGCTCGAAGACACGCCGACGCTCCACCACGTGATCGTGTGCACGCTTTGCTCCTGCTATCCGCGTCCGATCCTGGGCAACTCGCCAGAGTGGTACCGCACGCCCAACTTCCGGCGTCGCATCGTCCGCTGGCCGCGCCAAGTGCTAGCCGAGTTCGGGTTGTATCTATCGGAAGAGGTTGAGGTCCGAGTAGAGGACTCCAACCAGAAGCACCGCTTCATGGTGATGCCGGTGCGTCCCGAGGGAACTGAAGACTGGACCGAGGATCAGCTGGTCGAGATCATCACCCGTGACTGCCTGATCGGTGTCGCCCTGCCCAAGGTTGGCGTGACGTCGAACGCGGTGACCGAGACCCGCCCCGCTATCCATCCCGTGGACTAGATGAATGGCGAGGCACCCATGAGCGCACCGGAGGAATTCGAGGGTAAACCGATCGCTCCGCTGACGAAAATTATTGAGAGAAACCAGGTTTGGGGCCGTATGGCGGCGAAGCACGGCGTCGACAACCCGCTGCCACCCTGGAAAACGAGCCTTGACGGGATCTGCGACGCGCTTGACCAAAGCAGCCGAGGCGCAGCGCTGCCCGGCGTCGAGCAGCGCAGTGAAGAAGACGCGCTCGCCGCAACCGTCTACTCCGACTTGCCTTACCCGGAGAACCGATTGGTGGCGTTGGCGCACACGCTGGTGCGCCGCGGGCTCATCGACGAAAGCGAGCTGGCGGACCGGCTCGCCGCTGTGCGCGCCAGGCTTGAAGCCTGACGCTGCGGCAGCGATCGGCGAATCAGGCCGAGACCGGCTTGGCGACCTTCATCAGTTTCATCAGGTTGCCGCCCATGATCTTGGCGACGTCCTCTTCGCCGAAGTCGGCGAGCTCGTCGACGAAGGTGATCGGGTCCTTGAGGCCCTCGGGGTGTGGCCAGTCAGATCCGAACAGCACCCGGTCGGTGCCTACCATGTTGACGATCTCGGTGAACCGGTCCTCCCAGAACGGGGTGATGTACACGCACCGCTTGAAGGCCTCGATCGGGTCCTCCAGGAATGCCTGCGGCATCTTCTTGTAGACGCCCTTGAGGCCTTTGAACAGGTCCGGTACCCAGTCGGCGCCGTTTTCGATCGACAGGATGCGCAGCTCGGGGTTGCGTGACAGTGCGCCGTGGCACACCAGCGCACCCATGGCGTCCAGGATCGGTCGGTGTCCCATCGCAAAGCTGCGGAAGGCAGTCGGCTTGAACGGCAGGAACTCGTCGCCGGGCTCCCACACATTGGCGAACTCCGAGTAGCCGCTGTCCGAGGCGTGCATCGAGACCGGGATGTCGGCTTTGATGCAGGCCTGCCAGAACGGGTCGAACTCCTCGAGACCAAAGGAACGGCTGCCCTTGAAACCGGGCACTGGTGCCGGCCGGACCAGCACCGTGCGGGCACCGCGCTCCAGGCACCATTCGAGCTCTTCGAGCGCGCGCTCGACGATCGGAAGGGTGATCACCGGGGTGGCGAAGATGCGGTCCTTGTGGTTGAACGACCATTGCTCGTGCATCCACTCGTTGAGCGCGTGGATGACGTCGTGGGTCATCTCCGGGTCGTCTTTCATGCGCTCTTCGACCAGGCTGGCCAGGGTCGGGAACATCAACGCGTAATCGATCCCGAGTTCGTCCATCACCTCGAGGCGCGCACCCGGCTCACGGAACGCGGGGATCGCCTTCATCGGCTCGCCCAGGATCTCGCGGTAGGTCTTGCCCTGTGCGCCATTGCGGAAGTAGTCCTCCTGCGCACCCGGCTTGGCGACGACCTCGAAGGTCGGGTTCGGAATGTATTCGCTGATGTGGCCGCGAACCACGATCTTGGTGCGGCCGCGCACCTCGACGTAGTCGATGACCCGCTTGCGGTTGTCCGGGAGGTACTTGGTCAGCGCTTCCTGCGGCTCGTACATATGGTTGTCGGCATCGAACACGGGGAAGGGAAGCTCGCGTGACGGCATGGCGATCTCCTTGAAGTGTGGATTCTCACGAGGCGGTAATGACGTTACCACCTCTGCCTGACGAGGTGTAATCGGCAGGTCAGGCCAGCGGGCGGTCGGGCAGTTTCGGGGTCGCGCCGTTGACGACGGCGAAGTTCACGGTTGCCGAGGCGAGCAGCCTTTCCTCGTCGTCACCATCGTTGAGGACGTCGATCTGCATGACCATCGCGCGCCGCCCACTTCGCAGCATCCGCGGCACTGCGTATGCC
>NZ_JBAPRN010000614.1:0-8184 GCF_049281135.1 Mycobacterium sp. | reverse complement strand
CGACGGCGGCGGTGGCGGCGGTGCGCCGGCAGGTGCGCCGGGCCATTGTTCCGACGCTGACCTGACGGTCACGAACGGACCGATCGAGTCGGCAAACACGTTGCGGCGCGTGGTCGTGTCCTTTAAGAACACGTCGTCAAACCAGTGCATGCTCGTCGGATATCCGGACGCAAACCTGGTGACTGCGGCCGGCGGCGTGCTGGTGCACGTCGAGAACCGGCCGGCCAATGCCGCGCATGTGCTCCACCTCAACCCGGGTGACGTCGCGACAGCGGATGTCGAGTCCTCTGCGCTGGACATCAATGGGTCGGGAAATCCTTGCCCACGTGAGGGCACGTTGGTGGTCACGCCGCCCGGCGATTCGGTGTCGCACGAACTGCCCGTCGCGCTACCGATTTGCCGCGCGACCATCAGCTCAGTGGACTAAGTCCTTTTCAGCTGAGTCGACGGTTCGACTCCGCAACAGCGATACGGCTACTCCACGAGTTGCAGGAGCCGTTGGACGGCCCCCTGCGCTGCATGCCCGCGCCGTTGCAGCTCGGTGACGCAGAAGACGGCAAGGTCAACCGATCCGTAAATATGAAAGGCGATCATCGCCAAGTGCGAAAGTTGCTCACGGGACATGGATTCGATGTGAGCGAGGTCCCGAACATAAACGAAGTCGGCCTCGAGTAGTTGATTCCCCGGTTTGCGAAAGTCGCCGCCGAACACCGTCGGCGCGATCGCCCACTGTTTCAGCGCGGGCATCGAATGCGGTGAGAAGCCTTGCGACCGCAGCTCGCGATCCACGTCACCGAACGTCGGCTGATCCCGGTATAGCGGGACGAACGACACTTCGGTCTGCACCGCCACTGCGTTGCGCAGCCGTTCCCGGCCATGTTCGAAAACCATCAATTCCGCGCCCTGGATGTCGATCTTGAGCAGGTCGAAGTCGTCGATGTCGAGGTCATCGAGACGATGGGTCTGCACGTCAATCTCCTCGATGACCGAACCCCACTCCGGGAACCCGGTGAACAATCGGAGCTGACTGACGTCGGGCGTGAGAAGGCTCGTCATGCCTTCCGCCCACGTGATTTTCAGCCGATGCGTCTGACCGTCGCCGACGACGTGCGGCAGGTACCGTTCCATCGGCCCCTTGCGTTGCTCTAATTCCGCCAACGCGCGCTGCTGGGGCTCGAAACCGGTGACCGTACACAACCCGTCATCCAGCATCCGCTGGTAGGGCGGATCACCGTCGACAAGGTTGGCGCCGATGTCGAGAACGCTGGTCGGCCGCGAACAACGCACCAGATCGCGAAGGAGCAGCGCGGACGTCATCTGCGCATGATCGCACGGGCCGGGCGGGACGCCGAGATCTTGGACACACCGTGCGATTTCGTGGCCCAAAGCACGGCGGGCCGCGGCCGTAGGCAGCATGATGCGGGGCATGAAGTTCGCGATGACTCTGGCGCTGTTCGCCGCCGCGATGCTGGCCGCCCCGGTCGGCCACGCTGCCCCTGCCCCCGACCCGCATAAGCCCGACCTGGGCGCCCACTACTGCCCGGGGGGCGGGACGATAGACATGATGTCTCCGGTCGAGCCGTCGTGCGACGGCGTGCCCTATGAGGATGGCTCATACTGGCGCGCGATAAACCGGGGCGCCCCTGGGACGGCCGCACTGGTGGTTGTGCAGTGCGTCAAGCCCCCACCGCCGCCAGGTCCCTTCGGCGCTCTGGTGCCGCAACCGACCGCACCCGTACCGGCACCGGCCGGCAGTTGCCAATAACGTCCACACTGAACTTCGCGAACTTCCAGGCGCGCTTGCCGCGATCCTTGGAACTTGCTGGGACAACATCTCGTTCAGCTTGATGGCATCCGGCCTTAGCTTATGCTTAGGTATTCTCAGCATCTCTTACGTGTCTGACGCATCAGCACGCCTAATCCCGGGGGCCTAATGACCAGCATCCGCCGTGCCAGTTCTGTTGTCCGGCAATGGAGTAGCGGCGCGGGCTTAGCAGCCGCTGCCGCCGTGATCGGGATGGGCACGGCCCACGCCGATGACCTGTCAACGGACATCGGGCTGCTGAACTCAGCGGAGACCAATGTGACCGACGCCTTCAATGTGTGGACCCAGGCGTATGGGGAAGCACCCCCGAGCTCAGACACCCTTACCCAACTAATCACCCAAACCGAGGCGATTCAGACGCCGCTGCTGTCGTCCGATAACGGCTTGCTGTCGGGCTTGGGCGAATCCTTGTTCAACGGCCCCGATCAGCAGCTTGCTCAGGCCAGCGATGCCTTCCTGTCGGCTGCCGACGCCTATGCTGCCGATCCCTCAACCACCACTGGACTCGATGCGGCATCGGCGAGCCTCCAATTCGACGAGTCCCTGTTGTTCACTTCCCTGCCCGCCAATGTCATCGGCGAGGTCATCAATCAGGTCTTTCACCTTGGCGGCTCCGATATAGCCAGCGCAGCCGCCGCCGACCCAGCCGCCAGCGCGTCCGCGACCCCGGGTGACGTGATCGGCCAGGCGATCGGTGACCTGAATCAAGGCACCGCGCTGTTGGACGCAGCGCCCATAGCAGACCTCAGCGCACGGCAAGCGGACACCCTCGCCGACACAGAAAACCTCAACACTGAGCTGGTCTCGCCGCTATCGCAGATGGCGATGTTGCAAGACGAGTTTTCCGCAGCCGACCAGACTTACTTGGCCAACGCCGACGAGCAGCTTGTCACCGCCGCTGCGAACATGCTCTCAGCCGACCAGGCGTTTGTCGCCGCTGACCAAGCGGGTGAACTCAGCGGCAGCGGCTTCAACTCGACGGACCTGACGCTGATTGACGGCGCTCTGGGACTGCTCAGCGCCGACTTCAATGTGGGCGGTGCTGAATTCTTTGCCCTATTCACCGGTGGCCTGGACCCCTCATCAGCCGCCGACCTCGCGGCGAGTCTGGACCCTGCCACGGCAATGGACCCGTCCATCTTCGCCGACGTGCTCTCGTCAATCGGGTTGTAATCCCCAGCGACGGCTAGCGACGCTGATCTGCGGAAATCCTGGTGCCCCCGGGCAGCGTCCGGTTCCAACCTGCGGCCTTCTGCTCCGGAGGCGGATTCGGCGCGTTTGGCGGGGTCCGCAGCCGTCGAAAGTTGTTAACGCTGAAAGACGAAACATGCTGCCTCGCTTGAGGTTTGCGGTCACAGATGGTCGCCGCAGTCTTCATCCGTCCATAGGTGTTCGGCCGGTGAGTTCACATGAGTTGTGAGAACGTCGTGACACCGAGCGACCCACGGCACGAGTCTGCCTGTTCCCGTAAAGGTGCCTGTGCGTCGGCTGAGGCGTTGAACGCGGCCGACTGTGACATGCGTACAGCCCTCAGACTCCCTGATTGCCGAACTAGCTAGGAATTCACCATGTCCCAGGACATTCCCGGCCTCCGCGACTTCCTCGCGTTGGCGCACTGGCCCGCGACAGAGCGGCTGCGCGAGCTGATGGACAGGATCAAGATTGCGGACCTGTCAGTGGCGGAAGTCGTGGCACTCGTCGCCATATTCGAGGCGGCCGATCAGCGGAAGGGCGCCCAAAACGCGCCGGTGCTGCGTCTGGCGCCGCGTGACAGGTGACCCAACGCATGACGGGCGCTGTTGGACTCTGGTGCGACTTGACGCGCATCGCCGAGCACCTGCTTACGTCGACAACGCGGATACCTCCGAGGCCGAGGTCGCCGAGGAAACGCCAAATGGGATCGGGCTGGGCCTCGCAGCGTCAGCTAATGCGACTGCTTCTGGCATATAGGAAAGAGGTCGCTTTCTAAATCGGAACGACTCCGCGGGCCTCTCGCAACAGTTCTTGCCCGCCGTCGGACCCTCTTTCCTGTTGTTCGTTTCATCGACTTTGCGCTCGCGATCCAAACATTTGGCGCCGCAATCGACCGATAGAGGCGCAAGCTGCAGTTATGCAGCGATGGGCGCGTGAGAAAACTTCGACTCTGCCTCGCGGGTCGAATCCGCCCATCGAGGCTACTGATGCAACGGCGATAACTTAGGAGGTTGTGGCGCAATGGATTTCGCATTTATGCCCCCGGAAATCAGCTCGGGGCGAATGTATGACGGGCCCGGGTCAGGGCCGATGCTGGCCGCCGCGGCGGCCTGGGACGGGCTGGCCGCCGAGTTGCACTCGACGGCAACCTCTTACGGATCGGTGATTTCGGAGCTGAGTGCCGGGCCCTGGCTTGGCGCCGCATCAGCGGCGATGACAGCCGCAACCGCACCCTACGTGGCGTGGATGAGATCCACCGCTAGCCAGGCCGAACAGACAGCCATTCAAGCCAAAGCGGCGGCGGCTGCCTATGAGGTGACGTTCGCGGCGATGGTTCCCCCGCCGGTGATCGCCGCCAACCGCGCCCTGTTGCAGGCGCTGGTGGCGACCAACTTGTTCGGGCAAAACACTCCGGCGATCGCGGCCACCGAGACCCTCTACGCCGAGATGTGGGCACAAGATGCCACGGCGATGTACGGCTACGCGGGCACCTCGGCGTCCGCGACGACGCTGACTCCGTTCACTCCGGCACCGCAGACCACGAACGGGACATCGGCCACGGCGAGCACGCAGGCGGCGGCGTCCCAGCTGACCTCCACGGCATTGCAAGGGCTTACATCGACGGCGGCGACCAACGCGACGTCTGCGGAGACGCTGCCGGACTTCGAGGGAAACGTGCTGTTCTTGCCGAATGTGGCCCAGGCTGCGCTGACGCCTTTGAACACCACCGGATTATTTACCGACTTGTCGTACGACGACAGTGAACTCCGCGATGAGGCGCTGGCAAGCACCGCAAACCAAATCGCGGCCAAGTTGGGAATTCCCGGTTACGAGTCCCTCCCGCTTGGAGACGCCGCCCCAGGCACGACGCTACGGCTGGCGACAGCGTTGGGTCAGGCGGAGCTCCCTTACGTGACGGCGGGTCTGGGTCAGGCGCCAACGCTCGGAAGATTGTCGGTGCCACCAGCCTGGACCGTGGCGGCACCAGAGATCAGGCTCGCCGCGGTGACCTTGCCGGCGGCCAACCTCGCCGCCGCCCCAGAAGTCATGGCAGCCAGCCCCGGAAGCCTCTTCAGTGAGATGACGCTGGCCAACATGGCCAGCCGCGCCATCACCGGCACCGCTACCCGAGGGTGTCAGGAGCGCACCGGGTGGATTTCCCACTCCCGCCCCGTGACGACGCCCACCTCGCCGAGCGGACACGGGACGGCGATCGCCGCTGACATTCGCCAATTCGCTGAAGCACTAGTCACACTCGGTGAACTACGCGATTCAGGGCTCCTGACAGACGAGGAATTCAACGCCCAGAAGGAACGCCTTCTCGCGCGCTGAATCGCGACATTTCGTAGGTGATAAAGCGTGAAAAGCACCGCGGCTCCGGCCTTAGCAAGACACCGACCGTTTGCGAGACGGACCACTAAGTCTTCGCAGAATTCGCGGAGAACCAGGCTGGCATGGAAGTACGCTGCATCGTTCGGACAACGTCATGCAACATTGGGGGTGGGCACATGTTTCTGCGTGGCGCAGTGCTTATCGCAGCAGCGAGCGCGATGGTCGTGAGCGGATTGATCGCACCGGATGCGCACACCGACCCACAAACACAGGATCAACAGTTTCTCGACCTAATGGTTTCAAATGGCGTCGTAGCCGATAACGAAACCTTGAAGAAGTATGCGCACCAATTTTGCGACGCCGAAGGCGTCCAACCGCTGCCCGCACGACGAGAGCTCTCCGACCAAGGCCTGCTGCCGGTACAGCTCTACACCGTCAGAATGGCCGCCTCACGCGTCTACTGCCCAAAGAAGATCGCCACACCGCCCGGCGAGGCTTTTCCGCATTGAGTGATGAGACGGCCATGAGTTCAACGCGGACGGGCTCAGCTGTGGTATTCGACCTTGGCGTTGGGTGCGTGCGTCACGCGAGCAACGCTTGTTGCGTCTGTCAAGTTTCGGCACCCGCTTGACGCTTGTTGCGTCTTGTTGCGTCTGTCAAGTTTCGGCACCCGCTTGACGGATGAGTTCCGGTAGGTGCTTTACAGCCGAGACGCGTTGAGGTTGGTTCCCGTGTCGTTGCGGTGAGCGCCGTTGGGCGCATCCTGGCGCAGCTTGCGGGGACGACCGTGCGGTGTGGCGTACGCGCCGTGCTCCTTGGCCCGGTCGTGGCGGATGGCGTGGGTGCGCACGATCGTTCGCGCACAAGCGATCTGCACCGATCCCGCCACGATCGATACCTCGACCTGCTTTCCCCGCGAAGGCCTCCCGGCCCGGTACGTCGTCCCGGCAAATGACACATCCCCGTTGTTGTCGACGACCCGTGTCACCACGATCCCGCTGGTAGCCGCCCGCGCGCTGCGTCGGCCCTGACGCGGCGGCCGCGGCGTGCCGCCGGCAGTTTGGCGCTGCACATGCGAGGCGACCAGCACCTCGCGGTGGTAGATCTGCACCAAGTTGTCCGCCACAACCGCCTCCACCGGCTCACCGGCCAACACGATCGGCACCCGATACCCAAACCCCGCCAATCGGATCAACCCGCGCTGATCCACCCACCGCTGAACACCGGCACTGCGCAGATCCGCACGCTGGGACGCAGCGCGCCGTTGCCCATTGCTAGCGACCGCTGCGACGGGCTCCACAACGTCAAGAACAGGACCGGTAGCCAACGCAAACCGTTCCGCCGGCGGACGCATTCCCAGCGACTGATGCGGACGCTCGGTGTTGTACTGGGCCACCCACCGGTCTAGCGCTGCCTGAAGCTCGCCGATTGTGCCGAACATCCGATCGGCCTCGGCAAAAAACTCCGCCCGCATCGTCTTATGAAGGCGCTCAACCTTTCCCGTCGTGGTGGGCGAGCGCGGCGCGGTCAACAAATGCCGGATCCCGTTTTCCACGCAGACCCGATCGAACAACACTTCGGCCGAGGAACCACCCGGGCCGAAACGCCCCGTGAACACCTTCCCGTTGTCAGTCAAGATCTGCTCGGGCACGCCGTGGCGCTGCAAGGCACCGAGCAACGCATCACATACCGGGCGCGCTGTAGCTCGGGCGACAACCTTCGCCGACACCACGAACCGGGAGTTGTCATCAATCCCGGTCACCACTTTGACCTCTGCTCCATCGCCGAGGTGAATTCCGCCGACGACGTCCATCTGCCATAACTCCATCGGCCGACCCCGCTCCCACCGCTTGTAATCACTGCGCCGCCGACGACGCTTGGCCGGGTCAATACGTCCGTTACGGACCAACGCCCGATACACACTGGAACGCCCCGGCACCGGCACAACACCTTCGCGGGCCAGCTCATAGACGATCCTGGTAGGCCCCCACCGAGGATTGTGATCACGCAACGCCAACACCCGCGCCTCCAACGCCGGCGCCATCTGATGAGGACACCCATGCGGACGCGACGACTGATCCTCAAGATTGAGCACCGCCCCATCACGCGCATAGCGACGCAACCACGCATGCACCGTCTGGCGCGACACCCCATAACGGCGGGCGACCGTGCTGATTACAGCGCCATCCAAGACCTCAAGCACCGCCCGATAACGCAGCTCGGACACCCGCAACTCCCGCAACATGCCGGCCCCTTCCGCAGTCCACCAACGACTACGAAAGAACCCCCACCCACTAACGGGTGTAAAGCACCTACCGGAACTGTTGTCGCAGACCTCCCGAAACCGCGTCCCAGAACCGTAAAGCAGCAACCGGACCTCAAACGTCAAGCATCAACCGGAACCGCACACGTCTTGTTGCGTCCCGCCTGCGGAGAACAAGACAGCCACCAGGTAGCCAGAGACTTACGATGTTGCTCGCAAAGTGCGTCTGAGCTGCACAGATAGCTGTGCCCCCGGCAGGATTCGAACCTGCGGCCTTCTGCTCCGGAGGCAGACGCTCTATCCCCTGAGCTACGGGGGCGCACAGGAGAAATGCTGCGCCAACGGGCCACGACAGACTAACGCATCGCGGCGGCCTGCTGAGCACCGGAATGGATTCGAAGCCAGAGGACCTCAGCCCATAGGATGGCCTGCGTGAATCCCGCCGATCTGGCCGAGCTGCTGAAGGCCACCGCGACCGCGGTGCTGGCCGAGCATGCGCTCGACACCGCCGCGCTGCCGCCGGCGATCACCGTCGAGCGGCCACGCAACCCCGAGCACGGCGATTACGCGA
>NZ_JBAPRN010000613.1:0-2772 GCF_049281135.1 Mycobacterium sp. | reverse complement strand
CCCTTCAACCGTCCCCTCATCTCATCACTCTGTACGGCGGGGGTTCTCTCGTCAACGGCAAGTTGCGTTTCGGTAGGCCAACTCGATACCGACGCCGATACGGCTAGCCCGCATTCGCAACAGCGGCTGTCGGCACCGACTGGCGCTGTAGCTCGGTCTGGGCCTCGACGCAGCAGCACTCTACTGGAGATCGCTCACGCGTCAGCGCCGCGTGTTCTCGGTCTCTGCAGAGCCGAGTACGCATGGCCGCCAACACTCGCTGTACGCGACTGGAAAGAGAGGTGTGATGAGTGTCAATCGCCACCTCGGGAGTCACCAAGTCCCACGAAGCGGCAGCACTGACGGACGGGAAGCCGTGGCGTCGACGAAGACAGATCGGCTCGTCCCATTGGCGCTGAGCGAATCGCAACGTAGTTCGACAACCACTGCGGGATGCCGAGTGCGACGAGCGAATCTCCAGCCTCCGGCATGAAGAGGATTCCTAGCGCGACGGTTCGCTGGCGGCCTAGACCGTATGGAGTGATCGCTCGCTGATGTGGGTGGTTGCTGGCCGGGGCCTCGCTGACGCACTCTCGTGGGTTACCAAGCGACGGTTCCGTGCTTGGCCTTTCCGACATACGGCAGGAGGCCCCGGTGTTTCGTGAGCGTACGAGTGTTGGTCTGGATGTGCATGCCCGGTCGGTCGTCGTGGCGGCGATCGATGGGCAGACCGGTGAGGTGTTCAAGGCGCGGTTGACGCCGTCGCATGGGCAGGTGCTGGAGTGGATCGGCCGGTTGCCGGGTCCGTGCGCGGTGGTCTATGAGTCCGGGCCGACCGGGTTCGGCCTGGCGCGGGCGGTGATCGCGGCTGGGATGCGGTGCGAGGTGGCGGCGTCCTCGAAGCTGCACCGCCCGGCCGGGGACCGGGTCAAGACCGATGCGCGAGACGCTATGCATTTGGCCAGGTTGCTGCGCCTGGACGAGGTCACGCCGGTGCGGGTCCCGACCGCGGCCGAGGAAGCGGCGCGGGATTTGGTCCGGGCGCGGGAGGCGTGTCGGCAGGATCTGATGCGGGCCCGGCACCGGTTGTCGAAGCTGCTGCTGCGGCACGGGATCGTGTATTGCGGTGGCAAGGCGTGGACGGTGTTGCACGACCGGTGGCTGCACCAGCAGCGTTTCGACGCGGCCGCGACGCAGGCTGCGTTCGAGGACGCGTATGAGGCGGTCGCGTTGGCCACGGCCCGCCGGGCCCGCCTGGATGAGAAGATCACCGCGCTGGCTGAGGGCAGCGAGTTCACGCCGGTGGTGCGGCGGCTGTCGTGCCTGCGGGGCATCTCCACGCTGACCGGTTTCGCCGTCGCGGTCGAGATCGGGGATTGGGAGCGGTTCACCGGTGCCAGCATCGGCGCCTACCTCGGGCTGATACCCAGCGAGCATTCCTCCGGGCAGAGCCGAGCCCAGGGCGGGATCACCAAGACCGGTAACACGCACGTGCGGCGGCTGCTGGTCGAGGCCGCCTGGCATCACCGCACCACCTACCGGGGGCCCGGTGTGACGCTGCAGCGCCGCTGGGACCAGGCCCCGGCCGCGGCCCGGGCCCGCGGGCATGCCGGCAACCAGCGGCTGCACCAGCGCTGGGTGAATCTGAACCTGCGGAAGAAGCGGTCGGTGGTCGCCAACGTCGCCGTCGCTCGTGAACTGGCTGGCTGGTGCTGGTCGCTGGCGGTGCTGCCCGACTGAGGACACCGGCCCCCTGACTGACCGTGGAGGTCGAGAACGAGGATCGCAGCGCGAGGAGCCAACGCGCACCCGAGGCTATGGAGCAGCACGAACCCGTTTAGGTAACGGGATTCCGGGCGACGCTCGTGCTTAGACCGGCGCAGTGCTCCAGCCGAACACACGGTCCTGCGGTAGCCAACCCGCGCATATCAGCCTCGACCACGCGTCGTACAACGACACGCTGACCTCCGACCCCGGCCTCCACGGTCGCCCACTCTCATCCCCGCACGCCGTGAAGCGTGACGTCGTCCTCACCGGTGTCCAGGCCACGCCCTTCGGGTGGCCTTCGGCCAGCCTGGACCCCGGCTCCGGGCGGGCCGTCATCGGCGGCAGCTGCGCGGGAATGGAGTTCCGCGTCCTGCCCAACAAGCAGGACCAATTCGGCGCGCCCACTTGACGAACAGGCACTCCATATCAGCCTCGATTCATGGTGGTCGACACGGCGTTCGTCCTAGCCGGAGGTGGTGTGTTGGTGCTACTCAGATCGGCATGCGGCGCGCGGTTGTCGAGCGTGGTATCTCGCGCGAGCTGGTGGGCAAAGTGTGCGACACTGGCCTTGCCGCAGTCGCTTCTAGCCGCCGCTCTGTGCGGGTCGCCCGGCTCTGGTGGATGCCTCGCAGATGCACCGTTCATTTCAATGCGGTGTCGCCGCGGAGGGTGGGACCCATGGCATTCGCAGCATCGCTGAACGTCCCCCGAGATCCCACCCTCGCCGCCGAGGCTGTCGACGTCGTTAAGTCCTACGGGACGGGCGAGACGATGATCTACGCGCTGGCGGGTGTCAGCGTTGGGCTCGTTCGTGGTCAGTTCACCGCGATCATGGGACCGTCGGGGTCGGGCAAGTCGACCCTGATGCATTGCCTGGCCGGCCTCGACGACGTGACCTCGGGCTCGGTGCGGATCGCCGATGTCGAGTTGACGACGCTGTCGGACAAGAAGATGACCCAGCTGCGCCGTGACCGGATCGGGTTCGTGTTCCAGTCGTTCAATTTGGTGCCGACCCTGACTGGGCTC
>NZ_JBAPRN010000612.1:0-10834 GCF_049281135.1 Mycobacterium sp. | reverse complement strand
CTCATCGACTCGATGTTCGCCCGCGCCATGAGCGACGGCGAGCCGACCGAAGACCAGTACCACATCTCACGGGTGATCTCGGATGTGTGGCTCTCGAACCTGCTGGCGTGGCTCACCCGCCGGGCGTCGGCCACTGACGTCAGCAAGCGGCTGGATCTGGCAGTGCGACTGCTGATCGGCAACGGGGACACCGCCCAGGCCTGACCGCTCAGGCCGGCGGCCCGGCGGTACGACCGCGGATCAGCTGGGTGTCTAGCACCTCGATCGTCGGGTTGATATCGCCCTTGTGCAGGAGCTGACCCGCGCGGCGGCCCTTCTCCAGACTCGGCTGCGCGACCGTGGTCAGGCCACGGCTCATCGCCTCGGGTACACCGTCGAAGCCGGTCACGGTCATCTGACCGGGTGCGTACTTACCGCGTGCGCGCAGATAATCCATCGCCGCGATGGCCAGCACGTCGGCGGTGCACATCAACGCGGTGATCCGCGGATTGGCCCGCAGCGCGATCTCGGCCGCGACGCCACCGGAGGCCGCGGTGTGCTCGTGGCTTTCGACGACGGTCAGCGAATCCGGGTCGAGGCCCGCGGCGGTCATCGCCTCGCGGACGCCGCGGATGCGCTCGCTCTGCACGTGAAAGGTGGATGCCTGCAGACGTCTGGGGTCGGCCAACCCTTGGTGACGGTCCCGGAGCAGCCGCATGGTCAGCAGCCCGATCTCGCGATGGCCCAAACCGAGCACGTAATCGGCCATCTTGCGCATCGCAGCCCGGTCATCGATACCCACCTGCGATGCGCCGGGCACGTCTTTGGGTTGGTCGACGACCACCAGCGGCAGGCGACGTTGCAACACGACCTGCAGATAGGGATCGTCGCCGGCCGCCGAGTACACCACGAACCCGTCCACACCCGCGGCAAGCACGGACGCCGTTCCGTCGGCGACATTCCGGTTCGGGCCAACCGCCACCAGCAGCAACCCCTGACCGAACTCTTCGCACGATTCCGCAAGTCCTGCAACGAAATCCAGCGCAGCGGGATCGCTGAAGGAATAGGTGAGGGGTTCGGTGATCATCAGACCCACCGCACCTGCCCAGCGAGTACGCAGCGACCGCGCCACCGGGTCAGGCCCGGGATATCCCAATCGTTTGGCCGTGGCGAGCACGCGTTCACGCAACGCGTCCGAGAGTTGATCGGGCCGGTTGTACGCGTTCGAGATCGTGGTGCGCGAGACTTTGAGCTCAGCCGCAAGCGATGCCAGGGTCGCCCGGCGTCGCGGCAGGGGGCTCATTCTGTGAGGCTACCGGGCATTGCCCGCCGGATTGCATGAGTTGGTACCCGCTCTCAATTCTGATTAGCGGATTCCTCAGTCGTCCGTGACCGGGACCATATCGAGGACAGCCGGTCTGCTTTTCCGGACGGTGGGGCGGCGACGAGCGTTCCGTCGCCATTCGGCCGTGGTCCTGCAAAGCTGGCTACGGGGAAATCTTCGGGAAGGGAGTCCGACATGCAAACTGTCAACGCGTTCTGGGTGTTTCCATTTATCGCCGCCGCCGGTGCGTTACAAGCGATTGGCATACCGATGAACGCTGTGCTGCGCAGCTCACTGGTCAATCCGTGGTTGGCATCGCTGGTCTCGTTCGGTCTCATCGCAGCGGTATTCGTTGTCATAACAGCGGTTTTCCCTCGGCCACTGCCGACCACGGAAGGGATTTCGGCGATGCCGTGGTGGGCGCCGCTAGGTGGAATCGTCGGCGCGTTCGCTGTGGTTGCCGGGTTATTGTTCGTCGATCGCGTCGGCGCAGGACCTTTTGCGGCGTTCACGGTCAGCGCCAATTTGATCACCTCGGTCGTGATCGACCACTTTGGTTGGCTGCATCTGCCCCAACATGTGATAACGCCGGCGCGTGCTGCCGGTGCCGTACTGCTGGTCGCCGGAATCGTCCTGATCACACTGTTTTGAGCCGAGCCAGCCGGACTAGCTGCATCTGGTGAAGTCCTTCGGTGGCGGCGGTGACTGGCCGGCGTCAGCCGATAAGCTAACGACCGTGGCCCGCATCGACCTCAACGCCGACCTGGGTGAGGGCTTCGGCGTCTGGCGGCTTGGCGATGACGATGCGATGCTCGGCATCGTCACCAGCGCCAACGTCGCGTGTGGGTTCCACGCGGGGGACCCGGCCGGGTTGCTCTCGGTGTGCAGGCGTGCCGCCGAGCGCGGCAAGCGCATCGGCGCGCAGGTGAGTTATCGCGACCTGGCCGGCTTCGGCCGGCGCTTCATCGACGTCACAACTGAGGATCTGCTGGCCGACGTCATCTATCAGATCGGCGCCTTGCACGGGCTGGCGCAGGCGGCCGGGTCTGCGGTGTCCTACGTCAAACCCCATGGGGCGCTGTACAACACGATCATGGTCAACCGCGAACAGGCAGCCGCAGTCGCCGAGGCGGTGCGGACGGTCGACGCCGGACTGCCGGTGCTTGGCCTGGGCGACTCGGTCTTCTTCGACGAAGCCCGGCAGCGGGGGCTGCGTACCGTCCCCGAGGCGTTCGCCGATCGCGCCTACCGGTCGAACGGCCAGCTGGTGTCCCGGCGCGAACCCGGCGCGGTGCTCGGTGATCCGGCCGCTATCGCCGAGCGAGTGCTGGCCATGACGACGTCAGGAACCGTGACCGCCGTCGACGGATCGACGGTCGCGCTGCAGGTGGAATCGGTGTGCGTACACGGTGATTCGCCCGACGCGGTGCAGATCGCATCGGCCGTCGCGGACCGGCTGAAGGCCGGCGGCATCGAGTTGAGGGCGTTCTGCTGATGCGGCTACGAACCGGACGCCCGGATCTCGCGCGGCACTCGCACCGCTTCAGCGTGCCGGTCGCCGGCCCCGACACCCCCCTGACGGTGACGTGGCTGGGAGTAACGACGCTGCTGATCGACGACGGGACTTCAGCCGTGATGACCGACGGTTTCTTCTCCCGGCCCGGTCTGGGCCGGGTCGGGATGGGCAAGGTCTCGCCGTCGCCCGCCCGGGTCGACGGATGCCTGGCACGCGTCGGCATCACGAAATTGGCGGCGGTCGTCCCGGTGCATACGCATTTCGACCACGCGCTGGATTCCGCGCTGGTCGCTGAGCGCACTGGGGCGCAATTGGTCGGCGGTGAGTCTGCGGCCAATGTCGGCCGCGGCCATGGACTTACCGCAGACCGACTGGTGCTCGCGGATTCGGGCACGCCAATTAGGTTGGGCGCCTTTGACATAACGTTGGTGAAATCACGCCATAGCCCACCCGACCGGTTTCCCGGGGCGATCGACCGGCCGGTGGTGCCGCCGGTGCGGGCGGCGGCTTACCGATGCGGCGAAGCGTGGTCGGCGTTGGTACACCACCGGCCCTCGGAACGACGGCTGTTGATTCAGGGCAGCGCCGGGTTCGTGCAGGGTGCGCTGAACGGCCGGCAAGCCGACGTGGTCTACCTCGGCGTCGGCCAGCTCGGCGTGCAACCGGAGTCCTATCTCGCCGACTACTGGACGGAGACCGTGCGAGCCGTGAGTGCGCGCCGCGTAATCTTGGTGCACTGGGACGATTTCTTCCGCCCGTTGTCGAAGCCGTTGCGCGCCTTGCCCTATGCGGCCGACGACCTGGACGCGTCGGTGCGCGTCCTGAGCAGGCTGGCCGAGCAGGACGGCGTCGCGCTGGACATGCCAACGGTGTGGCAACGCGAAGATCCTTGGGCCTGAGTTTGACGCTCATTCTCGCGCTCCTGTCGCTGGCGGCTGTGCTCGCGTTCGCGGTTGCCCGTCCACGGGGTTGGCCGGAGGCGTTCGCCGCCGTGCCGGCCGTGGTGCTGCTGATCGCCGTCGGCGCGATCTCGGTGCACGATGCGATGACCGAAGCTGCCCGGCTGTCGCACGTCGTCGCATTCCTGGGCGCGGTGCTGGTGCTGGCCAAGATGTGTGACGACGAGGGCCTGTTCGAAGCTGCCGGGGCGGCGATGGCGCGGGGACACGTTGGTTCACGACGCTTGCTGCGGCAGGTGTTCGTCATCGCCGCCGTGATTACCGCGGCGTTGAGCCTCGACGCGACCGTGGTGCTGCTGACCCCGGTTGTGCTGACCACGGTTCGGCGACTGCGAGCACCGGTCCGTCCGCACGCCTACGCCACTGCGCACCTCGCCAATGCCGCATCGCTGTTGCTGCCAGTGTCGAATTTGACCAACCTGCTGGCCTTTCACGCCGCAAACGTGTCGTTCGTGAGGTTCACCGTGCTGATGACGCTGCCGTGGCTGGCCGCGGTGGGCACCGTCTACGTCGTGTTCCGGGTGTTCTTCCGCCGTGACCTCAGCGTGCAACCCGATCCCCAGCAGGACGAGCCCGCGCCGCCAACACCGGTATTCGCGTTGGTGGTCGTCGCGCTGACGCTGATCGGCTTCGTGGTCGCCGAGGCGGCGGGGGTGGCGCCGGCCTGGGCCGCGCTCGCCGGGGCCACGGTGATGGCGGTACGCAGCCTGGCCCGGCGGCACACCTCGGCAGCGGATGTCGTCCGTGCGACGAACGTACCGTTTCTGGTGTTCGTGCTCGCGTTAGGCGTTGTCGTGCAGGCGGTTATGCAAAACGGTGTATCCGCCCGGATGGGCGCGCTGTTGCCGTCTGGGTCAGGGCTGCTCGCGCTGTTGGGATTCGCGGCGCTTGCGGCGGTGCTGGCCAACGTCGTCAACAACCTGCCCGCAACGCTGGTGCTGGTGCCGCTGGTGGCGCCGATCGGGCCGGCCGCAGTGCTGGCCGTGTTGATCGGGGTGAACATCGGCCCGAATCTGACCTACGTCGGATCGCTGTCGAATTTATTGTGGCGCAGTGTGTTACGTCGATACGACGTATCCGCTAGCGTCGGCGAATACACCTGCCTCGGATTGTTCACCGTGCCCACCTCCCTGGTCGCCGCCGTGCTCGCGTTATGGGCCGCGGTGCGCGTGCTGGGCGTGTGAACCTCTTTCGCCGCACCGGTCCCTGGAGTCACTCTCGGAGGTGAGAGTGCCTTATCTGTTTTAGATGCGCATGTGATATCAGCAATGCGCGCTTACGTTGCGCCACCTCGATGACGCGCTGCGCGTCTTCGTCCGGGCAACCATCGACAACCGCCGTGACAATCCCCGACTGCATCAGGTGTTGTTCGAGGAAGCTCCGCGCGCCCCGGCGTTCCTGTCGCGGCTGCATGCCTTGGAAGAGACCACGGTGGACGCGACTGCCGAACTGCTGGAACAACACCCGGCGGTACATGCCACTGGCAGGCTCAGTGCCCGCCTGGTCGTGGCCACCATCGAATCTCTGGTGCACCGACTCATCGCGTCGCCCGACCCAGTCGATCCACATCAGCTCGAAGACGAGATCGTTCTCCTGCTCACCGGATACCTTGGGCAGCAGTCGGTTCCATCACCGATCCGCGAACCCGCGTAACGGGCTCGCGGCTTCTGCCACAACATAACCAAGTGCGCCGGTCAGCGCAGCGAATTTGACCAGGGCCGCGGCCCGCGCGAACCGCGCATAGCGATCGACGTTGTTGCGATCCAGTACCTTGAGCAGCGAGACCCCTTCGACTGCGTCGCCGGCCACGGCCACCATCGCGACGGCGGTCAGCGAGCGCGGATGCCCGCGGCGCCGACGAGCACGCTCGATCAGCAGCGCCGTGAGGGTGCCATAAGTCGTCATGTATCCGAAGTCGAGCCACGTCGAGATACGCGCTGCCCGCTCGCCGTCGCGCCCCCATTGAGCCATGATCTGTTCGGCGCGAAAACCGCTTCCGGCCAACTCAAATGGGATGATCCCCGGCCCACCGGTCGCTCGCATGCGACGTTCCAGGATGGACATGACCGCTGCGTAGCCGACGAAGGTGCCGGTGGCGGCGAGAATCTTACGGTCGCGCGGCAGATTGCTGGCCATCGCTCGGCTAACTTCGCCGCTGACGGGCGATTTCGGCCAGCACGACCCCGGCGGCCACCGAGGCATTCAACGATTCGGCAGGACCCGACATCGGAATCGACACCACCGCGTCGCAGCTCTGGCGGACCAACCGGGACAACCCCTTGCCTTCCGATCCGACCACCACCACGATCGGACCGCCGCCGTCCACGTCGTCGACGATCGTGTCGCCGTCGGCGTCGAGCCCGACCAGCTGCAGGCCTCGGTCAGCCCATTCCTTAAGTGTCCGATTGAGATTCGTGGCGCGCGCGACCGGAATGCGGGCCGCCGCACCGGCACTGGTTCGCCACGCGACTGCCGTCACAGACGCAGACCGCCGCTCCGGAATGAGCACGCCGTGGCCGCCGAACGCCGCGACCGAGCGGACGATCGCGCCCAGGTTTCGCGGGTCGGAGATGTTGTCCAGCGCGACCAGCAGGGCCGGCGGGGTGGCGATAGCCGTCTTGAGTAACTCGTCGGGATGCAGGTAGTTGTACGGCGGCACCTGCAGGGCGATGCCCTGGTGCAAACCGTTGGTGGTCATTCGATCCAGGTCAGTGCGTGGCACTTCGAGGATCGCGATACCGGAATCGGCTGCCAGAGTGACGGATTCGGTGAGTCGCTCGTCGGCCTGGGTGCCGAGCGCTACATACAGCGCGGTCGCCGGAACCCCGGCGCGCAGGCATTCCACCACCGGGTTGCGCCCCAGTACGGTTTCGAAACCGTCGTCTTTGCGTTTGGCGGGCCGGCGTGCCTGTGCCTTGGTCCGCTTGGCGGCCGGGTGGTTCGGCCGCATGTGCGCCGGCGGAGTAGCTCCGCGGCCCTCCAGCCCGCGGCGTCGCTGCCCGCCGGAGCCGACGGTTGGACCTTTCTTGGACGTCTTGCGTATCGCGCCGCGGCGCTGCGAGTTACCGGCCATCGGTTTCCAGTGACCACTGGGGGCCATCGCCGGTGTCGGTGACCTCGATATGGGCGTCCTTGAGCCGGTCCCGTATCTCATCGGCGAGCTTCCAGTCGCGCTGCACGCGAGCCTGTTCGCGGCGCTCCAACTCGGCGCGTACCAGCACGTCTACCGCGCCCAGCGCAGCCGACGTCTCGTCGCGCGACTCCCAGCGCTCGTCGAGCGGGTCACAGCCGAGAATGCCCATCATTGCCCGGATCTCGGCGGCGTGGGCTAGTGCGGCGTCGTGGTTGCCTGCATCCAGCGCGCGGTTGCCCTCCGCACGGGTGCGATGCACCTCGGCGAGCGCCGCCGGCACCGCGAGGTCGTCGTTGAGGGCGGCGGCGAACCGCGGCGTCCACCGACTGGGTTCGACCGCGCCGACCCGCGTGCGCACCCGATGGAGGAATTCCTCGATGCCCACGTAGGCGTTGACCGCGTCTTGCAGCGCCGTCTCGGAGAATTCCAGCATCGAGCGGTAGTGGGCGCTGCCAAGGTAGTACCGCAGCTCTGCGGCGCGGACGCGCTGGAGCATCGCCGGGATCGACAGGACGTTGCCCAGCGACTTGCTCATCTTTTCGCCGCCCATGGTGACCCAGCCGTTGTGCAGCCAGTACCGGGCGAACTTGTCGCCGACCGCGTGGCTCTGCGCAATCTCGTTCTCGTGATGCGGGAAAATCAAATCCATTCCCCCGCAATGGATATCGAATTCCGCACCGAGATATTCGTGCGCCATTGCCACACATTCGGTGTGCCAACCGGGCCGTCCCCGTCCCCAGGGTGTAGGCCACGACGGCTCGCCGGGTTTGGCACCCTTCCACAGCGTGAAGTCCCGCTGATCACGCTTACCCGTGGCGACCCCCTCGCCCTGATGCACGTCGTCGATCCGATGCCCGGACAGTTGGCCGTACTCGGGGTAGCTCAACACGTCGAAGTAGACGTCACCGCAACCGGCGTAGGCGTTGCCGGATTCGATCAGCCGCTCGATCAGCTCGACCATCTGGGTGATGTGACCGGTGGCCCGCGGCTCGGCCGACGGCGGCAGGACGCCTAGGGCGTCGTAGGCGGCCGAGAACGCCCGCTCGTAGGTCGCCGCCCATTCCCACCAGGGCCGGTCGGCAGCGGCGGCCTTGTTGAGGATCTTGTCGTCGATGTCGGTGACGTTGCGGATGAAGGCGACGTCGCAGCCCCGCGCGCTGAGCCAGCGGCGCAGGATGTCGAACGCGACCCCGCTGCGCACATGCCCGATGTGCGGCAGTCCCTGCACGGTGGCGCCGCACAAATAAATGGAGACGTGTCCGGGCCGCATCGGCACGAACTCACGCACGGCACCCGTCGCCGTGTCGTGTAGCCGCAGGTCGGCGCTATCGGTCACGACGTGCCAGCTTACCGGGCCGGATATGTAATCGATGACCACTGCACCGTCACCGAGTCGATTGCGCCGACAAAGCCTGCCGGACACGGCGCGAGCGTCCACCAGCAAGGGAAACGATCACCGCGATGCGAAAGATCAGCCGGCCCTGCCCGGCTAGCGCGCGGTGTCGTCGACCGCGACCAGCAAAGCCGTCGCGATTGCCGCCCGGCCCTCGCCACGCCCGGTCAGCCCGAGCCCGTCGGTGGTGGTCGCCGACACCGACACCGGCGCATCCAGCACTTCGGTGAGCGCCGTCTGCGCCTCTTCCCGACGCGGCCCGACCCGGGGACTGTTGCCGATCACCTGTACCGCCGCGTTGCCGACGCGGTAGCCGTGCTGTGCGATCAGATCCGCGACGTGGCGCAGCATCGTCGTACCGCTGACACCGGCCCACCGCGGGTCGTCGACACCGAACACGTCGCCGATATCGCCCAATCCGGCCGCCGACAGCAGCGCGTCGCACAGCGCATGCACGGCCACGTCGCCGTCGGAGTGTCCGGCACAGCCGTCGACGTCGGGAAACAGCAGGCCAAGCAACCAGCACGGCCTGCCAGGTTCGATGACGTGCACATCGGTGCCTAAACCGACTCGCGCGTTCACTGGTTCACGATCGCCTGGGCCAGCAGCAGGTCGAGCCGGGTGGTGATCTTGAACGCCAACGGATCGCCGTCGACCACTTGCACCTGCCCGCCAACGTGCTCGACCAGCGACGCATCGTCGGTGAAATCGGCCGTTCCGGCCTGCTGGTATGCGCGCAGCAAAAGTTCGGTGGCAAAACCCTGCGGGGTTTGCACGGCACGCAGACCGGCCCGCTCCGGCGTCCCCAGGACCGCGCCGTTGGCATCGACGGCCTTGATGGTGTCCGAGAGCGGCACGACGGGCACGACGGCCTGATGGCCGGCCCGCAACGCTTCGACGACCCGCACCACCAACTCGGGCGGTGTCAGCGCCCGGGCAGCGTCGTGGACCAGCACGAAGTCGGGATCTTCTATGTCGGCCACGGCCGCTAACGCCCGGCCGACCGAGTCGCCGCGGTTGGCTCCGCCGGCGACGACAGTCGCGTCCCGGCCCAGGATCAATTTCGCCCTGTCGGTGCGGTCGGCAGGTACCGCGACCACGACACGATCGACCACACCGGACTCCAGCAGGCCATTGACGGCGCGTTCGACCAGGGTGAGCCCGTCGAGTTGGTAAAAAGCTTTCGGCACACCGGCCGCCAACCGTTCGCCAGACCCGGCGGCCGGGACAACTGCGACCGTGCCGCTCAACCCCGGTCCTTGCGCGTCAGGCGATTCAGGAAGCGGCGGCCAGGACCTCGTCGAGGATGGTCTCCGCCTTGGCGTCGTCGGTGCTTTCGGCCAGCGCGAGCTCGCCCACCAGGATCTGACGGGCCTTGGCCAGCATGCGCTTCTCGCCGGCGGACAGGCCGCGTTCCTGATCGCGGCGCCACAGGTCGCGGACGACCTCAGCAACCTTGTTGACGTCGCCGGAGGCAAGCTTCTCCAGGTTGGCCTTGTAGCGGCGGGACCAGTTGGTCGGCTCTTCGGTGTGCGGCGCGCGAAGCACCTGGAACACCTTGTCAAGGCCCTCTTGGCCGACCACGTCGCGGACGCCGACGTACTCGGCGTTCTCAGCGGGTACTCGAACTGTCAGGTCGCCCTGCGCCACCTTCAAGACGAGATATTCCTTTTGTTCCCCTTTGATGGTTCGGGTTTCAATCGCCTCGATCAACGCAGCACCGTGGTGTGGATAGACAACGGTGTCTCCGACCGCAAAATTCATCAGTTTCGAGCCCCTTTCGTGCCTCCATCCTAACACGTCACGCCAACACGTGGGGAACAACGATGCAGGTCAGGGGCATCAGGCATGCGCAAAGGGGGTTGACATACGGAGAGTTTCGTGCAAGGTGCTGACATATCCACAACCCGTTCGGCGCCGCCCGGGGGGCCGCAGCCGCGAGCTGTTCGAGGCGTCAAAGATGCTGTTGCGCTGCTCGAATCCGACTCTGGTGCCCTGCGGTTTCGCGGCCCGGGTCGACCTACTACTGTGCATAGTCGAACCGCAGTGGCGTTCGAGGGCCGAGCAGGAGGCTTTGAGTGAACCGCTTCGACTACCGCGTCTCGAAATCCCGCTCGAGTCGTCGCTCGGCAAAGCTCGCCGCGCTGGCAGCCGGTGCCGTGATCGGCGCCGGCGCGATCGCCGGCTGCAGCGCCGGACAGGTTGCGCAGACCGCCATGCAGCAATCGGCCGTCGACGGCAGCCAGGCGGTGATCAACAACGTCGCGCTGCGCAATGTCCACATTCAGGCGCTGCAGACCGGCGACTTCCTGCACCCGGGCGCCACGGTGGACCTGGTCCTCGTCGCGGTAAACCAGTCGCCGGACCTCACTGACAAGCTGGTCGGCATCACCACCGACATCGGCAAAGTCACCGTGACGGGCGACCCCACCCTGCATGCCAGCGGCGTGCTGTTCGTCGGCTCCCAGAACGGCCAGAGCAAGAAATCCGACAGTGCTGTGGAGAACGCCGACTCGGTCAAGGCCACCGT
>NZ_JBAPRN010000611.1:0-10034 GCF_049281135.1 Mycobacterium sp. | reverse complement strand
CGCCCCGGTTCTCCCGCTCGTCGCCGGATGAGCCGCGGCCGCCCGGGCAGGCGGGAGCCGACACCGAAGCCGTCCTCAACGACTGGGTATAGTCCCGGCCAACCAGTAGGTCGGAGTCGCCACAGCGGGATCCGCCCAAGCCTGGCCCGACCGGACTGTGAGTCTGACCATTCTGAAAGCCCGACCCGTTTGAAAGGAAATGTGCGTGGAGATCACCGACGCGGTAGCACTCGTCACCGGCGGGGCGTCCGGACTGGGCCTTGCCACCACCCGGCGGCTGCTCGATGCCGGTGCGCAGGTGGTCGTGCTCGACCTCAAGGGTGAGGACGTGGTCCGCGAGCTGGGTGATCGTGCGCGGTTCGCGCCGGCCGACGTCACCGACGAGAAAGCGGTGACTGCAGCGCTCGATATCGCCGAATCGCTTGGGCCGCTGCGCATTGTGATCAACTGCGCCGGCACCGGCAATGCCATCAAGACGCTGGGAAAGGATGGCGCTTTCCCGCTGGAGGCATTCCGCAAGGTCGTGGAGATCAACCTGATCGGCACGTTCAACGTGCTGCGGCTCGGCGCCGAGCGGATCGCCCGAAACGACCTGGTCGGGGAGGAGCGCGGTGTCATCATCAACACCGCGTCGGTGGCGGCGTTCGATGGGCAGATCGGCCAGGCCGCATACTCGGCGTCCAAGGGCGGCGTTGTCGGCATGACTCTGCCGATCGCGCGCGACCTGGCCAGTAAAGGCATCCGAGTCATGACGATCGCTCCCGGCTTGTTCGACACCCCGCTATTGGCTGGCCTGCCCGAGTCGGCCCGAGAGTCGCTTGGCAAGCAGGTGCCGCACCCCAGCCGCCTGGGCGACCCCGACGAGTATGGCGCACTGGCGGTGCATATTGTCGAGAACCCGATGCTGAACGGCGAGGTCATCCGGTTGGACGGCGCAATCCGAATGGCGCCGCGGTAACCAGCCGGCGCAACGAACGCCTGACGACGATGCAGCCGCGCAGCGGCTGAGGTGGGGGTACCGCCCGCTTGCGGGGGAGAGTCGGGCACATGAAAAAGCCCCCGCCGTAGGGGCCGGGGGCTGCACCAGGGGTGCTTCACAAATAGCTCAGTGCCAACAGTGTCTCAGAGGCGGACTTCGCCTCGTCACCGGCACGCTCGTGGCTAAGAGCGTGCGTCGCGTGAACTAGCTTGCGTTGGAAAGCGGGTGCCAGTCATCGAACTGCTCCGAGCACTCACCCTCTACTAGCACGTCGCCGTGGTAGAGAGCCTCGAAATCAGCTTTGATCACGTCGGCACTGGAGTCATCGATCCACATGTTGATGAGCGTATGGGCAACGTTTAAGGAATCTTTGAGTCACGATTCGGAAAATCGTGGCAATTGTTACCGCTCGGTAGGGCTCTGGGGGCCGGACACGACGTCCGGATGTTTGGAGCGATCGGTCCGGATGGTTGGAACTGATCTATTGGGCAGGCGTGTAACCGCATAAGCTCCGAAAATGTCCTGGTTATCGCCCGCCGCGTTGAACCAACGCCGGTGTCCGCCTCGTTCTTGTTGATGAGGCGTCAAAAATGCCGCCGCAATGTTGCATGGCTAAGTTATCGCTGATAAGTTAGCGACGATATTAGAGCGGAAGGACACGCATGCTGCAGTGGATTGCCCGCCTTGCCATCGCGGCCCCTCGGCGCATTCTTGCGGTGGCCGCCTTGGTGCTGGTCGCGGCCGCGGTCTTCGGTATCCCCGTGGCCAAGAGCCTCTCTGCCGGCGGCTTTCAAGATCCGGCATCCGAGTCGGCACAGGCGATCAAGCTGCTGACCGACAAGTTCGGTCAGAGCGATCAGCAGTTCGTCATCATGCTGACCGCCCCGGACGGTGCGCAGAGCGCTCAAGCCCGCAGCGTCGCGACCGACATCGTCGCGCAGGTGCGGGGGTCGTCCGGGGTGTACAACGTGGCCTCGGCGTGGACCGGCCCGACGGCTCATCCACCGCAACTGGCCGCGGACTTGGTGAGTAAGGACGGCAAATCCGGGCTGATCGTCGCGAACCTCGAAGGCGGCGAGAACAGCGCGCAGAAATATGCCAAGAGCATTGCGGCGCGCGTGGTGCACGACCGCGATGGCGTCACGGTTCGCGCCGGCGGAACGGCGATGGTGTACGACCAGATCAATCGGCAAAACGAGCGCGACCTGTTGCTGATGGAGTCGCTGGCCATCCCGCTGAGCTTTCTGGTGCTGGTCTGGGTGTTCGGTGGTCTGCTGACCGCGGCCCTGCCGATCTGCCTGGGCGGGCTGGCGATCGTCGGATCGATGTCGGTGCTGCGCCTGATCAGCTTCAGCACCGACGTATCGACCTATGCGTTGAACCTGAGCACCGCGCTGGGCCTGGCGTTGGCCATCGACTACACCCTGCTGATCATCAGCCGCTATCGCGACGAGCTGGTCGACGGCAGCGACCCGAATCAGGCGCTGATCCGGACCATGGCCACCGCCGGTCGCACCGTTCTGTTCTCCGGGACCACCGTCGCCTTGTCGATGGCGGTGATGGTGCTGTTCCCGATGTACTTCCTGAAGTCGTTCGCGTATGCGGGCGTGGCCACGGTCGCGTTCGTCGCGGTGGCCGCGATCTTCGTGACACCTGCGGCGATCGTGCTACTCGGGCCGCGGCTGGATGCTCTGGACGTCCGCAAGCTCGGCCGCCGGATACTCGGTCGGCCCGACCCGACGCCTAAACCGGTCGAACGGCTGTTCTGGTACCGGTCGACGAAGTTCGTCATGCGATTCGCGGTGCCGATCGGCCTGGTGGTGGTCGCGCTGTTGCTGATGCTCGGGCTGCCGTTCCTCGGGGTGAAGTGGGGTATGCCCGACGATCGCGTGCTGCCGAAATCGGCTTCGGCCCATGTGGTCGGTGATCAGCTGCGTCGCGACTTCGCCGATGACTCGGCGACCGCGGTGTCTGTGGTCGTCCCGGACGTTCGAGGGGTACGTCCGGGCGACCTCAGCCGTTACGCCGCCGACCTGTCGCGGGTGGCCGACGTGACCGCGGTGTCGGCGCCAACCGGAACGTTCGTCCGCGGCAAACAGGTCGGACCGCCGTCGGCGGCGACCGGGATGGCGCATGACAGCGCGTTTCTGACGATCGCCACCACCGCGCCGCTCTTCTCCCAAGCCTCCGACACCCAACTCGACCGGTTGCACGCCGTGCCCGGTCCGGCCGGTCAGTCGGTGCAGATGGCCGGGCTGGCGCAGATCAACCGCGATAGCACGGACGCGATCACTAATCGGTTGCCGTTGGTGTTGGGCCTCATCGGCATCATCGCCTTTGCGCTGCTGTTCCTGCTGACCGGCAGTGTGCTGCTGCCGTTAAAGGCATTGGTGTGCAACGTTTTATCGTTGACGGCAGCATTCGGCGCGCTGGTGTGGATCTTCCAGGATGGCCACCTGGGTGCGCTGGGAACCACGCAGAGCGGCACGTTGGTGGCCAATATCCCGGTGCTGTTGTTCTGTGTCGCCTTCGGTCTATCGATGGATTACGAAGTGTTCCTGGTTTCCCGGATTCGCGAGTACTGGTTGACCGCGACCGCGTCGCGCCCCGCCACGGCGGACAACAAGACCAAACGCGCCGACAACGACGAGAGCGTGGCGCTCGGGTTGGCACGCACCGGCCGGGTGGTCACCGCAGCGGCGTTGGTGATGTCGATTTCCTTCGCGGCGTTGATCGCTGCGCAGGTGTCCTTCATGCGGATGTTCGGTCTCGGCCTGACCCTGGCCGTGCTGGCCGACGCGACGTTGGTGCGGATGGTGCTGGTGCCGGCGTTCTTGCATGTTCTGGGCCGATGGAGTTGGTGGGCGCCTGGACCGCTGATGCGGCTGCACGAGCGGTTCGGCATCAGCGAGGCGGGATCCGAGCCCCTGCCGGTGGCTGCCGAGCCTGCCGGCGGGCGACACCGTCGACCCGACGCGGTTCCGGCCAGCACTGCCATGGCCGCATTTACTGCCACGACGGCCGCCAATGGTCGTTAGCTCGCCGGCGGACAGTCTTCGCCGGCGACGCGCCCCGCGAGGATCCGGCGATCTGCTGCGTGACGAAATCCTCGATGCCGCAACCGAACTCTTGCTGGATACCGGGCACGCCAAGGCCGTGTCGATCCGCTCGGTGGCTGATCGTGTCGGCGTGACGCCACCATCGATCTACCTGCATTTCCAGGACAAAGACGCACTGCTGGACGCGGTGTGCGCGCGTTACTTCGAGAAGCTCGACGAGGAGATGCAGCGGGTGTCCGCAGCGCAGTCGTCCACCGTGGAAGTGCTGCGAGCCCAAGGGTTGGCCTACGTCCGATTCGCCACCGAAAACCCCGAGCTCTACCGGATCGCCACGATGGGCGAGTGGCGATCCGGCAGCAATGTCGACTCGGCGCTGGCCAGCTCGGCCTTCGCGCACATGTGCGCCACCGTCGGCGTATTGATGCGCGAGGGCGTGTTCCCCCGCGGCGATGCGGGCGCGGTCGCCCTGGAACTGTGGAGCGCCGCGCACGGCGCGGCCTCAATGCTGATTGCCAAGCCGCACTTGCCGTTCGGCGATGCCGAGGCGTTCACCGACCGGGTGCTGCGTGCCGTCTTTTTGGGCCAGATGGTCGGCGGACTGTTAGAGGTCGATGGCACTCCCGACCAAGTGGTGGAGCAGTTGACTGCGCTCAAGTCTGCGGTGCAAGGATCTTCCTAGTACCCCGCTTGCGAAAGGCTGGCAGTCATGACGTCATCGACCGCGGACACCGTTGACCATCCGTTCTTCGCACGCATCTGGCCCGCCATCGCCGCACACGAGACAGACCAGATGCGGGAACTCCGCCGGGAGAACCTGGCCGGCCTGTCGGGCCGGGTGTTCGAGGTGGGCGCGGGCACCGGAACCAATTTTGAGCTTTACCCTGATTCTGTCGCGCAGGTCGTCGCGGTCGAGCCCGAGCAACGGCTGGTCGGATTGGCCAGGGAGGCGGCTGCTGGTGCGGCTGTTCCGCTCGAGGTCACCAATCGGACGGTGGAGAGTTTCTCGGCCGACGAGCCATTTGACGCGGTGGTGTGCTCGCTGGTGCTGTGCTCGGTGGCTGATCTCGAATCGGTTCTGCAGCAACTATTTTCGTTGCTGCGGCCGGGCGGCGAGCTGCGCTATCTGGAGCATGTCGCAAGCGGCGGAATCCGGGGCCGGTTGCAGCAACTGGTCGACGCGACGATATGGCCGCGGTTGGCGGGCAACTGCCACGCTCACCGCCACACCGAGCAGGCAATCCGGGCTGCGGGGTTTGACATCGACCAGACCCGAACCGAACAGGCCTTTCCGGCCTGGGTACCGCTACCGGCGTCGGAGTTCGTGTTGGGCCGGGCGCGGCGCCCGGCTTAATTCAGTAGCGCGGGCAGTCGCTGCAGCAGCGTCGGCAGGGCCGTGCTGGCCGATTCGCGCACGGTGATCGTGGCACTGCTGGACAGCGGCGTCGGCTCCGGGTTGACCTCGACGACGACCACTCCGCGAGCCAGCGCCATCTCGGGCAGACTCGCCGCCGGGTAAACGATGCTCGAGGTCCCCACCACGACCAGCACGTCGGCGGTGCTCGTCGCCTCCACCGCTCGCTGCCACGGCTCCTCGGGCAGTGCCTCGCCGAACCACACGATGTCGGGCCGGATCAAACCGCCGCAATCGTGCGTCGGCGGCTCGACCTCCAACGCAGGCTCTCGCATCTCCGGGAGTTCACCGTGGTACGGCAGACCGCAAGTCGCGCAACGAAATTCGAATAAACTGCCATGCAGGTGATGCACGGGCGAGCTGCCGGCACGCTCGTGCAGGTTGTCCACGTTCTGCGTGACGACGCTGACCTCGGCGTGGTCCTGCCAGGCCGCGACGGCGCGGTGCCCGTCATTGGGTTCGACGGTGCCGACCAGGTAGTGCCGCCAGAGATACCAGCCCCAAACCCGCTCGGGATTGCGCTGCCAGCCTTCAACGCTGGACAACTCGTATGGATCGAACTTGGCCCATAGCCCGTTCTTGTCGTCGCGGAACGTCGGCACGCCGCTCTCCGCGGAGATTCCCGCGCCGGACAGCACCGTGATACGCACCTCACCAAGATAGCGGGACTGCGGAATACTGGGCGGGTGGAGTTGGAGGAGTGGCTGCGGGTTGACGGACAGTCGGATCGACCGCTGTTCGACCAACTCCGCAACCAGATCATCGAGGCCGTCCGGGCCGGGACGTTGCCGCCGGGGTCCCGGCTGCCGACGGTGCGCGAGCTGGCCGGCGAATTAGGGCTGGCCGTCAACACCGTGGCCCGCGCCTACCGCGAGCTGGAGACCGCCGGGATCGTCGAAACCCGAGGCCGCTTCGGCACTTTCGTCGCTCGGGTCGACCCGTCGGACAGCGCGATGGCGGCCGCGGCCAGCGCCTATCTCGATGTCGCGCGTGGACTGGGGCTCGGCAGGGCCGAGGCGCTGCGCTACCTCGAGGCCTACGAGGACGGCTGAGCACCCAGGACTTTGACCAGCGTGCGCAGGTTGCGGGTGGTGGTGGACGACTTGTACCGCTTCTTGCCCATGGTCTTTCCGATGGCGCTGTCCAGCGTGTGATTCTTGGCCACCTGCCAATAGATCACGCCCGCGGACTTGGGGCCGAGCGCGATCTTCTCATCGGCTCCCGCCTCGTCGGCCAACGCCGCGAGCTCGTCGAGTACGTCGCTGTCGCTGACAAACGTGACGTAGGACTGGTATCCGTCCACCTCAGGCTCGAACGGGTAGTCGTCGACGATCGCGCGCACCTTCTTGATGGGGTACACCAGCACCCAGGCGTCATATCCGAAGTGCTTTCGCAGCACCTGCTCGGCCGTCGCGCGCACCGCATCTGCGGCCTTCGGCGAATCCAGCGTCACGTTTCCGGTCGCCAGAATGGCGCGGACCTCAGCGAGTCCCGCGTCGGTCAATGCGTCGGCCACGTCGGCCATTTTCAGGTTGACGCCGCCGACGTTGACGCCGCGTAGGAACGCCGCGTAATGGGTCATGAGCGCGATGGTAGCCACGCAGGCGTCCAGTGGGGCGCGATCGTCTGAGTAGGCTTGCGACATGGGCCGCCAAGTGTTCGACGACAAACTGCTAGCCGTGATCGCGGACAATTCTCTCGGCGTGCTCGCCACCCTCAAGCGCGACGGGCGGCCGCAGTTGTCCAACGTGTCGTACTACTTCGACGCCCGCAGTGTGTCCATTCAGGTGTCGATCACCGAGCCACGGGCCAAGACCCGAAACCTGCGTCGCGATCCGCGGGCGACGCTGCTCGTCAGCTCTGACGACGGCTGGTCGTATGCGGTTGCCGAGGGTACCGCGACGCTGACCCCGCCGGCCGCCGCGCCCGGCGACGACACCGTCGAGGCGCTGATCGCCTTGTACCGCAACATCGCTGGTGAACACCCGGACTGGGACGACTACCGGCAGGCGATGGTCACCGACCGTCGCGTCGTGCTGACCCTGCCGATCGCGCACGTCTACGGCATGCCGCCGGGCCTGCGGTGAATCACGCTGAATGGCGCCGGGCGCGCTAGGCTGCGGGCTATGGCTGGATCGAAGTCGGGGGCCGAGTCGTCCGAGGACGACAACAAGCGAAAATTCCGTGAAGCCCTGGAGCGCAAGAACGCAAAGTCGTCGGGCGGCGCCGACCACAAGGACGCCGGCGCCAAGGGGCCGCGGTCACAGGGCGCGGCCGGAAATCGCCGGGAGTTCCGCCGCAAAAGCGGTTAGCCTGCTAGCTCGCGTGTTGGATTGTTTGGGGCTTCGTCTGCGTCGGCGAGGCTGAGAAATGCTGCCGGAACGATGAATTCGACCGCCGTCAGCACTTCCTGGAACCAGTGCGGCCGGCCGTTGTGGACCAGCGAGATCACCCGTCCGACGGCGCTGACCAACATCAGGCCCGCCAGCAGGCGTACTTCGCCGGCGCGGATGGGCGATCTGCGGGCTGCCGATAACCAGGCCAAGCCGTAGCCGGCGAAGTACGCGGAGTAGAACCGCTCGCGCGAATCCACCGTCGCGTTGGCGTCGGTCGCACCCGGGACCGAGGCGGTGCCGAGAACGAAGTGGTAGATCCCGATCACGATGCAGGACAGCCCGGTGAGCCCGGCCAAGTTTTTCAAGGTGCGGCCGGTGCGGGCAGGTGTGCTGGCCATACCGCCACGGTAACTCGTGGGTGATGGCGTCAGTTCTTTCTCGCGGTGTCTTTGACATCCGCGGCCAGGCCGAGTACCTCGACGAGCGTCAGCCAGTCGGCGGCCGAGAGTATGTAGGCCGGAGGCTCATTGACGATGAGCGCAGTGCCGGACCACGAAAAACGCCGCCCCGAGATTCCGATGTGGGTGCATCCGACGGTGAGCGGTGGCACGCCGGGGACTGACATCGTCAGCGCGGGCGTTTTCGAAACGTATCCGGTTTCGGAGTCGCGCGTCTCGTAGCTGAGCGCTTTTGAGGCTATCCGTGACACTGGGGCAGAGGCATTTAGTGCTTGGCTTTCCGGGTCGATGACGCGGATGGTGTCGTTGTCGACGTCAATGAACAGTTGTTCTCGACCGAGCGAGTTCACCAGTCGTTGCTTTTTTCGAAGTGCGAACGCACCCGAGTTGACGATCGTCTGCGAATTGGGGAACAGAATGCATCGAATCGGTTCGCCCGGCGCAGGTCCGCGCGCCGCGGCACGGCCACCTAGGCGAAGCAGCTCGTCGAATTCGGACGCCGTCAGCCGGGCGTCGACCAGTTGAATGGGCGGTGCGTCGAGCGGTGTCGCCGGACCGATTTGGCGATCCCGCCCGCCCAGGATGAAGCGGCGACCCCCGGAGTGCAGATGGAGTGCCACCCCGATGTTCGGCCAGAGACTGAGTTGCGCGTCCGCGAGCGAGTAGACCCCGCCGCGGGAACTGACGGTGAGAGAATCGCCGCTGACGGTGAGGACGTACTTTTGCCGCGATCGCCAAAACATGTAGCCGCCGATGACGACACCGGCAACCAGCAACACGACCACGATCATCAGCCCGGTGTAGCGCGGGGCATGCACGGGAATGCCCTTCGACGTGCGGAACATCGCCAGCGCGGCAAACCCGACGAACCCTACAAAAAACACCGAGTAGACGGCCTGCCAGATTTTGGTCCCCTTGATCCAGCCGCTCGACATTGCCTCGCCGGACGCCACGAATTGGTGTGACGCGCGTGCTTCGTCGCTGATGCTCATAACCTGAATCTTCACTTCCGCAAGGCACTGCGCGCATCGGTCGAATGCCCTATTTATCAAGCCCGACCAACTACTGCGAGATGACTATCTCGGCCCATTGACTGTGCAGTACCCAGCCTCGTAGTGAAAATTCTGCGGGCAGATGAATTTGGGTCCCTCCGGATGCTGGATGACAATCGGTGGACGCCGCAAATCTGTCGAGCGCCGCCAGGTTCCGTGGGTGGCGGCTACCCGCCGTGATCTTCGACGAAGCCTTCGACCGTTGACAACTGGTCTGGGCAGAACGTGTTCGCCGCCGCCCCAACGATGATGCCGGTATCGCGGCTGCTGTAACCCTCGTTCTCCTCGATGGTCTTAATCACCGCCATCAAATTGGCGCCCTCTTGCAATGCTTGGCACGACGCCTTGCCCAACGTGATCGCCGCAGTGGGTGTCGAGTAGTCGATCCCGCGCCGTTGGAGTTCCGCTATGTAATCGTCCGCAGGGTCAGCGTGGGCCGGCGAGGACTGGGCCATGATCGCGACGAGGATCAGCGCGACAGCAGCGAAGACGAGTCTGGCGATCATCCGCGCCCACCGTCCACTTATTCTGACCTGTAGAAACGACTGCCCCGGCGGGCAGCCTACGGCGGTCCACCACTGTCATGTGTCGAATTTGTCCAAGTCCCCACTCTCGCAGGGAGTTGCTGGGCCTTCCGGGCCACTTCCGCGGACTGCTTGGCCGCGAGCCTTCAACTTCTCTTTCCTTCAGCCTTTGACGCTTGTCACCCCGCATCCCTGCCGTTCCCGCGACCGTAGGG
>NZ_JBAPRN010000610.1:0-7794 GCF_049281135.1 Mycobacterium sp. | reverse complement strand
GGCCGACCCGCTGGCCGCACTCGCGACGCGCGCCGACGAGATTCACCGCGCCCGATCCGCGGTCCGCCGGGACGTCACCCGACTGATCGACGTGCAGGCCGAGCGCGTCAGTCACCTGTCGGCCCGGCTGGCAACGCTGGGTCCGGCGGCCACCCTGGCCCGCGGCTACGCCGTGGTGCAGACGGTCGGTGGCGCGGGTTCGACTGCGGTGTTGCGCTCCGTTGACGACGCGCCGGCCGGGACCGCGCTGCGGGTGCGGGTCGGCGACGGCGCGATCGTGGCGACGAGTGAGGGGCCAGCCGATGGCGAGTGACGGCGCTACACCTATTAGTCAGCTCGGGTATGAAAAATGCCGCGACGAGCTGATCGAGGTAGTGCGGCTCCTGGAGCAGGGTGGACTCGACCTTGATGCATCGCTACAGCTGTGGGAAAGAGGCGAACAGCTGGTAAAACGATGCGAGGAGCACTTAGCTGGTGCACGTAAGAGGGTGACTGACGCGTTGGCGGCCGGCGAGCCTGACGATTCTTGACATCGCAACTATTTCTCGGACATTAATTCGAAACTGGAACACGTTTCAGTTATTCTCGGCGGCATGGTTGAGATTTCTGGAACTTCGCCGACCGCCCTGCTGGGCCGAGTGCTCGTCACCGGCGGCTCAGGTTTCGTCGGCGCCAACCTGGTAACCACCCTGCTAAACCAGGGTTACCAGGTGCGGTCCTTCGACCGGGCACCCTCACCACTGCCCGCCCAGCCGGGCTTGGAAGTGCTGCAGGGCGACATCTGCGATCCCGACGTCGTCAAGGGCGCCGTCGCCGGGATCGACACCGTCTTCCACACCGCGGCGCTGATCGAGCTGATGGGTGGCGCGTCGGTCACCGAGGAGTACCGACAGCGCAGTTTCGCCGTCAACGTCGAGGGAACCAAAAACCTGGTGCACGCCGCACAGGCCGCCGGGGTGACCCGGTTCGTCTACACCTCGTCCAACAGCGTGGTGATGGGCGGCAAGCGCATCTCCGGCGGAGACGAGACGTTGCCCTACACCGGCCGTTTCAACGACCTCTACACCGAGACCAAAGTGGTGGCCGAACGATTCGTGCTGTCGCAGAATGGAATTGGCGGCCTTCTGACGTGTGCGATTCGGCCGAGTGGAATCTGGGGCTGCGGCGATCAGACGATGTTCCGCAAGGTGTTCGAAAGCGTGTTGGCCGGCCACGTCAAGGTGCTGGTCGGCCGCAAGGCCGCCCGCCTGGATAACTCGTACGTGCACAACCTGATTCACGGCTTCATCCTGGCCGCACAACACCTGGTCCCCGGTGGTACCGCGCCCGGGCAGGCGTATTTCATCAACGATGCCGAGCCGGTGAACATGTTCGAGTTCACCCGCCCGGTGATAGCGGCATGTGGAGAGCGTCTACCGCGGCTGCGGATCTCCGGCGCCGCGGTGCGCGCGGCGATGCTCGGCTGGCAGCGGCTACATTTCCGGTTCGGGTTCCCGCAGCCCCCGCTGGAGCCGTTGGCCGTCGAGCGGCTGTACCTGGACAACTACTTCTCGGTCGACAAGGCCACCCGCGATCTCGGTTACCGTCCGCTGTTCACCACCGAGCAAGCGATGACCGAGTGCCTGCCCTACTACACCGAGTTGTTCGACCAGATGAAAGCCGCCGCCAGTCCCGCACCGGTTGCTGTCGTCGCGCCCGCGGTAGCCGAATAGACGGCATATTCCGCGTCGACGTGTAGCGTAATGCGCCATGCACGCCGGCGACGATGCCGAGCGACGCGATGCGAAGGAGCCGCACGGATGATCGCCGAAACTGTGCTGGTGACAGGGGCGTTCGGACTGGTCGGCTCGGAAACCGTGCGACAGCTGATGGTCGACGGTCGTCACGTCGTCGCCACCGATCTTGATGTGCCGGCCAATCGCAAGGTGGCTGACCAGATGCCGTCCACCGAGGCGCGCTGGGTCGACCTCACCAATCCGGATGCGGTCGGCGAGCTGCTGCGCGAAGTGTCGCCGTCGGCGATCATTCACCTGGCGGCGATCATCCCGCCGGTCTGCTACGCCCGGCCGGCCCTGGCCCGTCGGGTCAACGTCGACGCGACGGGATACCTCGTCGACGCCGGCGCCGCACTGCCGGCACCGCCACGGTTCATCCAGGCCTCCAGCGTCGCGGCCTACGGCGCCCGCAACCCGCATCGCGTCAGCGACGTGCTCACCGCCGACACCCCCCTGCGACCCTCCGACATCTACGGCGCCCACAAGGTGGAGGCCGAGAAGCTGGTGCGGGCATCGGGACTGGACTGGGTGGTGCTGCGGCTGGGCGGCGTGCTCACCGCCGAGCCGCGCCTCGACCTCGACCTGGACACCATCTACTTCGAGGCGTCGCTGCCCATCGACGGCCGGATCCAGACCGTCGACGTGCGCGATGTCGCGCACGCCTTCGTCGCCGCGACGACCGCGCCGGTGATCGGCGAGACGCTGTTGATCGGCGGCGACGAGTCGCACCGATTGGTTCAGGGGGATATCGCCCCGTCGACCGCGGCCGCGATGGGTCTGGTCGGCGGCATACCTGCCGGACGAAAGGGCAATCCCCACAACGACGCCGAGTGGTTCAGCACCGACTGGATGGACACCACGCGCTCAGCGGAAGCCCTGGACTTCCAGCGAATTTCGTGGCCACAGCTGCTTGCCGAGACCGCCGAGCGGATGGGCTGGCGCCGTCACCCGGCACGGCTGATCGCCCCCTTGGCCCACACCCTGCTCAAACGGCGGTCGCCCTATTACCGCCGCCCGGGCCGCTACGCCGACCCGTGGGCCGTCATCGATGCAAAGTGGGAGGGTCACAGGTGACTGATCGCCGTGCGGTCGTTGTCGGCGGCGCCTCGGGCATCGGAAAAGCGGTGGCCTACGCACTGGCAGCCGAGGGCCACCGGGTGATCGTTGCCGACCGCAACGCCGACGGAGCACGTTCCGTCGCAACCGAACTCGGCGATCGGCACAGCGCCGCGACGGTCGAGGTCACCGACGAGGATTCGGTGCGCGCGCTGTTCGAACAGGCCGGCGCGCTCAACGTCGTCGTCAACACCGCGGGTTTCAGCACGATCGGGCTGATCACCGAGCTGCCCGCCGAAGACTTCCGCTCGGTCGTCGACGTCTGCCTCACCGGCGCCTTCCTGGTGATCAAGCACGCCGCACCGCGACTGAGCAAGGGCGGGGCGCTGGTGTCGATCAGCTCGCTGAACGGGCGCCAGCCCGCCGCCGCGATGAGCGCCTACTGTGCAGCCAAGGCGGGGTTGTCGATGCTGACCCAAGTCGCCGCGCTCGAGCTTGCGCCGCAAGGGATTCGGGTCAACGCCGTCGCACCCGGATTCGTGCACACACCGCTCACCGAGCCGGCCACCCACATCCCCGGCGTCGTGGACGAATACCTAGAGAACACACCGCTGGGCCGGGCCGGAACTCCCGAAGACATCGCCGAAGCCGTGCTGTTCCTGTGCAGGGCGTCGTGGCTGACCGGCGAGGTGCTCGACCTCAACGGCGGTGCGCACATGAAGCGCTACCCCGACCTGATGAGCCACGTGATGAAGCTGGCCACGCAGTGAGCTCCGGGGCGCCAGGAAGTTTCGCCGGCAAGCAAGCCATCGTCACCGGCGCCGGCTCGGGCATCGGCGCCGCGTTGTGCCGTGCACTGGTCGCCGCGGGCGCCGATGTTGTCTGCACCGACGTCGACGGCGCCGCAGCGGCCCGCACCGTCGAGAGCTTGCCCGGTCCCGGGTCAGCGACATCGGCCATCCTCGACGTCACCGACCCGGCCGCGGTGAAGGCCGCCGTCGATGCCGTCGTCGCCCGCGCCGGACGGCTCGACCTGATGTTCAACAACGCCGGAATCGCTTGGGGTGGCGACACCGAACTGCTGACGCTGGACCAGTGGAATGCCATCATCGACGTCAACATCCGCGGCGTCGTGCATGGCGTGACCGCCGCGTACCCGGTGATGCTGCGGCAGGGCCAGGGCTACATCATCAACACCGCATCGATGGCCGGGCTGGCCGCTGCCGGCCAGATCACCAGCTACGTGATGACCAAACACGCGATCGTCGGGCTGTCGCTGGCGCTGCGCTCGGAGGCCGTTTCGCGCGGCGTGGGTGTGCTGGCGGTGTGTCCGGGCGCCGTGGAGACCCCGATTCTGGACAAGGGCTCGATCGGCGGCTTCGTCGGTCGCGACTACTACCTGCGCGGGCAGGGCATGAAGAACGCCTACAGCGCTGACCGGCTGGCCCGCGACACGCTGAAAGCGATCGGGCGCAACAAGGGGCTGCTGGTCAAGCCGACGCAGGCGTACGCATCCTGGGTGTTCGCCCGGCTGGCACCGGGTCTGTTGCAGCGAATGTCGATTCGATTCATCGACGATCAGCGCAAGCGGCAACACGCGAAAAGTGGCGCGCCAGAAGGCTAGGGTTCGCTTCGACACCAACGCGGAGGGCCGGCAATGAATACGGAATTCACCCTCACCCAGAAACGGGCCCTCGCGGTCGTCACGATTGTCAGCCTGCTGTTCGCCGCGTATTTCCTCCGCCATTACTTCGTCCTGATCGTGGTGGCCGCGGTGGGGGCGTATTTGTTTACCCCGCTTTTCCATTGGTTCGGTCGTCGGCTGGGTAGCGGGCTGGCAGCCACCTGCACGCTGCTCTCGGCTCTGCTGGTGGTGATCGTGCCGGTCGGCCTGTTGGTCGTGCTGGCGATCGTCCAGATCTCGCGGATGGTGACTCATGTCGCGGGCTGGGTGCAGCGGACCAATCTCAGCGATCTCGGCAACACCACCCTTCAGGCCGTCAACCAGTTGTTGGCACGGGCGCCGTTCCTGCACGTGACGGTCACCGCGGAGTCGCTGCGGAAGACGATGGCGACGGTCGCGCAGAAGGCCGGTGAATGGACCCTGCATTTCCTGCAGGACACCGCCGGCAGCCTGTTCGGCGCCGTCACCTCGGCCATCATCTTCTTGTACGTGTTCGTCGCGTTGCTGACGAACCGCGAGAAATTGCTCACCTTGATTCGCCAGCTCAACCCGCTCGGGGACGAGGTGACCGATCTGTACCTACGGAAAACGGGCTCGATGGTGCGCGGCACCGTGAACGGACAGTTCGTCATCGCGTTGTGCCAGGGGGTGGCCGGAGCCGCGTCCGTCTACGTCGGCGGATTTCACCAGGGGTTCTTCATATTCGCGATTCTGTTGACCGCGTTGTCCATCATTCCGCTGGGCGGCGGTATCGTCACCATCCCGTTCGGCATCGGAATGATGCTCTACGGCAACATCATCGGCGGCGCGTTCGTCGTCGCTTGGCATCTTCTGGTGGTCACGAACCTCGACAACTTTTTGCGCCCGATCCTGGTTCCGCGCGATGCCCGGCTCAATTCGGCGCTGATGTTGCTTGCCGTGTTCGCGGGGATCGCGATGTTCGGCCCGTGGGGCATCGTCATCGGCCCGGTGCTGATGATCGTCATCGTCACCACCATCGACGTCTATCTGGCGGTCTATAAGGGCGTCGAGCTTCAAGAAAGCGGCGACCAGGACAGCAAGCCTGGTTGGGTGACCCGCTGGAAGGCGCGCCGAGTGGCTAAACCAGCCGCTCCTTGAGGAACTCGACGACTCGCTTGCGCGCCTCGTAGGCAGGGTGACCGTCGACCTCGCGGACCTCGAGGGTCAGCACCGAATGCGCCGTCCGGCCAAACCCATGCTCATTGCCTGGGCCGGAGTCGATCTCGATCACCTCGAACGCGTCGCCGAGCCGCGCTTTGAGCGTGGTGAACCGTTCGGCGGGTGACATGAAGTCCTTGCTGAACCGCAGGCCCAGCGCGCACACACCTTCCTTGGTGGCGCGGTCTTTGAACGCGTTCAGTTCCACGTCGCTGAGTCCGGCATCGCGGCGCTGGCGCGGGGTCAACGGAAACGGCGTCGAAGGCTGGCTGAGCACCGGTGCCAGCACGCTGTCGTCGACCGCGGCAGCCAGCGCGAATCCACCGGTGAAACACTGGCCGATCACACCGACGCCTTTGCCCGGTGTCGAGGCTTTGAGATCGCGGGCCAATGCGCGCAGGAAATCCGCAACCGGGCGATGCTTGTTGGTCGCGAGCGCCGCGAATTCCCGTGCCACACAAACACGTCGGAGAGAATCAAGCGTGTAACCGACCGTGACCGGACGACCCGGCTCGCCGAACAGCGACGGTATCGCCACGGTGAATCCGTTGTCCACCAGGTGATTTCCCAGCCCCAGCACGCCGGGATGGATGCCCGGTACCTCGGGGATCAGCACTACACCAGGCCCGTCGCCACGGCGGTAGACGTCGTGGGTGTACCCGCCACCGGTGAACGGTTCCGCGGACCAGCCGGTGAGGTCGGCTTCCGGTGCAGTCATTGACAGGGGTCCTTTCTATTACCTGTGTGCGGGTAGGGGTGGCTGCGATTGAGTGGCCGCGGCCAGCGTACGAAACTCGTCGGCGCTGCCGGCACCGGTGATCGCGAGCTGAGCGGGACCGGCCGGGTTGTTCAGCCGCGTCGTCCACACCGGCTCAACCCCGTCGTCGCCCTGGTAGGTGATCCACCGGGTGCCGCTCACATCGACGGTTCCACTGGGGTACATCGACGAGTGGATCGAACCGACCAGCTTGACCTCGTCGGCGTTGCTTTGAGTGAGGCTCAGGTACTCACCGGCCGGGCTGATGTAACCGACGATGGAGGTGACGGCGTGTAGCCGCTGGTGGGTCGACGGATCGGTCCGACCGTCGGGGATACCGCCGCGGCCGCCGGAGTTGGGCTGCCAGCCCTGGGGTAGCCGCGGCAACCGGACCGGGAAACCGAGCGTCAGCGCGTCGGCGCGCAGCGCGCTGGACGCGTCGTAGGACGGCACCGGTCCGCGGTTGATTCCACCCGGCGAAAACGAGCACATCCCTACCATGCCGGCCAGCACGATGCAGGCGACTACCAGCGGCGCGATCGACCAGAACATGTCCCGGCCGTCCTGCAGCAACCGGGGCTTGGCCGGTTTGGCCGTCGGCTCTGGCTGCGTGGTCACAGCACGAGTATCCCAGCTCCCGAGCGGCAACCCGCTTCTGGGACAATCGGCAACCATGACCGCAGGTTCTCGTCGCGAAGCCCCGGACCGCAACCTCGCACTCGAGCTCGTCCGGGTCACCGAGGCGGGCGCCATGGCCGCCGGCCGTTGGGTGGGCCGCGGCGACAAAGAGGGCGGCGACGGCGCGGCGGTCGACGCGATCCGCCAGCTGGTGAACTCGGTGTCGATGCGCGGCGTCGTCGTGATCGGCGAAGGCGAGAAAGACGAAGCGCCGATGCTCTACAACGGCGAACACGTCGGCAACGGCGACGGTCCGGAATGCGACTTCGCCGTCGACCCGATCGACGGCACCACGCTGATGAGTAAAGGCATGCCCAACGCCATCTCGGTGCTCGCGGTGGCCGACCGCGGCTCGATGTTCGACCCGTCGGCGGTGTTCTACATGAACAAGATCGCCGTGGGACCCGACGCCGCCCACGTCCTCGACATCACTGCACCGATCGCCGAGAACATCCGCGCGGTCGCCAAGGTCAAAGGGCTGTCCGTGCCGGACATGACGGTGGTCATCCTGGACCGGCCCCGGCACGCGCAGCTGATCGAGGACGTGCGGGCCACCGGGGCGCGGATCCGGCTGATCACCGACGGCGACGTGGCGGGCGCGATCGCCGCGTGCCGACCGGGCTCCGGCACCGACATGCTGGCCGGCATCGGCGGCACGCCTGAGG
>NZ_JBAPRN010000609.1:0-17947 GCF_049281135.1 Mycobacterium sp. | reverse complement strand
GTCCAGACAGGGTGCGGGGCGCAACAGCACGCAACCACGGGGCACGGTAAACTGTCGGCAGGACAATAAAGACAAAAGATCGGAGCCGCCTACTTGTTGGGCCGCTCCGTTATTGCGCGAGGGGGTTCCCCCATGGGCCGTGGCCGGGCTAAGGCGAAGCAGACCAAGGTTGCTCGAGACCTTAAATACAGCTCACCGCAGACCGATTTCGATCGGCTGCAGCGCGAGCTATCCGGGTCGGACGGTGATGACGGCGACCAGTCGGAGGGCGACGATCCCTGGCGTGACCACCACCGCTAGGACTGCCTGCGGCTCGCAGTATTGGCGCGCCGAAATCTAGAACCGTGGGTGCTGCCCGACGAGTTTTGCTCGCGGACCGCCTTTTCCACCCTTGTTGATCGTGCCCAGCACCCAGCAATCCAAATGCCGGGCGGTCAAGATCGCCAGCGCGCGGTCGGTGTCCTCGGGCGCGACGACGGCGATCATGCCGACGCCCATATTGAAGGTCTTTTCCATCTCGGCACGGGAGACCCGGCCGCGCTGGGCGATCATCGCGAACACCGGTGCGGGCGTCCAGGTGCCGCGATCCACGTCGGCCACCAGCCCATTCGGGATGACGCGTTCCAGGTTTCCGGCAAGCCCGCCGCCGGTCACGTGGCAGAACGTCCGAACCTGCGTTTCGGCGGCCAGCGCCAGGCAGTCCTTGGCGTAGATGATGGTCGGCTCGAGCAGTTCCTCGCCCAGGGTGCGGCCGAACTCCTCGACGTAACCGGCCAGGTTGCCCCGGTCGATCTCCAGTAAGACCTTGCGGGCCAGCGAGTATCCGTTGGAGTGCAGGCCTGAGGACCCCATCGCGATGATGACGTCGCCGGGTTTGACCCGTTCGGGCCCGAGCAGATCGTCGGCTTCGACCACACCAACGCCGGTGGCCGAGATGTCGTAGTGGTCAGGCTCGATCAGGCCGGGGTGCTCGGCGGTCTCACCGCCGAGCAGCGCGCAGCCCGCGCGCATGCATCCTTCGGCGATACCGCCGACGATCGCGTTGAGCCGCTCCGGCACGATGCGGCCGAGAGCGATGTAGTCCAGCAGGAACAGCGGCTCGGCTCCGCAGACCACCAGGTCGTCGACCACCATCGCGACCAGGTCCAGGCCGACCGTGTCGTGCTTGTCCATTGCCTGGGCGACTGCCAGCTTGGTGCCCACCCCGTCGCTGGACGCCGCCAGCAAAGGTTCGCGATAGTCGTTGCGCAGCGCGAAGAGTCCGGCGAAGCCGCCCAGCTTGCTGAGCACCTCGGGTCTGGTGGCTTTCGAAGCGAGCGGCTTGAACAATTCGACGGCGCGGTCCCCGGCTTCGATATCGACTCCGGCCGATGCATATGTCACGCCCGGGGCAGCCGGGTCTTTTCCGCGGTCGGTCATCGCGATAAAGGCTACCGGTCGACACCCGGCGCGGGTATCTCACACACGTGCAAAGACAACGTAAGGCTATGGAGTGCGTAGCACGGCGGCCTGCTCCGCCTCCGGCGACAGCTCGTCGAGGGCCGCGATGTCCGGATGCCCGGCCCCGCGTGCGGCGTTGGCGAGCATCTGCTCGATGACGTTCTTGCCGAGCGCGGTCTCGCTGGGCAACTCGATCGGATATTTGCCGTCGAAACAGGCGGAGCAGAGCCGCGACGTGGGTTGCTCGGTGGCGGCGATCAGACCCCGCAACGAGATGTATCCCAGCGTGTCGGCGTTGATGGCATGCCTGACCGCTTCGAGCATTTCATCTTCGTCCTCGACGGCATTCGCGATCAGCTCGGCCGGCGACGGGAAGTCGATGCCGTAGAAGCACGGCCACTTCACCGGTGGCGAGGCGATCCGCACATGCACCTCGACGGCGCCGGCCTCCCGCAGCATCCTGACCAAAGCACGCTGGGTGTTGCCCCGCACGATCGAATCGTCGACCACGATGAGCCGCTTGCCGCGGATGACTTCCTTGAGCGGATTTAACTTCAGCCGGATTCCGAGCTGGCGGATGGTCTGCGACGGCTGAATGAACGTGCGCCCGACGTAGGCGTTCTTCATCAGGCCCTGCCCGTAGGGGATGCCGGATTCCTGCGCGTAGCCGACCGCGGCCGGCGTGCCGGATTCTGGAACACCGATTACCAGGTCGGCATCGATCGGGGATTCGCGGGCCAGTCGACGGCCAATGTCGAGACGGGCGCCGTGCACCGACCTGCCCGCGATCGTGCTGTCCGGCCGTGCCAGGTAGACGTATTCGAAGATGCAGGCCTTGGGCTCGGGGTTGGCAAAGCGGGTCGACCGCACGCCGTCGGCGTCGATGGCCAGCAGCTCACCCGGCTCGATGTCGCGGACGAACGAGGCGCCGACGATGTCGAGCGCGGCGGTCTCCGACGCGACCACCCAGCCGCGCTCCAGTCGTCCCAGACACAGCGGCCGCACACCCCACGGGTCGCGCGCCGCGTACAGGGTGTTCTCGTCCATGAACGTCAGGCAAAACGCGCCGCGAACCGTCGGCAACAGTTGCAGCGCTGACTGTTCCAGGCTGGAGTCGGCCGCGCCATACGCCAGCAACGCGCCCAGCATGTCGGAGTCGGTGGTCGCCGCACCGGGGACCTTGCTGTTGAGCAGTCCGGCTTCACGGGCGCGGGTGACCAGCTCGGCGCTGTTGACCAGATTGCCGTTGTGCCCCAATGCAACTCCGGTGCCCGCCGCGGTGGTTCGAAAGACCGGCTGAGCGTTCTCCCAGGTGGGCTGGCCGCTGGTGGAGTACCGGGTGTGCCCGACCGCGACGTGGCCCTCCATCGCCGCCAGCGTCTGCTCCTCGAAGACCTGACTCACCAGGCCGAGATCCTTGAACACCAGCACCTGCGAACCGTCCGCGACCGCGATGCCGGCGGCTTCCTGGCCGCGGTGCTGCAGCGCGTAGAGGCCGTAGTAGGTCATCTTGGCGACTTCTTCGCCGGGGGCCCATACGCCGAATACGCCGCATTCTTCGCCGGGTGGGTTCTCGTCGGGTACGGGCTCTTGGACGGTCACGGTGCGGCGGCTCCCTGGCGGGCGGATGGTGACCTGGTGAAGTCTACGGAAACAGCGCGCGTGTTCACGAATTGATCCGGCGTGTTGCACCATCCCACAACCGATTTCCGCAGCTCAGGAGCCCCACAGCGTGCCAGGTGTCGCATCTGCCACACCCGCCCCTAGCTGGCTCGGCAGAGCGGTTAGCCCGCCGCCCGATCGTCGAGCGCCTGATACGCGGCGTTGTATCCCGGAGTGAAGGTGATACCGGGGCCGCCGTGACACCCCGCGCTGGCCAGATACAGCCCTTCAACCGGAATGGGCAGGTCGATGAAGCCCTTGGGTCCGGGCCGGTTCGGACCCATCAGGTCCGGATGCAACAGGCCGTGGCAGAAATCGCCCGCCGGGGCGCCGAACATCGTCTGCATGTGATAGGGCGCGAACGTGATGTGCCGGATGACGATGTCCCGGAAGTTGGGCGCGTAGCGGGTGATCTTCTCGATAACCCGTTGCGCCATTTCATTTTTCAGACGCCCGTGTTGGTCTCGGCTGGCTTCGACGGGAAACGCATATGCGTAGGCGCTGGCGGCATGCTTGCCGGGCGGCGCCAGGCCCGGGTCCATGCAGGACGGTATCTGCATACCGAGCGACGGATTGTCGGGCACCAAGCCGCGGGTGCACATCTCCCACTGGCGCTGCTGTTCTTCGGGTGAGCCGAAGATACCGATGGACTGCTGCATTCCGGGTTCGTTGAGCAGTTCGTGGGGCGGGGCGAACTCCGGCAGGCCGTCGAGAGCGAAATGCATCTGGATGAATGCCGCGCGGTGGTCACGACCGCTCAGCCTCGCGATCAAGTCCGCAGGCAGGTGCTCCGCGCCGACGAGATCGGTGAGCGTGAGGTCGGGCGCCATGTTGGAGACCACGACGGGTGCGCTGATCGTCGACCCGTCGCGGAGTCGCACGCCGGTGACGCGGTCGTTTTCCACCAGGATCTTGCCGACTTTGGTCCGGAATCGCATCTCGCCGCCACGGGAGATGAACAGCTCGCGCAGATGATCGGTGAGCGCTCCGATACCGCCGGCGAGCTTGGTCATCATCGCGGTGCTGTCGTCGGGTACCGCCAGCGCAAAGGCCAGGCAGGTCGCGCTGCCCGGCGTGTACGGACCGCGATAGGTGGAGTTGACGGCCAGAAACGCGAGCATCCCGCGCATGACCGCATGCTTTTCTCTGTCCGGCAGGTAGCGGTCGATGGCGTCCATCGCCGAGCCGAACAGCATCTGGTGAATGGCGGCACGTTCTGCTTCGTTGGCTGCGCAGGCATACATCTCGTCGAGAGACTTCGGCGGTGTGCGCACCTCGAATCGGCCCAGCGCTTTCCCGGGCCCTTGACTCCAGGCGATCAACTCGGCCATGCCCATGATCGCGTCGGCGCCGTGTTTCTCGCCGAGATGGGTCATCAGCTGCATCGGATCGCGGTAGAAAACCATCGGCTCCTCACCGGACTCACCGATGTTGACCGACATCACTTCGGCGTCGACGGTCGGAAGAGCGTCCAGGCCAAGCTCTTTGGTGATCTGGGGGGCGGTGGGAAACTGCACCGATCCCGCGATCTCGTAGCGGAATCCGTCGATGAGCTCGACCGTCGCGGCCATTCCGCCGCTGTAAGTGTTGGCCTCCAGGCAAAGCGTACGCAGGCCGGCACCCTGCAGGATGGCTGCCGCCGTCAGGCCGTTGTGCCCAGCGCCGACAACGATCGCGTCATAGTCAGTCATGGCTCGCAGAATATGTCAGTACTGACATAATAGGAAGATGGCCGAGCCGACCAACCTTCATGCGCTGCGCCGACGTTCGACGCATGCGGCGTTGCGCCGGGTGGCGCTGGCGCAGTTCGCCAGCAAAGGGTTCGCCAATGTGACGGTGACCCAGCTGGCCACCGAAGCAGGCGTCACCGAGCGGACTTTCTTCCGGCACTTCCCCAGCAAGGAAGCCGTTCTGTTCCAGGATTACGACACCCACCTGGAGTGGCTGGCTGAGGCGTTGGCGCAACGACCCGCATCGGAGTCGCTGTTCGATGCGGTGTTAGCGAGCGTGGCCAGTTTTCCGCACGACGTGGAGGTGGTTCGCCAAGCCGCGCTGGCCCGTTCGACGTTGATATCCGCCGAGCGCATCGCCGCGCATTTACGCGTCGTGCAGTCGTCCTTCGCCGAGGTGCTGACCGGATTCGTCAAGACCCGTTACGCGGGCGTTCCCAACCTCGACCTCATCGCCGAGGTCGCGGGAGCCACGCTGGCAGCGGCTCTTGTGGTGGCCGTCCAAGAATGGGGTGACGACGGCTGTACCGGCGACCTGGGCGAAATCGTTGCTACGAGTGTCGATTTGGTGCGTTCAGGATTTGCGCCGCTGACCTAACCGCTCAGCCTCACCACCGGCAGCCAGCCCGCGACCTCGCCGGCCCGCGATCCGGAAAGGCGAAGCGCCCCGGAGGCGGTGGCGTCTGCCACCTCGAGCAGTCCGGTGGCCAGCAGCAGCCAGGTGCGCGGATCGGTCTCGACGACGTTGGGCGGCGTGCCACGGGTATGCCTCGGTCCCGAAATACACTGCACCGCGACGAACGGCGGAATCCGGACCTCGACGCTGGCGCCGGGCGCTTCGGCGGCCAGCGTGCGTGCGGTGAGCCGGACCGCGACCGCCAGCTCCGCCCGACCCGGCGACGGTTGAGTGTCATCGCGCAGCCAGCCCTCAACCGTGTGCACGGCGTCGCGGGTCTTGGCCGGATCGGCGTTCTGACGGGCGGCCATGGCTCAACTCTCCAGCGCGGCACGGATGCGCGCAGTATCGGCCGCCGTCCAGCCATCCGGCGGGGCCACGGCGGCCCAACCGTCGAGGATGTCGTTGCCGTAATTGTGTCCGTGCCCGCCGGGCACCCCCTCGGCGTTGGTCAGGTCCGCGCTGACCTGCCAAAACGTGACCACCGGGGTCCATTGCATGGCCGCACTGCGATCGCGGCCGGGCGGCTCGACGAGCCAACCGGGCCGACTGAACAACAGGTCGGGCGACCACCAGACCACCGGGTCGGACGGGTGCTGCAGAAACAGCACATGGGTGCCCGCCCACGGTGGCGCCCCGACACGATCGACGTCGACGGGGTCGATGGCTTCGGAGAACCGCACGGTTCGACCACTGTCGTAGCGCGGCTGCACTTCGGTGGAGCCCGGATCGCGCCGCACGAGCAGCGCGTGCCACAGCGAACTCTCCTGCGGCGGCCCGACCCAGAGCACCGCTTCGAAGCCCATCCGGCCAATGTCGGGCAGCCACCCGAATGCGGCCTGGCCGGCCAGGGACCCCAAGCTCTCGCCGTAGAGCACCAGCTTCGGCCGGTGGTCCGCAGGCAGTTTCGCCCAGCGGTCGTGGACCGCGTTGATCAGCATCCGGCCGGAGTCCATCGACTTCTGCCGGTCGGCCAGAAACGAAATCCAGCTCGGCAGGTAGGAGTACTGCAGACCGACGATCGCGGTGTCGCCGTCGTACATCATCTCCAGCGAGTTCGCGGCCACCGGGTCGATCCAGCCGGTGCCGGTGGTCGGCGCGATCACCAGGACCTTGCGGCCGAACGCGCCAGTGCGCTCGAGCTCGTCGACGATGACGTCCAACCGACCTTGGTCATCGGGGGCGGTGTGCAGCCCGGCGTACACCCGGATCGGCTCCTTGGCCGGCCTGCCGTTGAGCTTGCTCAGTTCGGCCGCGTGCGGGCCGGTGCCGACGAACGTGCGTCCCTGGTATCCCAAGGTGCTCCACGATGCCAATGATGTTGGGCTACCGGATTTCTCCGCCAGTTGTGGTTGCGATACACCCGCGGCGGTGGCGCTGTCCCGCGGCTGAAAGATCGCGTTCGCGCCGGCGAAGAAGCCGCGCACCAGCACACCGTTGAACAACGTGATCAGTAGCGCCACAACGATTGCCGTGCCGATGAACAGCGCCACTTCGTCGTGCACATGCCAACGCCGGATCAGCATCCGGGCGAGCAGCCTGACCGCGTCGATGAGCACACGGAACGCCGCCACCAGCAGCCCGCAGACAACCGCCGCGAAGATCAGCGTGCGCAGGTAACCCGGGTTCGTCGGCCCCTCGATGCCCATCAGCGCGGACAATTGCCGTTGCCAGGACGCGGCCGGAATCAGCATCAGCACGCATGCCGTCGGTGCGATCACCACGACCGCCGCCTTCATCCAGAACAGCACTCGCGCCGGAGGCGGCCACCAGCGGGCACCTCGTAGCAGGACGCGGTAGACCGCCTTGCCGAGCATCACGCCAAGGCCGTAGCCGAACGCGGCGTTCAGACCACCAATCAGCCCTTGGAACAACCACTCTCGCGGCACCAGCGACGGCGTCAGCGACAAGCAGAAGAACAGCGCGCCGAACGCCACCCCGACGAATTTCAGCCGCAGCAGGCTCCACGCCCACACCAGCAGCGGGTGCCGCCCACGAGCCTCAGCCTCGGGACTCATCGCAGCAGGGCGGCCAGCACCCCTTCGGATGTGCTGCGCAACTCCGCCAGCGGCACGGTGAACAGGCCCTGCACCTCCACCGCGTCCGAAGCCTGGTCGACCACACCGATACGGGTGGCCGGCAGGCCGCGCGTCTCACACATCGAGGTGAAACGGCTCTCCTCGGTACGCGGCACCGCCACCAGTACCCGGCCCGCAGATTCGGAGAACAACGTCACGAACGGGTCTTCGCCTTCGGGAAGCACGATGCGACAACCGGTTTCGCCGGCGAGCGCGGATTCGACGACAGCCTGCGCCAGACCGCCCTCGGATAAGTCGTGGGCCGCGGACACCAGCCCGTCACGAGAGGCCGCACTCAGCACGTCGCCCAATAGTCTTTCCCGGGCCAGGTCTACCGCGGGGGGCGAGCCGCCGAGATGATCGGCGGTGACCTGCGCCCAGATCGAGCCGTCGAACTCGTCGCGGGTGTCGCCGAGCAGGATCAGCGTCTCGCCGGGCTCGGTGCCCATGGCTGTCGGAATGCGGCGGGTGACGTCGTCGATCACACCCAGGACACCGACGACCGGGGTGGGCATGATCGCCGTCGTTCCGGTCTGGTTGTAGAAGCTGACGTTGCCTCCGGTCACCGGAATACCCAGTGCCACACAGCCATCCGCCAAACCCCGGACCGCCTGGGAGAATTGCCACATCACGCCCGCATCCTCCGGCGAGCCGAAATTGAGGCAGTTGGTCACCGCTACCGGGGTGGCACCGGTGACGGCGACGTTGCGGTACGCCTCGGCCAGCGCGAGTTGGGCACCGACGTAGGGATCGAGCAGCGTGTAGCGGCCCGACGCGTCGGTCGACACCGCGATACCGCGGCCACTGGACTCGTCGACGCGCAGCACGCCGCCGTCGGCGTGCTCGGCCAGCACGGTGTTGCCGCGCACGTAGCGGTCGTACTGCTCGGTGATGAACGCGCGACTACACAGGTGCGGACTGCCCAGCAGCGCAAGCAAAGTCGTGCGCAGCTCGTCGCCGGTGACCGGTCGCTTCAGGCCGGCCGAGGTGTCGGCGTTGAGCGCATCCTGCGACTCCGGACGAGCGACGGGACGGTGGTACACCGGCCCCTCGTGGGCCACGGTTCGCGGCGGCACGTCGACGACCGTCTCACCGTGCCAGGTGATTTGCAGCCGGTCACCGTCGGTGACCTCGCCGATCGTGGTGGCCAGCACCTCCCATTTGCGGCACACCGCCATGAAGGCATCGACGTTCTCCGGCGCGACCACAGCGCACATGCGCTCTTGCGACTCGCTGGACAGAATCTCGGCGGGCGTCATGTCCTTGGCCCGCAGCGGCACGGTTTCCAGTTCGATCGCCATCCCGCCATCGCCCGCTGACGCGAGTTCCGATGTGGCGCAGGATAATCCGGCTCCGCCGAGGTCCTGGATGCCGATCACCAGCCCCGCGGCATACAGTTCGAGGCAGCACTCGATGAGCACTTTCTCGGTGAACGGGTCGCCGACCTGCACCGAGGGTAATTTCTTACGGCCCGAACCCGACTCGTCGCCGCCGAAGGTTTCCGACGCAAGCACCGATACGCCACCGATGCCGTCGAGTCCGGTCCGCGCGCCGAACAGGATGATCTTGTTGCCGGCGCCCGACGCGAAGGCAAGATGGAGATCTTCCTTACGCAGCACGCCGACGCAGAGCGCATTCACCAAGGGGTTGCCGGCATAGCACGCATCGAAAACGGTTTCGCCGCCGATGTTGGGCAAGCCCAGCGAGTTGCCGTAGCCGCCGATGCCCCGCACCACTCCGTCGAGCACGCGGCGGGTGTCGGGGGCATCTGCGGCGCCGAACCGCAACTGGTCCATCACCGCGACGGGCCGGGCGCCCATCGCCATGATGTCGCGGACGATGCCGCCGACACCGGTGGCCGCACCCTGGTAGGGCTCGACGTAGGACGGGTGGTTGTGCGACTCGACTTTGAAGGTGACGGCCCAGCCGTCGCCGATGTCGACGACGCCGGCGTTCTCGCCGATGCCGGCCAGCATGCCTGCTCGCATCTCGTCGGTGGTGGTCTCACCGAAGTACCGCAGGTGCACCTTGGACGACTTGTAGGAGCAGTGTTCGCTCCACATCACCGAGTACATAGCCAGCTCGGCGTCGGTCGGGCGGCGTCCCAGGATGTCGCGGATCCGCTGGTATTCGTCGTCTTTGAGACCGAGTTCGCGGAATGGTTGCGGCTGATCAGGGGTGGCCGCGGCCCGCTCGACGGTATCGGTCGCGTGAGTGAGCCCAGACGTCACGGGAACAGTCTAGGTGGCGCGGCGGCTACCCCGCGCCGGCGACGCAGAAGGCGTTGCCCGCCGGGTCGGCTAGCACGACCCAGCGGAAGTTGTCGCCGATGCTGTGTCGACCGACCTCGGTCGCTCCCGCCGACGTGAGCCGGCTCACCTCGGCGTCGACATCGGCGGCGCCGAAATCCAGATGCACCCGGTTCTTGCCGGGCGTGGGATCCGCCACCTTCTGGAAGCCCAGCCGGGGGCCGTCGGCCCGGATGACCGCGATGAATTCGCCGGGTATCAGTTCTTGTGTCTCACCTTCGAACTGCTTCGCCCACCACTCCGCGAGCGGCGCGGGGTCGACGCAGTCGAACGTGACCATCTCCACGTTGAGTGCCATACCCACGACCCTAGGCCCGCACTCCGACAACGAACAGGACTCATGTTGATGACCTCCGAGGTAATTGCGAAGCATCACGTCGTCAAGACACCCTTGCTGCTGACGCGCTCGACCGAAGCGCCAAAGTCTGGGAGGAATCATGACTGACAGCCAATCCACCTCTACTGCAACGGCTCTCGACTCGAGGCCGACGTTCAGCGCTGACATGTGGGCCGCGTTCTGGGCGGCGCCCGATATGTCTCGCGGGACGGCCATCCTGGCCGACGACATCATCGGCTACTGGCCCGGCGAACTCGAGCCGGTGCGGGGAATCGAGGCATACACCGCGAAGATCGCCGAGCTGCTGACCACCGCTCCGGACCTGCAGCTTGAACTCGTCGACAGTGCCACCGTTCCCGGACCCGCGGAGGGCGAGCAGCTGGTTTTCCTGCACTACGTCGGGCACGCGACCGGACCGAACGGTCCGATCGAGATCCGGGGGCTGGACCGGGTTCGCACCCGCGACGGCATGGTGGTGGAGAACGTGATCCGCTACAACCCGGTGTTCGTCACCCAGACCTGACCGGGTCAGCCCGGCGACAAGAAAGCCCGCAGCGCCGCCGCGTAGGCGGGAACGTCGTGGGCGCCCATGAATTCTCGCGCGGAGTGCATCGCCAGCTGCGGTGCGCCCACGTCGACGGTCGGGATGCCGGTGCGAGCCGCGGTCATCGGACCGATCGTCGAGCCGCACGGCAGGTCGGCGCGGTGCTCGTAACGTTGCAGCGGCACGCCCGCCTGCCGGCAGGCCAACGCGAACGCCGCGGCGGTGCGGCCGTCGGTGGCGTACCGCAGATTCGGATGCACCTTGAGCACCGGACCGCCGTTGATCCCGATCAGGTGACCGGGTTCGTGGCGCTCCGGGTAGTTGGGGTGGGTGGCGTGCGCCATGTCCGCCGAGGCCACCATTGATCCCGGCAGTCTGCGCAGAAAGTCGGCGCGCCCGCCGCCGTTGGCCAGCTCGATGCGTTCCAGCGTGGTCAGCAACAGCTCGGAACCGGCGCCATGATCCGAGGTCGATCCGACCTCTTCATGGTCGAACAGCGCGAGCACCGGCAGGTGTTGGGCAGATCGGGCGTCCAGAAACGCCTCCAGGCCCGCATAGCAGGATGCCTGGTTGTCCAGCCGCGGCGCGCTGACGAACTGGTCGTCGATGCCCGTCAGCCGCGACGGAGTCAGGTCGTGGGTCATCAGGTCGGCGCCCAGCACCTCATCAGGATCGACACCGGCTCGTTCGGCGACATATCCGATGAACGATCGAGCTGCGCCGTCGGCGCCCCACACCGCGTTGACGTGGCGCTGCGGATCCAGCGTGAGCGACTTGCGGTCCTCGGCGAGGTGGATGGCCAGCTGCGGCACCCGCAGGATCGGGTCGTCGATTCGGACCAATCGATGCACGATGCCGGCGCCCTCGCGCACCGACAGCCGTCCGCTGACGCCAAGGTCGCGGTCCAGCCACGAGTTCAACCAGGCACCGCCGTAAGGCTCCAGCGCGACCATCTGCCAACCGACGACATCCCGGTCGGGATGTTGCTTGACCCGCAGGTTGGGACTGTCGGTGTGGCCGCCGATGACCCGGAACGGTCGACCGCCGGCGTCGTGGCCGCTGTTCCAGGCCACCAGTGACCCGGCCCGCACGATGAAGAACATGCCGGCGGGTGGCCATTCATCTGCCTCGGCGAGCTCGGTGAAACCGGCCGCCCGCAACCGGGACGCCACCGTGGCGCAGACATGAAACGGCGACGGGGACGCGTCGATGAATTCGCACAGCCCTTGCGCCGTGGCAACCATGGACCCCATCTTTTCATCACGGGAGCGCCGGAAACGTTAGGGTCGAACGCGTGCCCGATCCGCAACCGGTGCTCGCGCCCTTGACACCAGCCGCCATCTTTCTGGTGGTCACCATCGACGAGGGCGGCGAAGAGGTCGCGCATGACGCGCTATCGGGGATCTCCGGGTTGGTGCGCTCGACCGGCTTCCGTGACCCCGCGAAGAAACTGTCGGTCATCACCTCGATCGGCTCCCACGCCTGGGACCGGTTGTTCGAGGGGCCGCGACCGGCCGAGCTGCGCCCGTTCATCGAATTGGACGGCCCCCGCCACACGGCCCCGGCAACTCCCGGTGACCTGTTGTTCCACGTCCGGGCGGAGACCCTGGACGTGTGCTTCGAGCTGGCCAACAACATTCTGCGATCGATGGCCGGCGCGGTGACCGTGGTCGACGAGGTGCACGGGTTCCGGTTCTTCGACAACCGCGATCTGCTCGGGTTCGTCGACGGGACCGAGAATCCCGGTGGCGCGCCGGCCGTCGCGGCAACCGAGATCGGCGACGAGGACCCGGAATTCGCCGGTGGCTGCTACGTGCACGTGCAGAAGTACCTGCACGACATGTCCGCGTGGGATTCGCTGCCGGTCAACGAGCAGGAGCGCGTGATCGGCCGAACGAAGCTGGAAGATATCGAGTTCGACGATGACGAGAAGCCGGCCGACGCGCACATCGCGCTCAACGTCATCACCGATGACGACGGCACCCAGCTCCAGATCGTGCGGCACAACATGCCTTTCGGCGAACTCGGCAAGGCTGAATTCGGCACGTACTTCATCGGTTACTCGCGCACACCCGCGGTCACCGAGCAGATGCTGCACAACATGTTCTTCGGTGATCCGCCCGGCAACACCGACCGGATCCTCGACTTCTCCACGGCGGTCACCGGTGGGCTGTTCTTCTCCCCCACCGTCGACTTCCTCGACGACCCGCCACCACTGCCGATCTCACCGGCAGCGACTCCGGCGATACTCAACGCATCCGCGGATGGCTCGTTGGCGATCGGCAGTTTGAAAGGAACCCCGCAATGAACAACCTGTACCGCGATCTTGCTCCGATCACCGAGGAAGCTTGGGACGAAATCGAAGTGGAGGCGAGGCGGACCTTCAAGCGCCACATCGCCGGCCGCCGGGTGGTCGACGTCAGCGAATCGGCCGGACCGGCCGCCGCCGCGGTAAGCACCGGGCGCCTGCTCGATATCAAGCCGCCCTCCGACGGCGTGATCAGCCACCTGCGCGCCAGTAAACCGCTTGTACGGCTTCGGATTCCGTTCACGCTGTCGCGTACGGAGATCGACAACGTAGAGCGCGGGTCGCAGGACTCCGATTGGAATCCGGTCAAGTCGGCGGCTAAGAAGCTCGCGTTCGCCGAAGATCGGGCCATCTTCGAGGGCTACAGCGACGCCTTGATCGACGGCATCCGGAACTGCAGCTCCAACCCGGCGCTGACGCTGCCCAAGGACATCAGCGAGTTTCCCGACGTCATATCGCAGGCGCTGTCCAGCTTGAGGCTGGCCGGTGTGGAAGGCCCCTACGCGGTGCTGCTGTCGGCGGACGCATACACCAAAGTCAGCGAGACGACCGAGCACGGCTACCCGATCCGCGACCACATCCGTCGGTTGGTCGAAAGCGACATCATCTGGGCACCGGCCATCGACGGCGCCTTCGTGCTGACCACCCGCGGCGGCGACTTCGACCTGCAGCTGGGCACCGACGTCTCCATCGGCTACCTGTCGCACGATGCCGAGACCGTGCAGCTGTATATGCAGGAGACCCTGACGTTCCTGTGCTACACCGCCGAGGCATCGGTCGCGCTGAGCCCGTCGCCTGGCGGCCGCGCAAAGGCGGCTAAGTAAGCGGTTCGCCGCCGTCGATCTTCAGCGTCACACCGGTCATGAAGGTATTGGTCATCGCGAACAGCACCGCGGCCGCGATGTCGTCCGGCGTCCCGATCCGTCCCGCCGGGTTGTGCGCTGCGATGTGCTCGAAGTAATCGCGTTTCCCGTCATCGCCCATGGCGTCCCAGGCGCCGGTGTCGATGACGCCGGGTGAAATCGCGTTGACCCGGATTGGCGCGAGTTCAACCGCGAGCCAACGGGTCAGGAAGTCGACGGCGCCGTTGGTGATGCCTACGCCGAGATAGCCGACGTTGTGCTTGAAGGCATGCACACCCGAGAACAACACGAAAGAGCCGCCCGGGTTTATCTGCGACGCAAAGTGTTTGGCGAGCATGGTCGGTCCGATGACCTTGGTGTCGAACGACTGCACCAGGTTCTGACGTTGCAGGTCGGCCAGCTTTCCGCGGGCACGAGCAGACGCGGTGGATACCACGTGATCCACCCGGCCTACCCGGTCGGCGAGCGCAGCGATCGACTCGTCGTCGGTGATATCGATCGTCTCGGCACTGATCCCGAGGTCGTCATAGGAATTCGCAAGCTTCGCCCGATCGCGTCCGGCCACAATGACCCGGGCGCCCTCCGATCGCGCCCGCCGGGCCACGGCATGTGCAATTCCACTGCCGCGCCCGACCACCAGAATCGTTTTGTGCTGCAAAGTATTAGCCATCGACACTCGTCCTTAGCCGGGTCCGATCAGAATGGGATAGCCAGCCCATAATATGGGTCCGGCGGCAGGCAGGTCAACGGCTGACGCCGACTATTGCCAGACTGCTTTATCGGTGCATAATGGGTTGACTATCCCAAAATACTTGGTTGAGCGAACGCCGCAGGAGGGTTCTCATGCCAGTCGTCCACCACCGCTACGCCACGGTCGCCGGCCATCGACTGTTCTTCCGTGAGGCCGGCGACCCGGACGCGCCAGTGCTGCTACTGCTGCACGGATTCCCGACCAGCTCGTATATGTTCCGCGACCTGGTTCCGGCACTGGCCGATAGCTATCACGTAATTGCGCCGGACCATTTGGGCTTTGGCCTCTCCGATGCACCCTCGGTTGCCGACTTCGACTACACCTTCGATGCCCTGACCGAGTTGACCGAGGGCCTGCTCCAGAGCCTCGGCATCAACCGGTACGCGATCTATGTGCAAGACTACGGCGCGCCGATCGGCTGGCGTCTGGCGTTACACGACCCGTCTGCGATCACGGCGATCATCAGTCAGAGCGGCAACGCCTACGACGCCGGCTTCGTCGAAAGCTTCTGGAAGACGGTGCGTGCCTATCAGACCGAGCAGACAGCCGAGACCGAGGGCCCGGTGAGGCAATTCCTCACCTTGGACGCCACCCGCTGGCAGTACGTCACCGGAGTGCCAGACGAGACGCTGGTCAATCCGGAATCTTGGTATCACGACTACGCGCTGATATCGCGAGCCGGCAACGACGAAGTGCAACTCAAACTGTTCCGCGACTATGCCACCAACTCGCCGCAATACCCACGTGTCCATGAGTACTTTCGGTCCAGCCGCGTACCGCTGCTCGCGGTGTGGGGGCGCGGTGACGAGATCTTCGGCCCGGCAGGCGCTGAGGCATTTGCCGACGACCTGCCAGATGCCGAGATCCATCTTCTCGACGGCGGGCACTTCCTGCTCGAGTCAGCCCTCGACGAGGTAACGCGGCTCATCCGTGCATTCTTGGCCAAAGTCCATTCAGGTGCTTAACGAAACACGGACCGACCGTATGGGATAAACGTCCCATAATCGGGTGCGCCAGCGGGCTAACCTGACGCTATGGTCCACGCCGAGCTGCAGGACGAGCGGCGCCTGACCGCCAAGGGCCGGGCAACTCGCGATCGGATCCTGCAGGTCGCCGCCGAACTCATCCTGCGCGAGGGCCTCTCGACGCTGAACATGGACGCGCTGCGCAAGGCCGCGTCGGTGAGCGGGTCCCAGCTCGCCCACTACTTCGCCGACAAGCAAGCGCTGATCCGCGCGGTCGTCGTCCGCCAGATACACGTCGTGCTGGACTTTCATCGCCAGCCCAAGCTCGGTGCGCTGAATACGTTCGATGACTTCGAGCGATGGATCGATCTGAATATGCGTCACCTGCGACGCATCGGCTATTCCGGCACGCCGACCTATCACGCGCTGGCCGGACAACTCGGCAAGTCCGACAGCGCAACGCGTCACACGCTGGCGTCGGGTTACTGGCAGTGGATTGAGTTGCTGGAGCGAGTGATTCAGCAGATGAAAGATCACGGTGTCGTCGCCGCCCGTGCGGACCCGCGAAAGTTGGCGCTGGTCATGGTCAGCGCCCATCAGGGTGGTGCCACGCTGGCCTTCACCTATCAGGCTGATTGGCCGCATGCCGATGCTGTCCGATTCGCAGTCAACTACTTACGGATGTTCGCCACCGACCCGGCGGAACAGGTGCCACGTCCGGCGCGTCGTCCACGCCGCAGGCGCACGAGCGCACGAGCCTCGTGACCTTCGGAGAAAGGGGCGGCACCGTTGGCTGAGGACGCAACATCACGGCTGACCCGCAAGGGCCGGGCGACCCGTGCGCGCATCATTGATGTGGCCGCCCGCCTCATGTTCGAGCGCGGGGTCGGCGGGACCAGCATCGACGAGGTGCGTGGTGCGGCCACCGTCAGTGGTTCACAGATATCGCACTACTTCGACGGCAAGCGTGATCTGACCCGCAACGTCATCGGCGCACGCCGCGACGACGTCCGAGAATTTCACACTCAGCTGGGCGGCCTGGACAGCTTCGCCGCGTTGGACGCCTGGGTCAAGGCCACCCTTGCCGAACTAGACTCGGTCTACCGTGTGGGTGGATGCGTATACGGCTCGCTCGCAGGAGAATTGGTCGAGGCCGATGCCGAAATCCACGGCGATCTCGCCGACGGCTACGACCAATGGATCGAGTTGTTCCAGAGCGGTCTTACCGAAATGCGCCGCCGCGGCGATCTGCGGCTGGACGCGGATCCACGCCACCTCGCGGTGTCTCTGGTTGCCGCGCATCAGGGTGGCGCCCTGATCACGTTCCTCACCGACGACCCTGAACCTCTGCGCGAGGCGCTGACGGCGGCTGTCGAATACGTCCGTTCGTTCGCGGCGACCCCCAAACGCCGCAGACCCGGCCCTCGCAAGCAGACAGGCTAAGTCGCCCGCCGGTTCCCGTGGACAAAAATGGGCCAGAACGCCCATAATAATGGGCGGACCATCCCAGTACGGGTAGACGCGAAGGAAAGCACATCATGTCCGCTGCGGAGTCACCTCGGCCCGGCAACACCCTGCCCACGACGCCCGCAGTGGTGCGCGAACGACCGGGCGGCGAGACCATGCGAGCGATCGTCCTGGAGAAGTTCGGCGGACTTGACAGTCTGGTCTACACCGACATCCCCAAACCGCTGCCCAAAGACGGCGAAGTGGTCATCCAGGTCCGCGGGTTCGGCATCAACCACGCCGAGATGCACATGCGCCGCGGGGAATGGGCAGAAGCTGCCGAAGTCAGCGGCATCGAGTGCGTCGGCATCGTCGATGCGTGTCCGGGCGGAGAGTTTCCGGTCGGTGCCCAGGTGGCCGCGCTGATGGGCGGCCTGGGGCGAACCATCAACGGTAGCTATGCGGAGTACACGCGGGTACGCGCGGCAAACGTCGCCCTCATCGAGTCCGATCTACTGTGGTCACAGTTAGCGGCGCTCCCGGAAACGTTTGCGACAGCATGGACGTGCCTTTTTCATAACCTGAAGCTGGCCCCCGGCCAGACCGTTGTAATACGCGGCGCCACATCGTCATTCGGCCAAGCCGCAGTCAAGATGGCGGTGGCAGCGGGTGCGCGCGTCATCGCCACCGCGCGAACGCGTAAACGTTTCAGCCTGCTGGAGTCCCTCGGCGTCGCACGGGTCGAACTGGAGTCACCGACGCTGGCGGCCGACATCGCCGAAGCCAAACAGATCGACGCGGTCCTCGACCTGGTCGGCAACAGCACGATTCTCGACTC
>NZ_JBAPRN010000608.1:0-1999 GCF_049281135.1 Mycobacterium sp. | reverse complement strand
GGTCGTCGGGCAGTTCTCCTAGGTGGAGAAGACGTCGACCGTCATCGAACGGTGGGTGCAGGAGTACCTGGAAGCGACGAACCGGCTCGACGAGCTGAACGAGGCCGCTTCCGTCTGAGCCCGCTTGGCTCAGACGTCGTCGTCGTCGGGCGGGCCGGTGAAGACCTCTTTGGTTCGCTCGACGGCGTAAGTGGCGATGTCCAGCGAGTTGTGGACGATGTCGCCGGTGCCGCCGGCGATGTCGCCTTTGATGATGTGACCGGCGTTCTCGACGATGTCCGATGACCGCTCGACGGCGTTCTGCACGATGTCCCGCGCGGCGTCGATGGCGTCTTTCGGTCTGAAGGCCATGGCTATCTCCTGAGTCGTGTAATCAGTGGGTGACGCCCGTGTCGGACGGGAAGCCTCCGCCGGCGCCGTTCGGGGCCCCGCCGCCGGTCAACTGACCGATCTGCCAGCCGTGTTCGGTGCAGAGCATCGGCTGCCCGTCAGGCGACTGGGCCGACGATCCCCGCGGGTTGTCGCACTTGGCACCGACCTGCTGCACCCCGTACAGCGGGTAGGTGATCACCCAGTACCCCGTCTGCGCTGCCGGGAACTGGTTGATGATGAAGTGGCAGGCCTCGGCTTGACCGCCGGGGCCGCGCCCGTAGATGAACCGCTCGTAGTTGTCGCACGGCGCACCCAGCGACGCGTCGTAGTTCATGCCTGGCACATCGCCGTCGTAGTGCCCGTTGTCGGCAACGGCGGCCGGGGCCGAGCCGACAGCCGCGCCGGCGATCGCTGTGGCGATGAGCAGTTCGCGAATCATGACCCCACCTTCGGCGTTACGTAATCACGGCCATCCCATGGGCCCGTGACCTGCAGGCAAGCATAGTCAGTGCGCCCGGCGCCACAAGGCCGTTTCGCGCGGCCGAAACTCATCGGAGCCGAGGACGAGAACACGTTCCAATCCATCATCGGCGAATACGTCGAGAAGCCGTTCCATCTCTGCTGTCGCGATGCTTTACTGGGCCAGAACCCGTCATATCCAAGTCGTATTCACTCATAGGAGTGCCACTGATGCCGACTCCGAATCTTCCTTCCGGATTCGATTTCACCGACCCCGACGTCCATGCCGAGCGACTACCGGTTGAGGAACTGGCCGAGCTGCGGCGGACCGCGCCGATCTGGTGGAACGAGCAGCCAGTAGGGGCGGGCGGATTCGACGACGGCGGCTTTTGGGTGGTCTCCAAACACAAAGACGTCAAGGAGATTTCGCGGCGCAGCGACGTGTTCTCCAGCCTGCAGAAGACGGCGCTGCCGCGCTACAAAGACGGCACGGTCGGCGAGCAGGTCGAACGGGGCAAGTTCGTCCTGCTCAACATGGACGCACCGCAGCACACCCATCTGCGCAAGATCATCTCGCGTGGCTTCACGCCTCGGGCCGTCGAGCGGCTTCGCGATGACCTCCGCGAGCGGGCCCGCCAGATCGTGGAAACCGCGGCGGCTCAGGGCTCCGGCGACTTCGTCGAACAGGTGTCGTGCGAGCTTCCGCTGCAAGCCATCGCCGGCCTGCTGGGTGTGCCGCAGGAAGACCGGATGAAGCTGTTCCACTGGTCCAACCAGATGGTCGGCGACCAGGACCCCGAGTTCGAGACGAACGACGCGATGGATGCCTCGATCCAGTTGATCATGTACGCCATGCAGATGGCCGCCGACCGGGCCGCGAACCCCGGTGAAGACATCGTCACCAAGCTGATCGAGGCCGACGTCGACGGTCACAAGCTCTCCGACGACGAGTTCGGTTTCTTCGTCATCCTGCTTTCCGTCGCCGGCAACGAGACCACTCGCAACTCGATCACGCAGGGCATGATGGCCTTCACCGACTTCCCCGATCAGTGGGAGCTGTACAAGAAGGAGCGTCCGGCCACCGCCGCGGACGAAATCGTCCGGTGGGCCACGCCGGTCACGTCGTTCCAACGGACCGCGCTCGAGGACTACGAGCTGTCCGGAGTAC
>NZ_JBAPRN010000607.1:0-2687 GCF_049281135.1 Mycobacterium sp. | reverse complement strand
CTCTGCGGGCAGCCGTATCGGTCATCGCGATAAGGCTACGCACGAATCGTGGAAAAACGCTTGCTGTACTTTCTAGCACGCATGTGCTAACAAGTAGCAGTTCACTTAGCGCATGTCTAGTGCGATCGAGGAGGAGCCGCGATGCACCCCACCGTCAACCGAGTGCTGCACGGCGACAATCCCTTCGAGGTCTCCCCGGAGCTGGACTCGTTCCAGGGGCCGCGAACCGACATACCGCTGTGGAACGAGACCTTTTTCTTCAGCACCTGGTCACCCACGACCGAGACCGGGCTCTTCGTCCACACCGGCGCCGACGCCGCCGATCCCGGGCTGTTCTACGCCCAGCTCATCGTCTACCTGCCCGGCAGTGAACTGGTGGTCGAACGGATCTGGGACCGCCCAGTGCCACCCGACCTGCACGTCGGCCCGCTCTCCATCACCACCGAAAATCCGCTGCGCCGTTGGCGACTGCGCTACGACGGCGCAGGAGAACGCACCACCAGCGAGCGCGCCGGCAGCCAGCCCGTCGGCGCCGGACTCGCGGTGCCGCTGCACGTCGACATCGAATTCGCCGCCGCCGGCCCCATCTGGGACATGTTCCAGGCGAGCGAGATCCCGCATACCGACTGGTCGGGTATGCACCATGAGCAGAACACTTACGCCACCGGCACCATCACCGTCGCCGGCAAAACCTACGAGATCGACGGCTACGGCTTCCGAGACCACAGCAGTGGCCCCCGCGACTTCAGCACCATTGGCGGCGACCGCTTTTGGGGCTTCGTCAGCCCTACCACCGGCCGCGGCTTCCAAGGGCTCAAAGTGTGGAAGCGCACCGGCGAACTCGAGATCTCTTCGGCTGCCTACACCGTCGACGGCACCTTCGAGATCATCAACAGCGGCATCGAGCTCACCGGCATCACCGATACCCGCGGCAATCCCAAAGACCTTGATCTTTCCTTCACCCGCCCCAATGGTGCACACCTGCAGGCAAGCGGTCGCATCCTGCAGACCGTGACCATCACCATCGCCGACCCCAACCACAACATCAACGGCGCACTACTCGACGGCGACCCACTGATCCTGTCCGAAAGCCAGGTCCGCTTCGACTGGCCCGACGGCGACACCTTCTACGGGCACCTCGAACGCGTCGCCCGCCTGACCGACCTCCACATCCCTTGACCGTGGACACCTGACGAAGGCGGACGCCCCCGGTGCGTGCGGTCGTATCGCCGTCATACCGATGAACTGTCTATTTGCTTACGACAACGCAGATCAGGTAAGCGCGGTGTGAGACAGGATAGACGCGGCGCGACCCGGGGCGATGGGTGGGATTGGGGCCGCGACCTGGTGCGCGCTCGGCGGCGCGTCCGTCGCGGCGCTGGCCGCACCTAGTGCATCCGGCGGCGCGACGGGTTGTGCGCCAGCTGATTTCAGCACCGCTCGGACCTCGCTGACTTTGACGCCGGCCAGTTCGGCGATCGCGGTCAAAGTTTCCCCGCGATCCAGCATGCGCGACACCGCCGCCGCGCCCTCCTGGCGGTGCTCGTGCTGCCGCCGCTCGCCCTCTGCGCGAATCTCGGCCACACGGCCCTGCTCCCACTCGTCGACTGCCGCCAGCCGGCCCAGCTCGACCAGAAACGACGCCGCGTCATCGACGTTGTGCCGCTCACGTTCCTGCCCAGCCTCGTTGGCCTTGGCCTGCGCCTCGCGAACCTTCTTGCGCGCTTCGGTTTTCGAGTTGATATTCGCCATGGCCGCACCTTACGGCGCGGTCAACCCGCGTCTCTACCATCACCCACAACATCACCGTGTCCCCATTTGTCCCCCTCCCACGTTTCCCAGTCCCGCACTCCCCCAACACAGCCCGCTCCATACCCACAGCCCGCTCACCACAGCGCACCGCCACCAACCGCGTCGACCAGCCCATGAACCACAAATCTCTTGCTGAAGGCAAAGATCGGAGAATCAGGCCGTCGATTCTGCCGGGCATGCGACACGCCTCCGAAAATCATGGATAACCGCTGTTATCCATGACATTTCGCGGTCACTGCTGTGGTGTCTCCTTGGGGTGGCCGCCGAGGTCGAATGGCGAGTAAATCAACGCTTTGGCAAACGATGACCGAAACGCCGCCGGATCAAGGGACGCCATCATCCCAGGCAAAAGGCTGGAATCCAGCAATGAAGGTGCGGGGTTCAGTTAACTAGTAAACCTAGCTAATGTGTCCAAATACGTGGCCATCGAGCATGAAAACGGCCCCCGGAGGAGTCTCCGGGGGCCGTTTCTACTGGTAGCGGGGACAGGATTCGAACCTGCGACCTCTGGGTTATGAGCCCAGCGAGCTACCGAGCTGCTCCACCCCGCGACGGGTGAATACCAGGTTACCGAACGCTCGCGAGGCCTCCAAATCGCGCCCTCACCAGGCTCGACGGGACCGGCCGCCCGAGCAAGCGCGATTACCTGGCGTTGTTGTACTTGTTGATCGCGTCGTCGAGCCGTTGCAGTGCTGCGCCGTAGGCCGCGAAGTCGCCGGACTTCTGCGCATCGCGGGCCGCACCCATTGCCGTCTCGACGTCCTTGAGGGCGGCGGACTTGGCCGGGGACAGGCTGACCGCGGCGCTGGGCGGGGGCGCCACCGCATTAGCCGGGGGCGGCGGGTTCGCGGGCGGCTCGCCGCCCGGTGGGGCAC
>NZ_JBAPRN010000606.1:0-6489 GCF_049281135.1 Mycobacterium sp. | reverse complement strand
CACAACACCAACGGCGGGCGCCCCTGCGGCTTCGCCCCCGCCGCACCGCCGAACGCGGCGAACGCCAGCGTCGGCCACTCCTCGTCGTCCGGCGTGATCAGGCGACCACCTCTGCGATTCAGCACCTCGAGATCTGCTGCGGACCGGTCGATTTCACGCCGCGCTTCGGTGCGCCCGGCAACCACATCGTCAACCTGACCACGCCGGACCCGCTCGGCCGCTTCGACCGGGCCCCACCGGCGCACCAGGGCGCCAAGCTCGGCGCAGGGCGGCTCGATCACCCGCGACAGATAGGCCCACGCACGCAGCGTCGCATCGGTCATCGCGAGGCTCCCGGTTGGCGGAAGCTCAGTGCGGTGGCTACCTCGTCGCGTCCAGGTGACGTGCGACCGGCCAGATCTGCCAACGTCCACGCGACCCGCAACGTGCGGTCGAGACCGCGAATGCTCATCAGTCCGCGGTCCAGCGCCCTCCGCAACGGCTGCATCGCGTCGTGGCCCAGCCTGAATCGGCGCCGCAGGACTGTTCCGCTGACCTCAGCGTTGGTGCGGAATCCGTGCGCGCCCCAACGCTGCGCCGCCGCGTCGCGGGCCAACGTCACCCGGTGACGGACCTTCGTCGTCGACTCGGGTTCGGTGGTGGCGAACGCGCTCATCCGCACCGGATGCATCTGCACCCGCAGGTCCACGCGGTCGAGTAGCGGGCCGGACAGTCGACCGAGATAACGCCGCTTGACTGCTGCCGCGCAGATGCAGTCACGCGGGTCGGCGGGCGCGCACGGGCACGGGTTGGCGGCCAGGACGAGTTGAAAGCGGGCCGGATAGCACGCCACCCCGTCTCGTCTGGCGAGGCGAATTTCGCCGTCCTCCAACGGTGTTCGCAACGCTTCCAATGCGCTGACACCGATCTCGGCGCATTCGTCGAGAAACAGCACCCCGCGGTGTGCCCGGCTGACGGCGCCGGGCCGGGCCATCCCCGAACCGCCGCCGACCAGTGCCGCAACGCTGGAGCTATGGTGCGGCGCCACGAACGGCGGCCGGGTAATCAGCGGCGTGGCATCCGATAACAGGCCGGCCACCGAGTGGATCGCGGTCACCTCTAACGACTCGCCGTTCGACAGCGATGGAAGAAGCCCCGGAAGACGTTGCGCCAGCATGGTTTTGCCCACGCCTGGCGGCCCGGTCAGCATCAGATGATGGGCCCCGGCCGCAGCGACCTCGACGGCGAAACGCGCTTGGGCCTGCCCCATCACTTCGGAAAGATCCGCGAGCGGCTCAGCCTCCGGAACCGCCCCGGTGATCCGCCCGTCGAGCCTCGCCGAACCACAGAGCCAGCGCTGCAATTGCGTCAGAGTGCGCACCCCCCAGACCTCGATCCCGTCGACCAGGCTGGCTTCCGGAAGGTTCTCCACCGGAACCACCGCGGCTCCCCAGCCGGCCAACTTGGCAGCCAGTACCGCCGGCAGCACCCCGCGCACCGGTCGGACTCGTCCGTCCAATGCCAACTCCCCCAGCACCACCGCGGTTTCCAGCTGTCGCCACGGGGTCTTCCGCTGCGCTGACAAGACGGCGGCCGCCATGGCCAGGTCATAGACCGACCCCATTTTCGGCAGCGTCGCCGGCGACAGCGCCAGCGTGAGGCGCGACATCGGCCACGTGTTGTTGCAGTTGGTGATCGCGGCGCGGACTCGGTCCCGCGACTCCTGCAACGCGGCGTCGGGCAGGCCGACCAGATGCACGCCCGGTAGACCCGAGGTGATGTCGGCTTCGATCTCCACGATCTGACCGTCCAGCCCGAGCACCGCCACCGAGAACGCCCGTCCGAGCGCCATCAGCCGACGCCCCGCAGGTGTGTGATCTCCGGGGTCCGGCATCGGCCGATTCGCACGCCGATGACGTCGATGCGGACCGCGGCCCACCGCTGGTCCTGGGCGGCCAGCCAGATGCCGGCCAGCCGACGCAACCGGCGTGCCTTCTGCGGCGTCACCGCCTGCTCCAGTCCGCCGAAGCCGTCGCCGGTTCTCGTCTTGACCTCGACGAACACCACGGTGTCCGTACCGGGGTCGACGGCGATCACGTCCAGTTCGCCGTAGCGGCAGCGCCAATTGCGGGTCACGATTCGCAGTCCGAGCCCGGTCAAGTGGTCAGCAGCTAGTCGCTCACCGAGCGCTCCGATTTCGGCTCGCGTCAACATCGTCATGCCGCCACCCTGGGCCAGCTCACCGACGCGGATATCCACCGCGCCTGGATCGCCGCCGAACTACGGCCGGTTATCCCCAGTTAGATAGCAATCCACAATGAGCTTGCGTGCCGCGTTGATCTGCCGTTAAACCGTCGTTAGCATCGCGTTCAGGCGATGAAGCTCGCCTTTAACCGCCGTACCGGCTGATGGCTTCTACCCGAGACCACTGGGTTGAAGGCGGGGTGGATGAATGAGTCCAGATCCCAACATCTCGCGGCGTATCAACGAATTCACTTGCAGACGTGTGGTATTCACGCGCGTAGGTTCGCATGTGCAACTTTTCGAAAGGATCACCGATGCCATTCGTCACCACCCAACCGGAGGCGCTGGCGGCAGCCGCCGCCAACTTGGCCGGTGTCGGCGCCATGATGAGCGCGCAGAACGCCGCTGCAGCGGCGCCGACGACCGGTGTGCTTCCGGCCGCCGCCGACGAGGTATCGGCGCTGGCGGCTACTCAATTCGCCGTTCATGCGCAGATGTACCAGGCGATCAGCACCCAGGCTGAGGCAATTCATCAGCAGTTCGTCAGCACACTCGGAATGAGTGCGACGTCGTATGCGGCCACCGAAGCCGCCAACGCCATAGCGACCGGTTAAGACAGGACACCACAATGGATTTCGCGATACTACCGCCGGAAGTCAACTCCGCAAGAATGTACGCCGGACCCGGGCCCGGGCCGATGTTGGCAGCGGCCTCGGCCTGGGACGGGCTGGCCGCGGAACTCCAATCCACCGCGGCGTCCTACCGGGCGGCCATCGCCGAACTCACCGGTGGGCCGTGGCTCGGCTCGTCGTCGGCATCGATGGCCGCGGCGGCCACCCCGTACCTGGAGTGGATGACCACAACCGCCGGGCAAGCCGAGCAAACAGCCACCCAGGCCAGGTCGGCGGCGGCGGCCTACGAAGCAGCGTTCGCGATGACGGTGCCGCCGCCGGTGATCGCGGCCAACCGGAGTCTGCTGATGACGTTGATCGCCACCAACGTGCTGGGCCAGAACACCGCGGCGATCGCGGCCACCGAAGTGCAGTACGCGGAGATGTGGGCCCAGGACGCCACGGCCATGTACGGCTACGCCGGTTCGGCGGCGGCGGCATCGACGCTGACGCCGTTCGCCGAACCCCCGCCGACGACCAACCCGACCGGCGGAGCCGAGCAGGCCGGGGCCGCAGCGCAGTCCGTCGTATCGAACGGTTCGCGGGTGCTCAACGCGGTCCCGCAGGCGTTGCAGGGCCTCGCTACGTCGTCAGCGGCGGCTCCAGCGGGCCCGGTGTTAGATCTGCTGAGCGCGATCGCGCCCGTCCTGACGCTTATTGAACTCCCCATTGGCGTCACTTCAATCGGCTCGTCTGCGACGAGCATCTCGACGGGGTTCACCGGGGTCTACACCAACTTCCGCGGCTTCTCGATCAACGCCGACCGTGACTTCTATGCCGGGAAGGGCCCGTTCACGGGCTATGGTCCGGGTGCCGCCAACCTGCCGAACTGGTTCTTCAACGGCCAAGGCAGCGTGGCCGCACCGTCGGACGCGGCGACGGCATCCGTTTCGTCACGCCTGGGGCAGGCAACGACGGTGGGCCGGCTGTCGGTTCCATCGGCATGGACGGTCGCCGCGCCCGAACTCCGCCCGGCTGCCTTCACGCTGCCGATCACCAACGCCGCCGCAGCGCCGGAGGTCGGCGGCGCCGGCAACCTGTTCAGCAGCATGGGCCTGGCCGGCGCGGCGGGCGGAGCCGTCGGCAGCACCGCTTCGGTCGGACGCGGCAATGAGCGAGTACGGATGACCCCGCGGGAAAGCCCGAAGGCGTCACCACAGCCGCCGAAGGAAGCGATAGCCGCGATCGCCACCGAGTTGCAGGAACTCGCGACGCGGGCACAATCACTGCTCGGCAAGTTGGCCGACGCTGGGCTGATGACGCCCGAGGAGGTCACCGCTCAGAAGCGACGCTTCCTGGTCTGACGCCTTTAAGCTGACGGTTGTGAACCCGGCCGGCTACGGGGTGCTGCTGCTGTGCGGACCGCTGGCAGCCATCGCTGCGGTGTGGCTGGCCGATCGGATCGGCGTCCCGTATCCCGTCCTGCTAGTTGGTGTCGGTGCGGTGCTCGCCTGGCTGCCGTGGGTCAAGGTGCCGCAACTGGCGCCCGAAATCGTGTTCTATGTTTTCCTGCCGCCGTTGTTGTACTACGCGGCGTATTTCATTGCCCCCGATGACCTTCGGGCCAATGCCCGGCCGATAGGTCTGCTGTCGGTGGGGCTGGTGATAGTCACCATGGCGACGGTCTCCGGCGTTCTGGTGGGAGTCGCGGGCGTGCCATTGGCGGTGGCGCTGGTGGCCGGCGCGGTTGTCGCGCCGACCGACGCGGTAGCAGCCACGTCCGTCTTCGCCCGGCTGGACGTACCCGAACGGCTGGTAACGATCGTCGAGGGTGAGGGACTCACCAACGACGGCACCGCCTTGGTGCTCTACACCGGTGCTGTGAGCGCGGTGATCGTCGGAACCTGGCGGCCCGGCCCGCTTGCGGTGACACTGCTTGCAGCTCCTGCGGGTGGTGCCGCACTGGGCCTGGTCGTCGCCTGGCTGGCGGTGCACGTGCGACGGCGCATCGACCACCCGTTGCTGGAGATCACGCTCTCGCTGGCGACGCCGTATCTCACCTATGTGCTCGCCGAGGGTGCACACCTCTCAGGAGTCTTGGCCACCGTGACCGCGGGCGTTTACGTCGGTTCTCACTTGAGCGCAATTTTCGCGCCGGGCGCGCGACTGCAGGCCTTCGCCTTTCTCGATGCTTTGGTCTTCCTACTGAACGCCGTGCTCTTCACCTTGGTTGGCATGGAACTCTTTCGCTCGTTGCACTGGGTTCCGGGCATGTCCGCGGTGCGAGTCGTCGCGGTCATATTGATCGTCGTAGCCGTGGTGTTCGCTTCGCGGCTGGTGTGGATGTTGTCAGGGCCGGTCACAGCGCGACTGTTCGGCCGCGCGACCGGTGCGCCGGTGTGGCGTGAGCGTGTGGTCGTGGCGTGGGCCGGGATGCGGGGCGGTTTGTCACTGGCGGCGGCGCTGGCCATCCCGCTGCGACTCGCCAACGGGAAGCCGTTTCCCGATCGGGACTTGGTGATCGTGGTGGCCGCCGCGGTGATTGTGGCAAGCCTGCTTCTGCAAGGCACCAGCCTGCCCTGGCTGTTGCGCCGACTCAGCTTGCGGGCCGACGATTTCGGAACCGAGGAGAACAAAGCCCGGCTGAAGGCCGCCCGTGCCGCGTTGGAGTGGTTGGACGATGACAGCCACGCCGACGCAGACGACGAGGCCACCAAGTCGGCGCGCTCGCTCTATGCCGCCAAGGTGCGGCGTCTACAACTCAGCCCGCCAAGCGATGCCGAGTCAGAGGATGCCCGAGAGATGGAGCGCTATCGCGCGCTGCGCCTGAAACTGCTCGGTGTCGAGCGTTCGGTGTTACTGGCATTGAGGCGCGACGGCCGCATCAACGCGACACTGTTGCGCACCATCGAACGAGACTTCGACCTCGAGGAGGCACGGCTCAGCGGCTCTTAAGTTTGTCAGCCGTGGTAGGTGACATTCAGCTGGGCGCCGGTTCTTCCTTCTTCCCGTTGCGGATTGCCTCGTTCTTCTCGTTCTTCAGCGAACGGGCGTGAGCCGTTATCTGCGCGATCCGAGAGCCCACGTCGTAGGCCACAATCTGCGCGGTCGCACCCGCGACCCGGCTGATGGCTGCGGCCATCTTGTCAGCGGTGCGGTCATGCAGCAGCCGACCCACCAGAGGCGCATATGTGCGTCGCGGCAACAGCGCCGTCACCTTGGTGCCGGGGTGTTCGTCGATCTCGCGCATCACCAGCTCCTGCGCCGCGCGACTGAGGTAACGGTCCGGGCATTCGATCATCCGCAGCGGGAGCTGGTCCTCGAAATGCTCCCAGCGCTGCTGCAACCTCGAGGCGTGAAGTGCATCGATCACGAAGTGCACAGCAGTCAATTTGTCGGCGTGTAGCCCGCTGGCGTAATGCAGCGCCTCGACCGTCGCGAAGTCAAAGTGGTCTACCAAGACGAATACCCGATGCCGCGGATGCTTGACCACCTCCTGACGCTCGGTTACCAAGTTCTCCAAAACGGAGTTCTCGGCGCGATATTGACGGTTGAGCCGCATCAAGGCGAACACCAGGATCGGCATGACAACGACGACCAGCCAGGCTCCTTCGGTGAACTTGGCCACCGCGAAGATGCCCACCACGATCGTCGA
>NZ_JBAPRN010000605.1:0-4365 GCF_049281135.1 Mycobacterium sp. | reverse complement strand
CGCCGACACCGCGCAACTGCAGTGGATTGTCGATGCCTACACACTCGTCATGTCAGGGTTGCTGCTGTCGGCTGGCAGCCTGGGCGACCGCTACGGCAGACGCGGATTTCTCATCGCGGGTCTGACCTTGTTCGCCATCACTTCCGGCATCGCCTCCCAGATGACGTCAGCGGACACCCTCATCGCAGCATGTGGCGCGATGGGAGTCGGCGCGGCGGTGATCTTCCCAACGACCCTGGGCCTGATCACCAATATCTTCACCGACCCGGTCACGCGTGCCAAGGCGATCGGACTGTGGGCGGCCATGGTCGGCGTCGGCGTGGCAGTCGGGCCGATCAGCGGCGGATGGCTACTCGGACACTTCTGGTGGGGCTCGGTCTTCATGGTCAACATCCCGATCGCCGCGCTGGCGATCATCGGTGGCCTGCTGTTCGTGCCGACCTCCCGCGACCGCACGGCGCCGCGCGTCGACGTTCCGGGCCTGATTCTGTCGGCCGCCGGCATCACGTCGCTCGTCTATACAGTCATCGAGGCGCCGACCTGGGGATGGACCAACGAGCGGACCATCATCGGATTCGTCTTGGCCGCAACCATTCTCGCTTGTTTTACCACCTGGGAACGACGCAGCACCCATCCCATGCTCGACGTCACGGTGTTTTCCAACCGCCGGTTCTCCGGCGGCAGCCTGGCGATCACATCTGGCTTCCTGACACTGTTCGGCTTCATCTTCGTCATCACGCAATACTTCCAATTCGTCAAGGAGTACAGCGCTTTTGAGACCGGGCTGCGGCTGCTGCCCGTCGCTGCGTCGATCGCTATCGCCAGCATTGTGGGACCGCGACTAGTCGAGCGGGTCGGCTCCACGGTCATCGTCGCCGGGGGCCTGGCGATTTTCGCGGCCGGACTGGCATGGGCATCCACCGTGGCCGCGGCAACCAACTACACCGATATCGCGCTACAGATGTTGCTGCTGGGCGGCGGCCTCGGCCTGACCACCGCACCGGCTACCGAAGCCATCATGGGATCGCTACCTGCAGACAAGGCGGGGGTCGGCTCTGCGGTCAATGACACCACCAGGGAATTCGGTGGCACTCTGGGCGTGGCCATCGTCGGCAGCGTCTTCGCCTCGCTGTACAGCCGCGGCATCAATTCGGCCGACGCCCTCTCCGGGCTGCCGACCGGACTCCACGTCGCGATGAGCCGCTCAATGGCAGTGGCGCACAGTGTCATTGCGCACGTGCCCGCAGGGCAAGTCGACACGGTCCGCGACGCGGTCAACAACGCCTTTCACGACGGGCTACACATCGGGACCCTCGTGTGCGCCGGCATCGCCTTCACTGCCTCCGTCATCGTCGCGTGGCTGCTGCCCGCCCGCGAGACCGTCGACGAATCCGCTGAGAAACGCACGACAGGCCTGGGCGTGCACGACCCTGCGCTGGCCCAAGCCTGACGGTCCCAGCAAGTCCTCGCAAACACCCCCTCAAAACCTAGGAGCACGAAATGACCGCAGCGTTTAAGAACAAAGTTGTTCTGGTGACCGGCGCTTCGCGCGGGATCGGCAAGGCTGTCGCGCTGGCCTTTGCCCGCCAAGGAGCCACGTTGGTACTCGCGGCCCGCTCATCTGAGCGACTTCAAGCGGTGCACCAAGAGATCCGCGACCTGGGTGGCCAAGCCCACTGGGTGCCGACCGACGTAACGTCGACATCGGATGTCGATGCGTTACTGCACACGGCGATGCAGCGGTTCGGCAGGATCGACGTTCTGGTGAACAACGCCGGGATCGGTAAGGTCAGCGCGATCGAGGCCGCGGAATTCGAAGAAGATCTGCGTTCAACCCTGCAGGCCAGCCTATTTGGGGCGATCTACCTCACGCGACAGGTGCTACCAATAATGCGCCGTCAGCATTCGGGCGCGATCGTCAACATGTCATCGGTCATGGGGCGCAAAGCTTTCGCCCGTTTCGGTGGCTACGCGATCGTCATGCACGGCGTCTCAGCATTCTCTGACGCACTACGTCAAGAACTGGCCGGCAGCAACATTCAGGTCTCGGTGATTCATCCCGCGCTTACCGCCACAGACCTCCTGCACGAAGTGGACGAAGCCCAGATGCCGCCCCCGTTCCGCCACATGACCCCACTGTCGCCCGAACACGTCGCACGCGCCGTACTGAAGGCGGTGCGCCGCGGAACACCGCGTGTCGTCCTGCCCCGACCGGCCGCCACGCTGCTGCTCGGCGAGGCGGTCTCACCGCGCATCGGCGACTTTCTCGCCTCCGCCCTCACGCGGCGCCCGTTCGCCCGTCTTGTCGGCATGAGCCGCGGCCGCACCTACCACCAAACAATCGCCGCGCAACGAAGCGCGGTGCCCGCCAAACGCAACTAGCCGTACCGCTGATCGAGCGAACAGAACCACGCCGCAGCCACCTGCAGGGCGGCCGAACCGGCGTCCGTCACCGCGCGGCATGAGCCGATCGAGACACGCACTCGGCAATCGACACCACCCCTCCAATCTCGAGACGAGGAGATCACCATGGCTCGACTATCGACGCACATTGAAGAAGCGCTGTTCACCAGCCTCGCGCCGCGAATCATCAAGCACATCAACATCGTTGCTGCCCGGGACGCTGAGGGCCTGGTAGCGGACGTCTATGGGCAGATGCGGCACGAGTTTCAACTCGTGCCGCCCGTCACGCTGCACGCACCCATCCCTCAGCTACTGGCGGCGGTGTGGGCGATGCTGCGAGAATCCATCGTCGCGGGACCCGTGAGTCGCAGCCTGCGCGAAGTCGTCTGCGAAGGCGTGTCGGCGATCAACCAATGTTCGTTCTGCGTTGACGCGCACAGCATGCTCCTTGCCGGCGCGGACGCCAAGAGCACCGCCGACGCAATTCGCGCCCACCGACTCGGTCTCATCGGCGACGCCAAAACACGAGCGGTAGCGAAGTGGGCGTTCGCCAATCGCCGGCCCGGCGCCGACATCTTGCGCGAGCCGCCTTTCACCGCCGCCGAGGCACCCGAGATCGTCGCCTCCGCTGCCTGTTTCCACTACATCGACAGGGTCGTGCAAGTATTTCTTCCCGATGGCCCTGTCCCGCTGCCCGCCAAGCTCTCCTGGCTAAGAGGCGCCACGATCAGCGCGGCCGGATCAATGGCCGGCAAGCGGATCATGAAAGTTAAAGTGAAGTCCGGCGGCGCCGTTGGCACACTTCCCCGGGCCAAGCCGTCCCCGGAGTTCGCATGGACTGCGCCGCGGCCAGCTCTTGCCGCAGCGTTTGGCAGCGCCGAGGCCACCATCGAAGAACTCGGCCAAAAGGCGCTAGCAGCGCCCGTGCGACAGCTAGTTCAGGATCGGGTGGCCAAATGGGGCGGAGAAGAGCCGGGCATCAGTCGGAGCTGGGTAGAAGAAGCAGTCACAGGCCTCGACGACCACGATCGTGCGGCAGCAAGACTCGCCTTGCTAGTAGCGATTGCTCCGTACCAAATTGACGAGAAAATCATCGCTGGATTTCGCAACTCACAGCCCACAGACCCAGAGCTCCTAGCGGCAGTCTCCTGGGCCAGCTTCACCGCGACACGAAGAATCTCCGGTTGGCTCTCGCCAGTCGCACACCGCGACAGATAACAACGAGACTCGAGGGTTAGCAGCCAGTTCAGAACCTCATCAACAACTGAACTCGGCATATGCAGGGAAGATTAGCAAGCTTTTGCGACACGCCGAGGTTTGTTCAAAGTAGGTAGGCGTGTCCTGGCAAAGTGCGCTAGCTAGTTTAACAACGCTTGTTAAGTTAACCGAGATCCGCTCTGAGTGGAAGCGGCTCATAGTGTTCCTAAGCTGCGGAAACGCACAGCCAAGTTGTGGTGCGTCGACCCCGCGACACGCGAGGTGGTCACGAGCTTGCGCCGACACCCGTCGACCTATCGCCTGGAGGCCACCCGCTGCGCCCGGCGACGCCCAGCGGGGGGTGGCATATCGCATGCGATGGCCGATGCTGCGGTGAGGACGACCGCGCTATCTCTAGGTGCAGCGGGAGCGACCGCATTATTCGAGGCGGTCATGATCGTGAACAGTCTGACGACTTAAACCAGCGATCGAAATTGCTAGTCGCACAAGTGAGGGGCTGCGATCGCTCGCCGGTGCGCCGAGAGCCCACCGGGAGTTCGGGGTATCGCGGCCCCACGAAGGGTCAGCACGCTTGCCGTCCCTTGTTAATCGATCTACTATCCATCGTATTCTTGGGCGTACGAGAGGGCAGGCGGACGGGACGACTCGAAGGAAAAGTGGCGTTCATCACCGGGGCGGGCGGTCAGGGCCGCGCAGAGGCGCTGCGCCTGGCTACCGAAGGTGCCGACATCGTCGCGTTCGACA
>NZ_JBAPRN010000604.1:0-29178 GCF_049281135.1 Mycobacterium sp. | reverse complement strand
GGTTTATAAATGGCCGTTGTCAACCATCGTTTACTGAAAAGTCTGCAGCGACCGGGGCCGCGGATTACATCTGCCCGAGTCCATCAGGTCTATCAGAGTGAAAATCACGGCCTGCGAGGTAGTGTATCAACGCAGAAGAGGAGTCAACGATCGTTTACGTTTCTCGATTCGAGTCGAGTCAGGAGCCACGACCGACCAGGGAGGACACGAATGCTGTCGCCACAGGCAAATCTGAGACTCCTGCAGCGCACTTCATGGAGCGGGTTCGTCTACATCGCGTTCCTCATGGTCGGCATCTGGCCGCTCGCCGGCTTCTTCCCGTCCCAACCGCCGAGCTGGAACGCCGCTCAGATCACTCGGGTCTACCACGACAACACCATGGGAATCCGCATCGGGATGGTGCTGGTGCTCGTCGGTTCGATGTTCTACGTGCCCTGGACAGCGATGCTTGCCAAGCTCATCGCGGCCGTCGAGGGAAAGCCGGGAATACTCACCTACTGTCAGATCATTGCCGGCTGTACCAACGTGCTACTCACCGCGTATCCCGCCGGCTGGTGGCTTACCGCGTCGTTTCGGTCCGACCGCGACCCGCAGATTGTGCAGCTGCTCAACGACGTCGCTTGGTTGCAGTTCCTCGGGGTGATCGCGCCGTTCTACTTCGTCGTTATCAGCATCATTTATGCCGCGCTCGCCGATGAGGACACCAACCCCATAATTCCGCGCTGGGTCGGGTGGTTCAACGTATTTTTCATGCTCGACCTGATACCGCTGAGCATCATCTTCTTCTTCAAGACCGGACCGTTCGCCTGGAACGGGTTGTTCGGCTTTTACCTGCCGTTCGCGACGTTCTGGATCTGGTTCTTCGTGATGACGTACACAATCCGTCGCTCGTTGCACCGGCTCGACGATGTGCCCGCTGTGTCGGCGCGTTCGGTCAGGGCGGTATGAGCATGCCGCGCGCCGCCGTCGTGGGAGCGGGCCTTGCCGGGCTGACGGCGGGCCATCGCCTACAGCAGGCCGGCTGGCAAGTCGATGTCTTCGAGGCGACGAACACTCCCGGTGGTCGCGTGCAGACGGTGCGCCGCGATGGCTACGCGATCGACACCGGCGCGTCGGCGCTCGGTTCCACGTACCACGGCTACTTGGCACTGGCGCGTGAGCTGAACGTCGAAATATGCTGCACTGCACCATATATCGCCATCCGCCGCGCGGGCGTCACGCATCTGCTCGACATGGATCACCTGGTGCGCTCCGGGCTGAAAACCGGCGTACTGTCGCTGGGCGCCAAACTGCGTGTTCCCCGATTGGCTTTCGACGTGGGGTTGGCCAAGGCGCGTGGGCGGCTGGACTACGCCGATATGCGCAAGGCGGCGCCGCTCGACACCGAAAGCGCCCGCGCGTATGCGACGCGCGCGCTCTCGACCGAGCTCGACAGCTACCTGTGCGAGCCGATCGTTCGAACGATGCTGATCGCTGACACGGACAAGGTGTCAAAGGTGGAGTTGTTCTCCGGGATCGGCAACATCTTCACCGCGAAGATCTTGGCCGCTGTCGGCGGACAGGGCCGGATGCCTGAGCGGCTGGCCGAGGGGCTCAAGGTACACCTGCAGACGCCGGTCACCCAGGTGCGGCGCGCCGAAAACCGGGTCCGTGTCAGCCATTCCGGCACGACATCGGATTACGACGCCTGTGTCGTCACCTGCCCGCTGCCCGAGGCGACGGCCATCTGCGTCGATGATCGCGGCATCCTTGGTCAGCTCGACAAGAGTCTGGGCTACACCCAATGCATCAGCGTCGCCGTCGGTACTACCAGGCCTCCGGACTGCCCGGCGTTTCTGGTGATGTTCCCGTCGGTGGAGGACCCCGACATCGCGCTGATGTTCCTCGACCACAACAAGGCCCCGGATCGCGCCCCGGCCGGACACGGCTTGCTGAGCTGCTTATGGGAGACCGGCGCGTCGGAGCGGATGATCGACGCGTCCGACGAGCAGGTGGTTGAGCACACCTTGGCGACCGTGTTCGAGGTGTTCCCCGAACTGCGCAACACAGTCGAGTTCACCCATGTGACGCGGTGGCGGCGGGCGTTGCCGTTCACCCGGATCGGCGCCTACCAGGACATCGGGCGTCTCAACGCGTCGCTCGATCCGGCATCGCCGGTTCAGTACGCTGCCGACTTCATGTCGGCGGCGGGACAGAACACCGCGGTCGAGTTTGGAAATCGGGCCGCTCGGAATGTGATTGGCGCCCAAGCGACCTGAGGCGGCGGACCCCAATGGGTGCGTCCGTCGGTGGCGAGCCGAACAGCGGCGGCCAGATCACTCTGGCCCAAATAGCGTACCCTCCCACATGATTGCCAGGGTCTCTAGCAGGTCCTGCTCATTGTCCAGGTCGTCGTCGGCGTCGGTCCCGGCTAGATAGAACAGTTGCTCGCTTGACCACAGCAAAACCGCACTGCGCTGACGCGCCTTCCCCCCAAGGGCCGGTTCGCGCTTGGCGTCACGCTCCAATTGTCCCGCGATGGCATCGGTGAATTTCTCGACGAGCGCGAGCCATTTGTCCCGCAACTCGGGCACGGAGTGCCAATTCTCGTGTGTGGCGTGGAAAACCGGGCGATGTAGCTTCCACAGCTTTGCCGACTCCTGCAGGACGGCGGCGATTGCCTGACGTCGATTGGCGTCAGGGAGCCGTTGGAACAACGGGTCGAGCAGGTCGAAGAGCTCGAGCATGACGCGGCCCAACACTTCGGCGACCACTTCGCCCTTCGACGAGAAGTAGGCGTAGAACGTCGCACGCGAAACCTGCGCCTCGTTGAGGATCTGGTCGATGGTGATTTTGTGAAACGGTGTTTCCGCCAACACCCGCTCGGTGGCTTCGACGATGACGGTCATGTAGTCCGGCCGGGTGCGGCCGCTCAGGCGTTCGGCCCTTCGCTTGTCCCGCACGTCGCGGAGAGTTGACGGCTCTGACATGGACATTCCTCGCTGCTGCGACGGCCGGAGCTGATCAGCCTCTGCCCGACTGTAATACGCGTCCTGCCGCAGCCACTCTAGACGTACTGTTTCATCTACTATACAGTCCGTTTACATAGGCAAACAGTTCGTTCAATACAGGGTGTGGCAGGGAAGGGAGATGCCGTGGTCTCGTTGGCCTTGAGAGACAACTCGGTTCGCGATGTGATCGTGGTCGGTGCCGGCCATAACGGATTGACATGTGCGGCTTACCTGGCTCGCGCAGGCAAAAAAGTACTGGTTCTGGAGGCGCGCGACGTCGTCGGAGGCCTCGCCTGGACCATGGAAATGCCGAATGCGCCCGGCTACAAGGTCAATCCGTGTTCGGTCGAGTTTCTGCTGACCGGTGTGGAGCCGTCCGTTGATCACGAACTCGAGCTTGAAAAGTACGGACTGCGATGGGTCTACCCCGATACGTTGCTGACATGGCTGGGCCCCGATGGGCAGGTAATGCCGATTTGGAAGGACCGCAGCCGCCTGCTCGACGAGATCAAGCGCTATTCACACAAGGACGCTCGCCGCTACGAGCAGTTGTGCGACGACATCACCACGACGCTCAAGGCGGCCCTGCCGTATCTGCAGGGGCATCCTGTGCGGGTGCGGCCGGCGGCATTGGCCGAGATGCTGGTCCGAGCCGCCAAGGGGCCGCGGTCGATTGCACGCGGCGCCCGGGCCATGCTGGCCTCCATCGAACAGGTCTGCGAGGAGTACTTCGACCGCGACGAGATCAAGGTGCCGGTCGCCACCTATTCGCTGGCCAGTTTCGCTCCGACATGGGAAGCCGGCACCGGTCTGCACTTGTCGCTCATCGCCGGGTTGCACGAGTGGGGGGTGCGCCATCCGGTCGGCGGCACTGGCGCTTACACCCAGGCCCTTGCCCGCTGCGTGGAAGCGCACGGGGGCACGATCCTCACCGCCGCCAAAGCCAAAGAGATCCTCACCGAAGGAGGCCGGGCACGAGGCGTCACGCTCGAAGATGGGCGGACGTTCACCGCGCGTGAGGTGGTTGCCGCTACCGACCCGATCACCTTGGTGACCAAACTGCTCGACTCCGACGTGGTGCCAGAACAAACTCGGGACGAGGTCCGCGGACTTCAGAATCTGCACTCCAACATCTACACGTTTAAGGTCGACTGCGCGCTGGACCGGCGGCTCACCTTTCCCCGCTACCAACAGGGCCGCAGTCCAGAAGCGTTGTCTGCCATCACGATCTGCCCAAGTATGGAGTACCTCAACCGCTCGGCCCATGCCGCGATCAACGGCGAGTTCACCCACGAGATCCCCATTCAGCACATCACCAGTTCGGTCTACGACCGCACTTTGGTGCCCGAGGGCAGTGACGGTGACACGCTCTACTTCTATGCGTTCAACACGCCGCGGAAACTGTCGGGCGGGCGCACGTGGGAGGACGAGAAGGAACAGTACGTCAAGCTGATGATGGACAACTTCGCGCAGTATGCACCGGAATTGGGCGACTCGGTCCTCGACGTTCACATCACCACACCCGACGACTTCGAGTCGCAGTACCACGTTGCCCGTGGCAATTACGAACACGTGGACTGTTCCCTGGCGCAGATGGGACCCTGGCGTCCGACGCCGTCGTTGTCGGCGTGGAACACGCCCATCGATGGGCTGTGGCACACCGGTGCAGGTGCGTTCCCGATGGCGTTCCTCAGCGGATGGCCGGGGCGCGGCAGCGCTCGGGAGATTCTGCGTCGTAGCGGCAAAAAGCGAATCACTCGGCGATTGGGCGGGCGTTTAGGGGTGGGGTCATGACGTATGCCGTGCAACGAGCTATGGCGTGGTGTGGATTGGCCGTCATCGTGCTGACCTTCGTCGGCTTCATCGTCGCCCGGCTGTTTCCGGTGCCGCCCGGCGCCAACCTGAGCACGAGGCAGATCGCCGAGTTCTACGGTGCTCATCCCACCACGACACGCCTCGGATTGTTGTTGGCTGCAATTGGGTTGGGATTCTTAGGGCCGATCGTCGCTTTGATCACTACACAGATGTTGCGGATCAAGTCGGCGCCGCCCGCATTGGCGAATCTTCAGCAGATCGGCGGTATCTGCGTGGTGATCGTCGCCGTCTTGCCACTGATCGTCATGAACGTCGCCGCGTTTCGCCCCGACCGCGATCCCGCGGTGATTCAGGCGATCAACGATTTGGCGTGGCTGCTGCTGGTCACCCCGATCGGGCTCTTCCTCCTCCAGGACATCCCGATTGCTGTGGCAATCCTGATGGACCGCGCTGCGCAGCCGGTATTCCCTCGCTGGGTCGGATACGCCAACATATGGATTCCGCTCACTTTCCTGCCCGCCTTCTTTCCGTACTTCGCAAAGACAGGACCGGTGGCGTGGCAGGGGTTGCTCGTCTTCTACCTCGGCCTTGCCACGTTCGGCATCTGGGTAGTCATCATGACGTGGGCGCTGCTGCGGGCGTTGCGGCAGCAGGAGAAGGAAGCAGGCGCGCCAGCAGTATCGCCGTCCAGCTCCGGTTTGGTACACGATTCGGTCAGTTGATCGCGCCGCGGCCCACCGGTTTCACGCGGAAATCGAAACGCGCGCAATGTGATTGCGCGCTGGCGACGTGAGGCGGCGCGCCCCTGCGTGATCATGCAGGCGTAGCTGCGTCGCGCGAGCTGGCGATGGGGCAGCGTGGCATCTGCATTGTTGCGGGCGATGCCGTCACGGTGTCTCGCATGGCTTGGACATAGATGCGTGCGCCACGGTGCGGCGTAAGGATGACATGCCTCACCTTCTGTCGTTCGCCCCTGGCGGTGGTGGTCCTCAGCTCGATACGGCGGAGGACCTCACGCAGGACGACTTTTAGCTCGGCCATGGCGAACGTCGCCCCGAGGCAGCGGCGATTGCCGCCGCCGAACGGCAGCCACGTGGTGGGACCCGGCGTGGCACCCAGCATCCGGTCTGGGTCGAACCGGTCGGGATGCGGATATAGCTCGGGGCTGCTGTGTACCAGCCCGATGCCCGGAGCGACCATGACGCCGGCGGGCAGTCGGTAGCCCGCCAGCTCGACGGGCCGGGTCAGGACCCGGCCGACATCGAAGACCACCGGGCGGATCCGCAGCGTTTCCTTTGCAATCGCGTCGAGGTACTCGTCTCCCGCCGGATCACCGGCCGCACTCGCGTCGGCGGCGCGTACCGCCTTGTCCAGTTTGTCCGGTTGCCTGACGAGTCGCTCCAGAGTCCACGACAGCGCCGTCGCTGTGGTGTCGTGCCCGGCGACCAGAAGTGTCATGAGTTGATCACGCAATTCGGAGTCGGTCATCGTTCGACCGTCGTCGTCGCCGGCACGCACGAGCATCGCGAGCACGTCGGTGCGCTGCGCAAGATCGGGGTCGGCGCGACGATCGGCGATCTCGGCATACAACAGCCGGTCGGCTTCCTCGATGCGGCGACGTACATATCGCCAGGGGCGCCGGCGCTGCAGGTCGGGATTGGCGATGGACAGCGAGGCCCATGATCCGAAGTTGAGCAGCCGCGGCATCACCTCGCGCAACGACGCCAGCCGGGCCGGGTCGGTGGCGCCGATGACGGTCCGAAAAATTACCTCGAGAGTGATCTCCGACATTCTGGGCGCAACCGGAAACTCTTCAGCCACTGGCCAACCGGCAATGTTGGCGGCGGCGATCTCGGCCATCACACCGGTCTGGCGCGCAACGGCGTCGCGGTGAAACGGAGCGCTCATCAGGCGGCGACGGTCGCGATGCAGGTCGTCGTCGATTACCAACACTGAGCTCTCGCCGAGTGCCCCGGCCAATATCGAATTCGCTTCGCCGGCGTGATAGACGGCCGGATCACCGGCAAACACCGCCTTGATGTCGGCGGGATCATCGAGGTAAACGAGTGTTCCCAGCGACGCGACTCGCAGGGTGAACACGCTGCCGTAGCGGCGTCGGCAGGCGGCCACAAAGCGCGGCCAGTAGCGCAGCATCAGCGCGGTCTGCACCGACCGGGGGAGCGGGGGTCCAGGCGGCAACGGGCTCGGCATGGATACGCGCATGGTCAAAGCCTACGAGTATCCGCAACCGCGGCTACCGGGATTTGAAGACGGTGTTTTGGTGAGGTTCCGTGCGCGGCAAGACTGTCGAGAAGCGCCGCATCCCGGGCGTCGGGCATTTAAGATACTTACCGGCTCTGAATTCTCAGGTCTGGCGAATCGACAAACGTGTCAATGGTGAACGAGCGCGAACAGACTGTCCGCAACGTCTGCGCCATGTGGGCCGACGGCACGTGCCTGGCGTCGGTGCCGGTAGTAGGTGTAATCGTCTTCGAGTGCAACACCATTGTCGAATGGCGGGACTACTGCGACGACTGGATGCGTGATTACCAACCCGCCGACAGCGAGCACGCACTGACCTAGGGGCCGGTGTCGGTGTCATGTTGGCGGTGGGCGGAATACGGCGATTGAAGTCGGAAACCGCGCCGTCCGCAACCGCGGCTACAGCGATTTGAGGACGGTGCGTGCGGTGGTTCTGCCTGCCCAGCCGTGCACGCCGCCCATCGGATGTGCGCCCGCACCGGTGTGCCACAGGCCAGGTATCGGTGTGCGGTAGCCCGCCAGCGCTGCCGTCGGGCGATTGGGGCCCATTTGGTTCAGCGACATGTCGACGACCACGTAGCTGCCGTCGTGTGTCATCCGCCGTAGTTCGTCGGGGCTCTTGACCCAGCTGCCGATGACGGCGTCAGCGAAGCCGGGCGCAACCTCGTCGACCGTGCGTATCGCCTGCGCCGAAAAGGGCCCGCGGTGGTTCGCCCATTCGCTGCCGTCGGCGAAGGTCTGCGGGACCGCGGTGCAGAACAGATACATAGTGTCGCCGGCGCTGCCCGGCGGCACCTGCGAGCGATCGAACGCCGACGGCATCAGCGCCCACATCGGCGTCTCGGACGGAATCGCGCCATGCATCGCACCGTCGAGAGCCCGGTCGACGTAGTCCTTGCTGTCGCCGATCAGCATGTAGCTGCCCCACAGCTCTGGCCTGTCGCACAACAGTTTTGGCCGCCGTGACAACGCCACATCGATCTTGGCGTTGTTGACTCCCCAGCCGTTGATGCAAATGTTGCGGACCTCCTCGAGCACCGGGTCGGAGACGTGGGCCGGGTCAACCAGCTTGCACATCAGCGTGACCGGATCGACCGCCGCGACGACCTGCCTGGCGTGCAACACTTCACCGTTGACCAGCCGTACCCCGACCGCTTGCCCGCCGCGCACCAGGATCTCCTCGACGTCCGCATCGGTGCGGGCCTCGCCGCCATGCCGGCGCAGGCATGCGGCCAGCGCGTTGGTGAACTCGGCCATACCGCCGAGTGGGCGTTTGATGCCCCATCCGATGTGCAGCATGATCACACCCAGCACCGCGCCCGATCCCGGTTCCCGCAGCGGAGCTTCCGAGCCCGAGGCGTAGATCGCCAGCAGCGACCTCACCTCGTCGGACTCGAACATCGTCTCGATGAGCTGATGTGGAGACGCCATCAACATTCGCGCGACAGGTGCCAGATTGCGGCGCTTGCGCACCGCCCGCCAACCCAGTTCTACGACTGTCTTGGCCCGCGGACGGGTGGGATGGTCCATCAGGTACGGCGCTGCCACATACCAGAAGTCACACCACATCTCGCAGAGCTCTGCGAACTTCGAGGCGTCTCGTTTCGAATACCGCCGGATCTCTTCGACGGTGCGATCGAGCGAACGCCACAACCCGATCGACTGGCCTTCTGGCCCCAGGTAGGCGCCCCACGGGTCCGGGCTGGCCTGGCGCAGGCCGAAGGATTCCAGGCGAAGCTCGCTGACGATGGACGGCTCCAAGTTGGTGAACAGCAGATCCACCGCGCACGGGTTCATCACGAATCCCGGTGCTTCGGAGACGGTTTCGCGCGAATAGGTCATTCCGCCGAGCCACGGCTGTCGCTCCAGCACTACCACCCGTTTGCCGGCGCGGGCGAGATAGGTGGCGCAGGTCAGGCCGTGGTGGCCGCCTCCGACGATGATGGCGTCATACATGTCAACTAGCGGTTGCCTTCGCGCGCTGCTCGGCCAGCCGAGCCTGGTTGCGGGCGATGGCGTCGGCCGACAGTGGAAGCGGCAGGAAGCGGCGGGTCCGGGCCATCAGCTCCTGATACTCCGGCCGTACGCCCATGTAGTTGTCCTGGAACGCCGAGCCGAGCACCGAGGTCAGCATGATCGTGTTGAGGATCGGGCCCGCGACGGTCCACCAGCAGTCGGGGTTGCCCGCAACGGCCACCAGCCACATACCCCACCAGACCGTGGTGGTCCCGAAGTAATTCGGGTGGCGGCTGTGCTTCCAGACCCCGGTGTTGAGATAGCGCGGGCGCTGCTCCAGTGCCAGAAAGGACTGCAGCTGCGCGTCGGCAACCGTCTCGTGGTACACGCCGACCATGAACACCAGCAGGCCGGCGAACGCGAGCAGGCCGATGCCGCCGTTGGGTGCCCGGTTCGTAAGGATGCCCACTACGGCGGGCATGCCGATCAGCACGATGACCACGGCCTGGGGTTCCATCACCCGGAAGAAGCTCTTCCACCAGTAGCCGGGGGACATCTCTTTGACGAAGTTCAGATAGCGCGGGTCGCCACCGTAAACGGGCACATAGCGGCGCCAGCGCGCCGCCAGATACCAGCCCAGCCGGCCGCCGTGCAGCATCACCATGAACAACAGCAGCGCCGCCGTGACCGATTGGGCGCCGACAATCACGTACGCAAACAACGCCGGGACCGCGTAGGCGAAGCCGTACCAACCGTCCATCATCGAGTGGTTGCCCTGAAACAGGCCCACCACCCACAGGATCGTCACCACGGCGAACGTGAAGATCGCGCAGAACAAAAAGACGCTGACATTGCTGGACGGGTTGACGCCCAGGCTGCTGACCAGACCACTCACGCGGCCCAGCCTAACAAGCAATGAGAACGATCGGTAACAAAATTAGCAAGTCTTCCGCCTCCTAGTGCATAAACGGTCAGAAAATTTAACGTTCACGATCGTTCACAACGTGGCCGCCCTGTAGCGCGAGGCCGTCAGACAAGGCATTCCTTCAAGCATTCGTTGCGAGCCGCAGGCCAGCGAGATCTAGGATTTGCCTCATGCCCGACGGTCGACTCGCCAATCCCGATTGCTCACTCGGTACCGATCCACGCTCCGACCCCCGCATGGTCGAGGCTTTAGCCGTGTTCGGCGCTGACGCCCTCCTGCCTGAACTGCCGGTGACCGTCGACTCGCCACTCGATGATCGGCTGGCCTTCACCGCCGGGATCGAAGAGGCGATGAGCACGGTATTTGACGCAATCGGGCAGGCAACGCCGATCGCCGAAGGAGTGACAACCACGACCGTCACAATTCCTGGCGGCGATGGCCACGACTTGACGCTGTATGTCAGCCGACCTGACACCGCTACCAGGCTGCCGTGCGTCGTGCACCTGCACGGCGGCGGCATGGCCATCCTCAGCGCCGCCGACACCGCATACGTGCGCGGACGCGAATGCCTTGCTGCCACAGGGCTTGTCGTCGTCGGCGTCGAATTCCGCAACTCGGGCGGCAAGTTGGGCGTTCATCCATATCCCGCCGGGCTGAACGACTGCGCCGCCGCGGTCCGTTGGGTATTCGCGAACCGCGAGCAACTCGGCATCACTCACCTGATCGTTTCCGGAGAATCGGGTGGCGGCAACCTCACCCTGACGGTCACACACAAGGCCAAGCGTGAGGGGTGGCTGCACGAGATCGCCGGCGCGTACGCGCAGTGTCCCTACATCTCCAACCGGTGGCAGGAACCACCGGATGAGTATCCGTCAATGCGAGAAAACGACGGCTACTTCATCAGTCTTCAGCAGCTTGCGCTAATGGCGTCGATCTACGACCCCGAGTACGCGCACTCCGACGACCCCACCTGTTGGGCGGGCGTCGCGACGGATGAGGACCTGAGCGGCATGCCGCCGCACGTCATCTCGGTTAACGAGCTCGACCCGCTACGCGACGAGGGACTGGACTACTACCGCCGCCTAGTGCGTGCAAGAGTCCCAGCGGTCGGCCGCTTGGTCGCTGGCACGTGTCACGGTGGCGACATGCTGCTCGGCGGCGCCATGCCCGAGGTCTTCGCGGCGAGCCTGCGGGATGTCAGCGGCTTCGCCAAGTCACTTGCCTAACGTGCAGAGTTGCCGGGCAGGTTCGCGTTAGCGGGTTCTGCGGACCGCCGCAATCGCTGTTGTGCGGGCTAGCTGTGCCAATCGCCGAACGACGTGCAGGCAGCTGGTTGCGAGGGTTTGGATGAGGAATTCGGCCAAGTCGAAGTACTCGCGCCAAGCAACGACTCGTTCACCATGGAACTCGAGCACCCCGGCCACGGGCGCGGCGACGATGAGGCTGCCGTCGGCGCGTCGTAACCGGTCGACGCGTTGCACATGCACGATCTGACCGGCGGAGGCGATGTGCAGGATCTCGACATCGATGGTCACCAGGCCGAGCGTCGCGCGTGCGAGCTTGAGGAATCGCACGGCCTGCTGCGGGCCGATGAGCCGGGGAATCGGTCGTTGATCCCACACGCAGTCCTCCGCGAGGAGGGCGAACGAGTCGCAGAACGCCTCGAATGATGCGCTCCACGAGGCGAAGAACTCGATGACTCTCTGCTCGCGTTCCGCGATCGTGGCGTCGGCGTTGGTGGCCGTTGCCGTTGGTTTGGCCTCAGCGGTCATCGCCGTGACGCTACTCGTAGCGCCCTAAACCGGGGTCTGCGCACTCGAATGCTGCTTGATCAATGCCACTGTCTCGATTGATCGCTCGAAGGCGGATGTCGCTTCGGCCGGGTCGAGCACCATCGGCAGGTAGTCCATGGGACAGACCCAACTTGCGCCGGCCTCGACGTATTCGGTGATGGTTGCCGCGACTTCTGCCGGAGTTCCGCACACCCAGCCAGATGTCACGTGAGCATCCGTGACGGTGCCCAGCACGCCATCGATGAGCGAGTCAGAAGTCTGGTGTGGCAGTAGATCGCTGTAATAGCGCCAGCCTTCAGGAAATGGCGATTCGAGGCCGATCTTGTCCCAGTCGGTCGGTTCGATCCGACCGAACACCGCCGCCAGCCATTTGATCAGCGGATTGTCGTACTTGTCTTCCAGCTGGCTTTTATCGTTGCCGATCAGACACGGAAACCACACCGCGAATTCGAACTCATCGGGATTCCGGCCTTTGGCGGCGACGGTCTTGAGGATCTCTTCGCGTGCTTGACCGAACTCGTCGGGGCCGGCCCACACCGGCGGGCAGGTCGTGGCGAGCCCGTCGGCATAAGAGGTGGAGTGGTCGATGAGGATGGGACCGCCCCCCAGGCCCATGATTTTCGGCCGGTGGGGCACCGCACCGCCTATCGAGGCACCTGAGTAGTGCCAGCGCCTGCCCTCGAAGTTGATCGGTTCACCGCCGCTGTCCAACAGCGCGCCGAAGATCCGAAACAAATCCTCCATCCGCGACATGCCCTGAGAGCGTTTGTAACCGAATGGCGCGCACTGCTTGGCCTCGCCGCCGCCGACCTGCAACGTGACCTCGCCGTCGGTCATGTTGGCGAGAGTAAGCACCGCCTGCACAAGCTCGCTAGGACCGCGGCGCACCGAGTCCGTAGACACGGCGACGTCGAGTGTGGGCGCTGCCGCAAGCAGATAGCCGGCCAGCGTGAACGGGTCGGAGTGTGAATCCGGATCCGGCAGTACCGCCGCAGCCGGAGTGATCTCCGGCTTCCACAGCTGCGGTGGGATGAAGTTCCCGAACTGATCGGCGATCAGCATGCCGTCTACGCCTGCGGATTCCAGCGCGCGGGCCTGCTGCGCGATCATTGCGGCGGGAATGTGGCGATCGCCCCAGAGTGCGATCGCTGTTTTCACACCGGCCACGTCATCTCTCCTCCAAGGTTTTTCGATGATTCCCGCCATGCCGCTGCCAGTGCGGCGTTCTGGCCGGGGGTGCTGCCGTACGTCACGATTTCGTCGGCGCCTGCTGCGCGGAACCGTCGAAGTGTGTTGACGCACTCAGCAACTGATCCGATTGCACATGAGGCCAGCATCCAGTCGTCGGGCACCAGTGCGGCCGGTCCCAGCAGCTCGCGGCGGTGAAAGCTTAAGTCGCTCACCGCCGTAGGCATCGATGCGAACTGCTGGTGCTCGCGCAACGCACGCACCGGGGCCATGTCCCAACCGTTCACTTCGACCAACATCTCACCGTAACCCGGTGCATCGAGATAGGTGACCGCCCTGGCGTGGGCTAGCGTGCGCGTCTCGACGTCATCGAGATCGGGGGCGGTGATGACGGATTGGCAGATGCGCAGGCTCGCCGGGTCACGATCCACCGCCGCGCACTCGGCGCGTAACCTCGCGACGATGGTGTGGGTGGCGTCCGGTGTGAAGACCGGAGGCAGGAGTACGCCGTCGAAGGACCTGGCCGCGGTGCGCGCCGCCACCGGCTGCCCCAGCGTGCCGAACCACACCGGCGGCGCCGCGAAGTCGTCGGCGACGTCCTCGAGTTGGAGGTGGGGGAATTCGCCCAGCGGACCGTCGTAGCTGACGGTTTGACCTCGCCATAGTTGACGTAACACGCTGACATAGTCTTCGAGCCCGCGATAACCCACCATGTCCATGCCGGCGCCACGTAGCCAACCCGGGTTACCGCGGCCAAGACCCAGAACCAGCCGTGGCCCGAATGCGGCCTGAAACGTCGCAGCCATCCCGGCCATATGCAACGGGTGTCGCGCCGGCGTGGTGATGATGCCGGATGCGATATCGATGCGCTGGGTCCGCGCCGCGATCGCGCCGAGGATGACGCCCGCCTCTTTGAGATTCCACCGTTCGGAAAGAAAGACCCGGCGAAATCCAATCTGTTCGGCCTCGATTCCGTCGAGAATTCCCTGAGCCGGTGTCCGGCAATCCGACTCGTGCTCAGCATCGTCGCATGCCAACGACACGCGTCCACCGATCACATAGGCGCTGAGGTCACCGAGTACCTCGCCGGGCGGCGGTGTTGCGGTGGCCATTACAGTGTCCCGAATGCGTCGAGCTCGTCGGCGTGCACGAGTGTGCGCAGCACGAGCGCGTCAGCCAGCCCACGCTCGTCGGCGGCCAACTGCATCTGGCCGAGCAGCGCGATACCCGGTGCGATCGTGAAGAGCAGGCTCTGCCGATAGTCCCGTAGGCACTGGTCGAACGAGTAGCCGCGCACACCGTTGGACACGAGCCCAGCGTGGTAACGACCGAGCAGGTCCCGCCAGCTGCCGCGAAGCATGTCTTCGGACATGCTCCCGGACAGAAGATAGGAGACGTCCTGGGTGCCGCGGGAGCGGCCCGCGAGCTGCCAGTCGATCACGACTGGGCAGCCATCAGCAGCGAAGAAAACATTGTCCAAACGAAAGTCGTTGTGCACAAACGTCTGTGGGCCCTCAGAGCATCGTGCAAGCACTGTGTGCCATTCGGGCGCGGCGGCAGCGACGGCGTCGAGGAGTTGTTCGCGGACCCGTCCGGAGTAGCGCTCTTGCAGATTGTCCAAGCCACTGCACACAAGTGTTGTGATCATCCCCGCGATCGCCGGGTCCGTCCAACTGATCAGCCGGTCCGGATCGCCGCCCGGAGGCTCGGTTTCCCAGTAGCGGGCGTGCAGGAGCGCAACGACGTCGATCAGGCGCGTGGCGTCCGTCAGCGTGAGGCCGGCCACCTGATCGCCGGCGCGAAGGTGAGCAAGATCCTCGAGCACCAGCGGCTCAGGGCCGCCGACCTCACCGACGAAATAGCACCGCGGGACCGCGACCGGAATCGCATCAGCAATGCGCGAATAAAAAAGTTGCTCGCGCGCCGACAGACCCATCGCCGACTCCATCACGCGCTGGTTGTCGCTGTCGCCGCGCCCCTTGAGGATCACGAATCGCGGGCCGCTACCTTCCACTGCGTAGCTCAGCTCGGCACGAGCCAGCGAACCCGCCGCACTCGCTACCGCGACCGGAGTCAACGACACCGCCTCGACGGCTGTGCCGAGGCGCTCGGTGAACCAGTCCGCAGTCAACGCAGCCAAGCTTGGGGGAACTCGAACGTCTGTCGTCATGAATCCCAACCCTCGATGTCGTACGCCGTCGAGGAGTCTATGGGTGCTCGGACTACTTTGTCCGGACACTCCTTTGACCGAATCGGACAGGCTGGGCGCCCGCATGTTCTCGTGACCATGCGGCGGGTGTGGTGCCCGTCCAGCGGCGAAACGCGCGGGTGAAGCTCGCGACACTGCCATAGCCGAGGCCGTGAGCAGCCTGGCGCACTGTGCCACCTGGCGCCTCGAGCAATTCGATGGCGCGACGCGCGCACACCTCATCGGCCAGCGCGCGGTAGGACGTAGCTTCCTCGACCAGCCACCGCCGCAGGGTGCGCGCATCGATGTGGAACTCGTGAGCCACCTGGTCGAGTCCCAGCAGGGGAGGTGCCGACCGGTTGAGGACGGCCCTGACCCGGTTGGCAACGCTGTCCCGGCTGTGCAACGTCTCGACGAGTTCATCGCATTGCGCCAAGCAGCGCCGATGGGTGTCAGCGTCCGCACTGATCAGGCGCTGTTGCAGCACCCGACGGGACAGGTGTATCGCATTGCGGGCACTATGGGCCTCGATCTCAAACCCGGGCAGCAATGCGGCCAGCGCAGCGGTGCGTTCGGCCGGCAGTCGGGCGGTCATATGCAGCGGTATCGACGCCCCCACCAATGACTGGACCGAGGTGACGTTATAGGCCAGGTCTCGTTCGATCACGAACCCGCGGATATCCTCGGGGACTTCATCATCCGCGTACACAATCACCACCGATTGCGCGTGGTATTCGATCGAAGGCCGAAGGAAGTTCTCGGATAACTCGTAGTAACGGGGCCCGACCCGGATCACGTCCGCGATGGTCCGGCACGACGCCAGCAAAGGGCCCCAGGCGCCAAGCGAGCTGAGCCTCAGGCGGACACCCACCGCGGCGCCCAGACCCGGCGGATCGCCGGTCGCCTCAGCGAGATTCCGGATGGCGCGAATTGCCTGTTCCGCCTCGATCAATAAGTCAGTGCGATCGATGTCGCTCAGCGACAGTCCGGTGCCGGAAAGGCAAGCACGCGCCGGAACTCCCCACTCGCCGCCGACCTCCAACAGCACGCGCATGGGGCCGAGTCCACGCGGAAAGTCCCAGTAGGGACGGCCTGAACTCATAACAGGAATTTTAAGAGAACGGGCGCTTGCGTAGCGGCAAGATCGGCCCATTGTCGTCGGACCGGCCCGACGCCGGCAGATCACATGAGGCCAGCGAGCTGCGCAGCCTCTAGGTCCAGTGCCATGTCCGCGTACCGGCGGGTCTGGTCTGCGATGACGCGGTCGACGCGCTCCGAAGACGCAACCTGGCTGGACAGCCCGCAAAAGAGGTAGACGGCATACAGGGCACCTTCGCGGTATGCGCGAAAACAGTCGTTGAAGTCATAGCCGGCGACACCGGTAGCGATAAGACGGTCGTGAAAGTCGGCGAGCAGTGCGCGCTCAGCGCAGCGGCGTGCTTCTGTCGAGAGTGACGAACCGACGAAGTATGCCGGGTCCATTCCCGGTGGTCCGAGGCGCACGGTCTGGAAGTCGAGAAGGGTGGCCCGCGGAACGGGGTCGAGACTGAAAAGGAGGTTGTCTGTGCGCAGGTCGCCGTGTTGAACGACCGACGGGCCGTCCCAGGATCTGATCCATCTGCCCGCCTGCGGAATCACGGTCTCGAAGAGCGCGACCTGAGCAGGTTCGAGTGCGTGACCGAAACGGGCGAGCCACGGCTCGAGCCCGGCGGGCATCGAGTCGAAGAGCTGCACCGTCCGTTCATGAGCCGCGAGCCAAGGCATTGCCGCGGTGGTAGGAGAGTTCCACGATGCGCCCTGGAGATGGGCGAGCTCGGCCAAGGCCGCAATGCACTCGTCGCCGGTGCTCTCCTCGAGGACGTCACCCGGGCGCGTGCTGGAACTGAGGTCTTCAAGAACCAGGGTGAACGCGCCCGTCGCTTCGTCGAGTTCGGCGAAATGGCAAGTGGGAGTGCTCACGTCGGCCAGGTGGGGAAGTAGGTCACGGTAGAAACGGACCTCGAGTTCGTACATCTGCATCGCCTGAGCGAGGGCGCGTGTGCCCGTGTCTGCCGTCGGGAACTTCACGATCACCGACTCAGGTGACCCGCCGGCAGCGTTCCAGGTCAACGCCGCACGCACCATCTGGCACATCGCGCCGCCGCCCACTTGGTCGAATTCGATATCGGTCACTGTGGAGTCCGGAGACCCGAGCACTCGTGTGAACCACTCGGGAGTGAGCTCGTCGGAACTGGACACCGCCATGGTGGGCGACCTCCGTTTCTTGTTATGGATGTCCGGCGCCGAGCGCCTGGCGCTGGTGGGCACGGATGACCTCGATATCGAACCAGTCCTGGTTCTCGCCCCAGCCCGGCTCGCCGTCGACGTCCCAGCTGGCAAGGCACCACTGCATATGCCAGATGCTGTGCCACTTCAGGCAGTTCTGGACCGCTGACTCCGCGTGCAATTCGCGGCCGCGATCGTCCACCAAATGGAGGGCCACCCGGCGGGGTCGGCCGTCCACCTCGCGGTCCAGGACCTCGCGGGTCCCGCCGACGACATGTGCGGTGACCCCGTCCTTGGTCATATGGCCGTAACTGACCTGGTCGATCGACCGGGCGGTCACCGGCGCTTTGGGGTCGGGCCGTGCCGAGGTCACTGCGAACGAGGTGCGCTCCGAGGCCCAGGCAAAGTCGAACCCGCCGCCGGGAAGGTCATGCGCCGGACCGGGCCGCGGGCCCCGCGAGTGGTCGCGGAAGTGGTGGCAGTCCACCGGGATCGTCTCGCCGTCCAGGGTGATGGTGCCCGTCACCGTGCCGAGTTGTTCGTAATGGACGCCGCCGTAAATGTCGAAGCCGTGCTCACCGGAGTAGTGCAGGTTTGGCGGCTTGTAGGCGCCGGTCCAGAGCAGATCGAGTGAATAGGTGTCGCTGTTGTAGCGCAGTCGGTACTGCTTGAGCGGCTCAATCGTCTTGCAGCGCATACCGTTACCCAGCTCGAAATCGAACATGTCGGTGTCGGAGTCCATCGGGTTGAAGTGGAACCACTCCGAGTAGAGACAGTTGTGTGTTTCCATGCCCTTGTCGTCCCACACTGCGACGCCCGCCGATGTCAGGTTCATGTTCGGTCGGTGCCAGACGTAGAAGTAGCCGTCGATCTTGCGCTCGGGAACCATGAACCCGAACAGACCGGACTCGTTCCAGAACGGGTCGGGCGGCCGCTTGTGGTAGCGAAACGAGTCGTCTTCTGGTGTGATCTCGCGTTCGGTGTCGATTGTCACGGTGTCCCTTGTCCGACGTTGAACTTGATGCAGTAATATTTACACCGTAAAGTTTTGATGGTCAACCTTGATGATTTACCTTTTGGGGCAATGACTACGGGCAACCGGCCTGGGCGCCGTGCACTCCTTGACGTCGAGCATGTGATCGACGTGGCGCTGGCGATCCTCGACGCCGATGGCCTCGACGCCGTCAGTTTCCGCCGCCTGAGTGCCGACCTCGGCGTCAGCCATATGACCCTGTACGGCTATTTCGACTCCAAAGAGGCACTCCTCGAAGCACTCGTCGCGCGTACCATCGCCGTCCCGTCCATCCGTCGCACGACAACCGCGGCCTGGGGTGACGTGCTCTTCGACGTCATCCGGGACCTGCATCGAATCCTCGTCAACCGCCCCGGCATTGCAGAGATCCTGGTCTCGCGGCAGCTCACCGGCGACTGGGTTGCCGACGTGCGCGAACGCCTTCTCGACATCCTTCGCAGTGGCGGGTACGACGAGCGCCAGGCAACTGATGGAATCAGCGTCATCTTCAACTACCTGCTTGGCGCGGTCATGATTGAAACTAGCCGCGGCCGGGGTGGGTCGCGGTCCTCGTTCGAAATTGGTCTGCAGTATCTGATCACCGGTCTCAAGTCCGCCCCGCCGTGAGCCTGCCCGAGAATTTTCGATCACGTTGCCGGACAACAACATAAAGACCGGAGTCCCAGGTCCACGCCTGGCCCGGCGAGGATGGTGTCAACGATCGTTCACAATAGCGTGACGCACTGATATGCTGCCAGACATGCCCCGCAGTCTTGAGATGTACACGCCCGTTCAGGGCTACCACCATGGGTAAGGATGGCAGTCGGTGATGCGTATTGGACACGGGCACTTCTTCCAGAACCTCGACGGGCGGCCCGATCACGAGGTCTGGCAGACAGAGATGATGCTCGCCGACCGCGCCGAGGAGCTGGGCTTCGATTCGGTGTGGGCGGTCGAGCATCATTTCGCCGACTACTCGATGTCGACGGACCCGCTGCAGTTCTTGACTTGGGTCGCGGCCCGTACTCAGCGCGTGCAGCTGGGCACGATGGTGTCAGTGTTGCCGTGGCACGACCCCATTCGGCTGGCCGAACACGCCTGCGTGCTCGATCACCTGTCGGGCGGAAGGCTGATCCTGGGCATGGGCCGCGGTCTGGCGCGCGAGGAGTTCGACGGCTTCGGCGTCGAGATGGCGCGGTCGCGACAGCTCTTCGACGAATACGCGGCAGAGCTGCTGGACGCCTTTGAAACCGGACGCATCCGCGGCGTGACGCTGCGGCCAGCACCGTTGGCACCGCTGCGTGGGCGGGTGTTTGCCTCCTCGATCTCGCCGGAGTCTGCCGAGGTGATGGCCCGCCTCGGCGCTGGAATCATGATTTTCCTGCAAAAGCCGTGGGATCAAACGGTCGGTGACCTGCAGCGTTATAGCGAGCATTATCGGCGATATCGGGGTGCCGACCCGCCGAAGCCGATGGCGGTGATCTTCAACGCCTGTCACGAGGACCCCGACATCGCCGCCCAGCTGTTCGACCAGGTGGTCGCCTACTACCGGTCGACGATTGACCACTACGGGTTCGCCGACGAGAGCATTGCCGCGATACCGGGCTATGAGTACTACGGCAACATCGCCCGCACGATCGCCAAACACGGCCACGAGCAATTCGCACACTTCCTGGCCGAGCTGCAACCGTGGGGGACGCCTGAACAAGTCGTCGGGAAAGTCCGCGAGATCGTGCGCCGCACCGATGCCGGCGGCCTCATCGTCGTATCGGCGTTCGGAAACCTTGCTCCCGACGTCGCGGCGGCGAACCAGGAACGCTTCGCGCGAGTCGTGATGCCCGCACTGTACGAAACAGTCGGCAGTTCAACCTGAAAGGGGCAGGGCCTTGAAACTTGGAATCACGATGCCCAGTCGCACGGCGCCGCTTTCGCGCGTCCCAGAGTATGCCCGGATGGCCGATGAGGCCGGCTTCGATTCGGTATGGACATATGAGCTATATCGAAACCCGTTCTCGATGCTGTGCACATCGGCGCTGACCACATCGAATGCGGAGTTGTGCACGGGGCTGGCGACGGCATTCAACCGCTCGCCGTTCGAGGCGGCCAACGCCGCGGCCGACGTCGACGAATTATCCGGGGGCCGCATGAAACTCGGCCTCGGCACTGGGGTTCCGGAGTTTTTGGAAGCCTTTCATTCCACCGACTTCAAGGCGCCGATCAAGCGGCTCAGTGAATACGTTGAAGCGTTGCGCCGGTCCTGGGCGTACCTCGCCGGTGAGGAGGTCGAGGCGTTCAACGGCACGTATTACCAGTTCGCCGTCCCACCGATCAATCCGTGGGGACTGCGCGACATGGTGCGCCCGCAGATCCCGATCCTGATCGCCGGCATGCGCCCGCAGCTGCTGAAGTTGTGCGGGGCCAAGGCCGATGGATGGATCGGATACCTTTGGACACCAAAGTTTTTCGAGCAGGTAGTACTTCCCAACATCGCAGAGGGTGCGCGTGCAGCCGGTCGTGATCCCGATGCACTGGATCTGGCATGCGAAGTCATCTGCTGTGTACACCCAGACCGCGACGTCGCGCTGGCGCGCGCCAAGAAGCATGTCGGGTTCTACATTGCGCACCCTGTCTCTGACATGGTCGCCGAAATCGAGGGCGTGCAGGATCTGGTCAACGGCTTGCGCGTGTCGATGATGCAGAAGGGATTGGCGGCATTCGAGGACACCCCCGAAGAGCTTGTCGAGCTGTTCTCCATCACCGGGACACCGGAGGAGTGCCGCCAGAAACTGGACAACTACAGAGGCTTACCGCATCTGGCCCTGCATACGTCTTACGTCCCTCCGTTCACCGCCGAGGAGTCCGAGGACTGTTACCTGCAAATCGTCGACGCGTTCAAACGGTAGCGCCGTGATGACGGAACGCCAACAACGTCTTTGCGTGTGGGGCGGAATCAGTTTCGCTCCGGTCTTCCTTGTCGGGTTCGCCCTGGTCGCCGGCTTTGTGCCGCCACCCGCCCCAGGCATGAGCGCCGACGCCGTCGCGCGGATGTTCGCCGAAGAACGCGGTCGGATCCGAACCGGCATCTGGATCGCCTGTGCGGCAGCGCCTTTCCTGGCGTTCTTCGTCGCGGCGCTGACGCATCAGATCCGGAGGATCGCGGGCAGCAATTCGCCGTTGGCAACGGCACAGTTGATCACGGGCTCCTGCTTGATCCTTGAGTTTCTCTTTCCGCAGCTGGTTTGGCAGACGGCCGCCTACCGGAGCGAGCGCAGCCCCGAGATAATTCAGACGCTCAACGACCTCGCGTGGCTGCCATTCGTCGGGATAGTCGGAACGGCGATGATTCAGATGGCGATCATCGCCGTCGTCGTGTTTGGCGACCATCGTCCCCGGCCACTGCTGCCACGCTGGTGTGCGTATCTCAACATTTGGACCGCCCTGGGCGTTGCGCCGGGCAGTTTCGTCGTTTTTGTGCACAATGGCCCCTTGGCCTGGAACGGGATACTGGCGTGGTGGGTGCTCTGCGTGTCGTTCTTCGTCTGGATGGTGACGATGACGTGGCTGATGTTGCGCGCCAGTAGCATCGTTGAGCGCACCCAGCCAGAGAGTGCCGGAATTTCGCATCCCGGTCTCGGCTCGAGCTACATGGACCGCGTGCTTTAGCGTCCTACCCGTCCTGCATTTCGGGGAGATTGGTGGTCAGCGGGGTCGGAGACCCTCCAACAGAATGGTTTGGATGGTTCGGGCGACCAGAGCTTCATCGAGGGTGTTGTCGGTGACCAGGTAGGTCAGCGCACTGGTTGTCACGGCTCCGAACAGGGCGATCGCCGCCGCTCGCGGATCATGTTGCGCGACAAGGGAACCGTCGTCCGCGCCCGCGATGAGCAGGTTTTCGACGGGTTTCAGGTAGGCGGTGCTGATCATGTGCGCGATGACCGGTATGCGGGCGGCACGGCCCAGTTCCCCGATCAGAGCCCGGCAGACCGCGGGCCGTTGGGCCATGACCCGTAGCTGTGCGCTGATCACTGCGCCGAGACGCTGCGCGCCGGTGCCGTCGCTGTGCACGACGGTGGCCACGTCCTCGGCGACCTCGCGCAAGCCGTCTTCGAGCAGGAACGTCAGGATGTCTTCCTTGCTCGCGAAGTAATAGTAGAGCGTGGCTTTGGCGATCCCGGTGGCCGCGGCGATGTCTTCGATCTTGGTGTCGTTGAGGCCGCGTTCGGCGAACAGCTCCGCCGCGGCGGAAAGGCGTTCGGCAATCTGAGACGGGACTTCGCGCATTGCTCTTCCTCCCCCACGAGTTTAGACTGCCAGTCTAAACTCGCTGATTCTGCAAGGTGGCAGGAGGCCCGCGTGCCCAAGGTCCAGATCCAATACGACCCCTTCGACGCCACCATCATCGACGATCCGTATCCGACCTACCGGTTGTTGCGCGATGAGGAGCCGGTCTATCACGCCGGGCCATCCGACACCTGGGTGTTGAGTCGCCACGACGACGTAGAGACCGCCTTGCTGGATCACGACAGCTACTCCTCAGTGGACGGGGTTTTCCCCAGGCCGCCGGGCTCGGATTTCATCCAGTCATTTCTGCCGATGATGGTTCTGATGGATCCGCCCCGCCACAACCAACTGCGGACGTTGGTGAGCAGAGCCTTCACCCCGCGACGGATCGCGAATCTGAACGACGGCATCGAGCAACTGGCCGAGAACCTGGTCGGGCGCCTGGACGGAGGGGCGGGGTCGGCCGATTTCGTGGTGGACTTCGCCGCCGTGCTGCCGGCAATGGTGATCGCCGATCTACTCGGCGTCCCGCGCGAAGACCGTGACCAGTTCCGGCAGTGGTCGAGCATTCTGGTTCAAGCAGATCCGACTCGTGGGCAGACAGCGGAGGCCCTGTCGGCCATGGCCTTGATGTACAACTACTTCACCGATTTTCTCGCCGACCGCCGCCGCTCACCGCGCGACGATTTGATGTCGGCGCTGGTATCCGCCGAGATCGACGGTGTGCGCCTCACCGACGAGGAACTTCTCGGGTTTTGCGCGCTGCTGCTTCTTGCTGGGACCGAAACCACCACCAACCTGCTCGGCAACGCTGCCGTCGTGCTGGCCCAACACCCCGACAGCCGTCGGCGCCTCGCGGCCGATCACACTTTGCTTGGGCCGGCGATCGAAGAGCTGCTGCGTTACGACTCACCGGTCCAAGGACTTTGCCGCACCTTGGCCCGCGACGTCACGCTGCACAACACCACGATGAGTCGCGGCGAATCGGTGTTGTTACTGTTCGCATCCGCCAACCGCGACGAACGCGTCTTCGCCGATCCCGACGTGTTCGATATCGACCGCAAGCCCGAGCATCAGGTGGCGTTCGGCAAGGGTATCCACTTCTGTCTGGGTGCGGCTTTAGCGCGCCTCGAAGCGAGGATCGCGCTGACCGCCTTGCTACAACGAATGCCGAACTGGGAAGTCGACCTGGAATCCGCACAACGGCTGCGGTCCGGCCCCATTCGTGGTTACATCTCGCTGCCCATCTCCTGTCCATCCGACTGACAGAGTCGTGGGCACGCGCACGGTAACGCTACGCCACCGTGTACCCACCATCAACGGGAATTGCAGCACCGGTAAGGTAGGAAGCACCGTCACCCGCGAGAAATACTGCCACTGAGGCGATTTCGTCGGGATGGCCTAATCTCGCCTGCGATGTCATGGCCACAGCCTGTGCCTTCACCTGCTGGTAAATCTTTGGAGCCGTCTCTTCAAGTTCGGCGAGCATGGGCGTTTGGATTACTCCCGGAAGTATTGCATTCACACGGACGCCGGAACTTCCATACTCGTGTGCCGCGACCCGCGTCAAACCGACAACCCCGGCCTTGCTGGCGGTATAGGCACTCGCTCCCGCGAAAGCGACGACCGCGGCTACCGACGCGATGTTGATGACAGAACCGCCTCCGCTGGAAATCAACGCGGGAATAGATTTTCTCATTACGAGATACACTCCGCGAAGATTCACGGCAATCACCTGGTCAAAGGTGTCGGGTGCAGAGTCCGCCAACGGATTAAACGCGCCATCGATGCCCGCATTGTTGACCACAATGTCGAGCCGGCCGAATTCGCCCAGTGTTCTCTTGATCAATGCGTCGACGTCGTCTTCACTGCTGACGTCGCATACGACGCCGAAACTGTCTCGCATTGCTGACGCGACGTGCTCAGGGTTCCCGGCAACATCGCAGATCACTACGGACGCTCCACGGTCATCAAAAGCGCGGGCAATAGCGGCTCCGATCCCACGTGCAGCCCCGGTGACAATCGCTACCCTGCCGTCGAGTTCCGCCATTTCGCTCCTATCGGCTGGCGCCTGTCGCCAAGATCCTTCCTCGTAAAGTCATGGCGGACATCAGAATAGGTCAGCTGACGAGTGTCGCTCTACCGCGGCACCGAGGCGCCGAACCATGTCGTCGAGCCTGTCGCGCCCGCGCTGGTCCGACGCTTCCCATCGGACGTTCGCCATGATCGGCCACAAGAGGTTGTAGGCCGTCGCCCAACGGTATTGCTCTCGGGCCTGGCCCGGTTCGTAATTTGGCAGGCCGCTGCAATAGCGGCTTATCAGATCATCTTCGAGGGGCGCGAGCCGCTGAGGCGGCATGCTGGTACAAAGCAGGTATTGGAGTTCTCGGATCCCGCACTCCTGCGCGACGGTCTGGAAGTCGATGAATACAGGTTCTCCTGCCGAGTCGAAAAGCAGGTTGTCCGATCGCAGTTCGCCATGCGTGATGCAAGTCGGCGTTGCGAGCGCGTCGATCATCTTTGGCTGCAATTCGGCAAAGCGATCCGCGACGGACACCGCGCTGCCCGGCAGCAGTTGTACGAGGGCGTCGCGGCGCAGTCCCCACACATAGGTGAACAGCTGGCCGTACTGCTGCTGCAGTGTCCGGCCGGCATCGGAAGTGACAGGCGGGAAAGCGGCCGAATACTTTTGCAGCAGAGCCTCTTTTGCCCATGACCAGGAATGAAACCGAGCCACCGCGTCGACCACGGCTTGGGCCTGCTGCTGACTGAACCCCTCATGCTGGTCGATCTGCACGCAGTCTCCGGAGAGATCCTCCATCACCAGCAGGAAATCCGTCGAATCGGTGGACTGTTCGGCAGAGTAGATCTTCGGTGTCCGCACGGGGAGGTGGGGCGCGACCTCCCGATAGAACTGGATCTCGCGGCTGTACGTACCGATGCCGTCCAGCATCGCCCGGGTGTCGCCCTCGATCGGCATCTTGACCAGCACAGAGCTCGGCATGCCCGGTGGGCCATCGAGCTTGAGCCGAAAGAGCCGGCAAGCGAATGCTATGCCCAGGCCGACGCTTTCGCGGTCGGCCACCCGCACCGATGCACCCAGGGCCCGGCTGGCCCACGAGTCGTCGAGGCCGTCGGCCGACTGTGGAAGCTGTCGCAGGCTCATCGCACCGGGACCGATCGTTCGGAGAGGCCGTGCCCCACGGCGCCGGCCCAACTGAACCGGGTCATCGCTTCGGCGAGCAGGTGATGGCACCCCGCTCCGCGGGCCGCTCCGCGGACGATCTCCCCGGGTCCGGCGATGGACAAAGCGCCGACTTGCCCGAGCGTCGCCGTCAGCTCGATCCTCTCGCCCTCCACTTCGAGGGTGAGCGTGTAGTCATCACCCCGTTGGTCCCACGAGTCGAGCAGTGGTGCGGCACTGACGAGCTTGCCGGGGCGCACACCGTTCTCATCGCACACCACCGCGTGGTTCATCCGTCCCGAACCGTCGCTGTTGGCCAGGTACATCAGGCAGAAGGCTCGGCCGTCGGGCCATTCGGCGTGGCACCAGATGTGGTTGTGCAGGCCCGTCAGGTCGCGCACACCGGTGCTGTGATCACGCAGCCCGGTGCCGGCCACTTCCACCGAAACGTCGCCGTACGACAGCGTGCCGGTGACCGAACAGTGCTGCTCGTAATGTGATGATGCCCAGTTCTGTTCGTGCATCGCGCCGAGTTCGAAGGGCGGGCACATCGCCTCGTAGGTCAGGTCGAAGGACAGCTTGACGTGTAACCCGTCCGCCACGCCGCCGCTGCGCAGCTCGTCGCCGGAGACCAGCCGGGCCGGACCGCGGAATGTCTTGCGCCACGTGCGCCACGGTTCGATGCACTGATAGGTCAGCGACGGCCCAGCCGGCCCACGCGGCGTTTCACCGCCATACCCGAATCCGCGCGCAGCCAGGAACATGTCGCCCGGCAGGTAGATCAGGGCCAGCTCGTCCCAGGCCGGCTGGTCGAAAGAGACCCGGCCGAGGTGCAGGAACATGCCGATGCGCTCTGCGGGGAAGTAGGCCTGGCTCAAGTAGTTCTCGACCCAGAGCGGTACGTCGGGAACTTGATGCAGGACCTCGTCGACGTCGGCTAGGTGCTGAGGGCGTTCAACCCGGCTCGTCGTCACACTCGTACCCCTGCCGCCTGCTTAATCAGGCCGGAAATCTCGTTGGCGCGACGTAGCGACTCCAGTCCCTCCAGCGGTCCGAGCGCCAGCGGCGTCATGTCCAACCAGCCGACGAATTGCGCTCCGGCCTCCACGAATCCGGAGTGCAGCTTGGCCATCTCTTGTGGTGTGCCTACGTGGAAGGCCTTGCGTGACATCGATACGGGCGTGGCATTGACGATGCGATTGATTTCCTCGTCGGTCTGCTCGAACGGGGCCCACTTGACCGCGTAATGCCATCCCTCGGGCATCACCGGCGTCTCGCCTTCTTCGATCCAGCGCGTTTGATCCAGACGGCCGAATTGCCCTGCGAAATACCGGACTATCGGGTTGGCCAGAACTTTCTCGATCACCTCTGGATCCTCGTGGGAGACGTAAATGCTCCAAATGCCGAATCCGAACGCATCGGGGTCGCGTCCGTAGCTCTCCACCTTCTGGCGCATCGCCGTGACGGTCTCGGAGAATTCTTCCGGTGTCTGAATGGCTTGCGGGGAGGCGGCTTCGAAGCCATCGGCATACCGGGCCGCGATGTCCAGTAGCACCGGGCCGCCGCCCAGGGCCCAGAACTCGGGGCGCTTCTCCGGGCGGTGATTGCCGATCGTAGCGTTTTTCAGATGCCAGAAGTTTGTCTCCTGCGTCCACGGCTCCGGCTCGTCGTAGAGACGGCGGACGAGCTGGAAAATGTCCTCGAGCCTCTTGAGGCCTTCTGTCCGCTTGTAGCCGAACGGTTTTGTCTGCCGCAGCTCACCAGCGCCGACCGCGACCACGACGTCGCCGCTGGTTGCGTTGCTCAAGGTGAGTACCTTGCGCAGGAGTTCGGCCGGGGCGTTGCGAATCGCGTCCGTCGATAGCCGGACGTTGGCATCGGGGTTGTGCGCCAAAGCGATCGCGGCCTGCAGGAAAGGGTCGTAAGTGGAGTTGCCGTCGATGAACTCGGCCGCTGGAGTGTTGTTCGGGGTCCACAGCTCCCCGGGGAACCACCCGGACAGCTCATCCCAGAGCCACATGTAATCGATGTTCGGGCTGTCGTGGACCGCCCCAGCGAATTGCATGAACGCCGGGATGGGCGTGGTCCGGTGGTTGTCGAGTGGGTAGCCGGTCTGCACGCGCGTGTTCATCTTGGGTGTTCTTCCTTTCGGGGCCTGGCGATGCTGCGCTCGCAGAGCCCGTAACCGATCTGACCGCCCCAGTTCAGGCGGGCTTGAGATTCGTACACAACGTGGCTCGCGTCGGGCGTGCGGTCGGTGCCGAGCGTCATTTCGACCGGGCCGACGAATGAAAACGGCATGGGCGCGATGATTTCCCCGCAGATCTCTTGGGTCTCGCCACCAACCTGCAGTTCGATCCGCCACGGATCGAAGACCTCGGATTCCGCGTCCAGCAGCGCATCATGGCTCACCAACGACGCGTGGGTCATACTCGTACCGCCGCCGACGACGTGGAAGTTCAGCAGCGCGTCCCCGCCACCCCGGCGGCTGATGTACATCGTGGAAAGCCAACGCCCGTCCGGGAATTCGCCGTGAATCCAGAAGTGATTGCCCATCACCGACAGGTCGCGCGGGCCCCACGTGTGGTCGCGCATGCCGGTGCCATTCAACTCGAAGCGTTCGCCGTCGAGGGTTATCTGGCCACTGCAGCTGAAGTGTTGCTCATAGTGGGTATGCCCGAAATTGCCGGGGCGCACGTCGCCCACCCCGAAGGGTGCTCCCAGCGCGTGCTGCATCAGCTCGACGTCGAGCCCGACGTGCATTCCGGAGGGAGCCGGGCCGTTGCGCAGTACTTGGCCATCGATGAGTTGCGCCGCACCCCGGTAGCGGGTGACGTTCTCCTCGAAAGGCCTTGGCGCCTCAAAGGACAGGCTGCCGCCGATCTGGTGCGCGGACGGCCCGTAGCCGAAGCCTTTGGCCACCGCGAATCGGTCACCCGGCAGGTAGACGGCCACCACCTCACTCCACAGCGCGGTGTCCCACGAAGTGCGGTTGCTGTGCGCGTAGAAGCCGATGTTGCTACGCGGGCAGTACGCCTGGACCAGGAAGCTTTCCGACCAGCTCGGGTCGCCTTGCGGTGGATGGGCGAAATCGTCGGAATCGGCGAACTCGTGGGCTCTTAGGCGTGCGGGTTGCGGTGCGACCGACGTCATTCGGCGGCCCTGAACTGCAGCGGTGGGAGCGTCGAGGATGCCGCCTTCTTGCGCGCGCGCCGGCGCAGCCGCGACGGGCCCCGAAGCACCGCGTCCGCGGTGTTACGGCCGGGCCAGCCGCTGATGTAGGCCATCGGGAAGGCGCCCGCTCCGGAATGCCAAACCC
>NZ_JBAPRN010000603.1:0-1692 GCF_049281135.1 Mycobacterium sp. | reverse complement strand
GTCGAGGCCGATCGGCTGTACGTCGAGGACGGTCAGCTCTACACCTCGGCCGGGGTGACGGCGGGGATCGATCTGTCGCTGTACCTGCTGGCGCGTGACTACGGTGCCGAGGTGGCGCTGAGCGTGGCCAAGCGGCTGGTGGTGTTTACCCAGCGTTCGGGCGGGCAATCACAGTTCAGTCCGTTCCTCACGCCCCACGCCGAACCGACGTCGGCGGTGGCAATGGTGCAGTTGTACGTGCTGGCCAACCTCACCGGCGACCTGACCATTGCCGACCTGGCGAATGCCGCCAACATGAGCGCACGGAATTTCTCCCGGGTGTTTGCTCGCGAAGCGAAAGTCACCCCGGCGGAATTCGTCGAACGGGCGCGGGTGGATGCGGCGCGGGTGATGCTCGAAAGCACCACGGCGCCGCTCAAGACCGTGGCGTATCAATGCGGGTTTCGCGATGCGCAACATATGCGCAGCGTGTTCAACCGGCGGCTGGGGGTGACGCCGCAGCAGTTCCGGCTGAACTTTGCGGCGATGGTTTGAGCGGAGGTTGGCTTGAGATCGCTGTTCCCTCACCCCAGCCCTCCCGAAACGTCGGACCGCCCGGAGGGAGAGGGGGCCGATAGGGGGATATTGGAGAGAAACGCCGACCTGAGCGAACTTGGCTGAGTCCATAATCGACTCCGATCATTCAGGTCGATGTATGACGCAAGACACCTCGGTCGGCTCCCTCTCCCCCCGGGAGAGGGCTGGGGTGAGGGTGCTTTTACTGCGCCCGTGCAGGCAGCAACTTCAGAGTACTCCGCGTATTCGCCGTCACCTCTTCCTCACTGAAATGCGCCTGCACATACATCCCGTCCACATACGCCTCCGCCTGATCGTCATAGTGGCTGTCGAACGGCACGCCGCTCTGGCCGACCGGGTTGATGGTCAGGCTGTGAGCAGGATCCGCGAAGTCCACCAGCCGCCGAGTCGACGGGCCGTACGTCACCGGCCACGGCGCCGGTCCGATCTTCGCCGAGAGGTTGTTTGGCACTTCATGGGAACCCGGCGCGGCGAACGGGCCGACGTTGAAAATGCGATCCAGCGGCTTCTGCTGACCCAACGGATGACCATGGGTCAGCGTGTGCGCCTTGCCCCATTGCCAGCCGGAGGCATCGTCGCCGAGAGTCTGTTTCAGATGCGCCATGCTCGCCTGCCACGCGGTGCGCACGGTGTCGGCGCGGGTCTCCTTGCCTGGCGTGTTGCGGTTGTCCCACCACGGTGAGTCGGCGTTGGCTGCCAGTCGTGGCAGTGCTGCGTCGAGCACGCGGGTCGACAGCAAGGTCTCGAACATGTCATTGCCCAGCTCATCGCGCATCGCCGCGTCGGCCAGGTCGTAGAGGAACTGGTTGAACACCGTCGCGCTGACCGAATCCAGCGGATAGTCGCCTTGCCACTGCGCCAATTGCTCGACCAGTTTCAGTTGCGCCGGGTCAGTCACCACTTCACGCAATACCGGCAGTAATGGCGCGAGCACGCGCGGGCCGTAACCGGTGGTGGTGCCCAGTTGCAGCTTCTGGTTGGCTTCGTTGTCCCACTTCACGTTCTTGTCGGTGAGTTGGCGGTTGAGTTGCTGGCCACGGTCGGCGAGGTTGTAGTAACCGGGAATCTCCATGCCGGTCGGCGACACGGGCTGGAAGTTGGCCGAGACGATATAGC
>NZ_JBAPRN010000602.1:0-5063 GCF_049281135.1 Mycobacterium sp. | reverse complement strand
ATCTTGACGTGATCATCTACGCCACCGGCTATTACCTGGATTTCCTGTCCACCGTCGACATTCGCGGCCGCGACGGCAAGAGGCTGATCGACGAATGGGGTGACAGCCCGCGTGCCTACCGCGGCGGCACCGTGCCCGGCTTCCCCAACCTATTCACCATGTCGGCGCCGAACTACAGCCCCGGTCACGGTGCAGGCGCGAACTTCTCGATGGAGGTGCTCGCGCACTACATCACCGAATGCCTGCAGTTGATGGCGCTGCGCGGCGCCACCACAATTGAAGTCACTCAGCGGGCCTACGAGGACTACGTCGCGGCGATCGACGAGACGATGAGTGGCACCGTATGGTGTCACACGCCGAATGCGCACACCTACTACCGGTCGGGATCGGGTCGGGTGGTGGTGGCCACGCCGTATCGGCTGGTCGACGTCTGGCATCAGCATCGAGCGCCGATCGAAGAGGATTTCACGTTGCGATGATCCAATTGCTCTCCGGTAAAACGGCTTTGGTAACCGGTAGCAGCCGCGGCATTGGACGCGCGATCGCGCAGCGGCTAGCAGCCGAGGGTGCGACCGTCGCGGTCACGGCGCGTGCCTATCAACCGTCGCACTCCACCCGCTTCGGGATCACTTCGGCGATACCGGGGACCATCGACGAGACCATCGCCCTGATCCAGGACGCCGGTGGATCGGCGTTCGGGCTGACCGCCGACCTCGAGGACGGCGCCGCGCGTGACACTCTGGTCGACGCGGTGCTGGACCGGACCGGCCGGATCGACATCCTGGTCAATAACGCCGGTTTCGCCGACTACTCGGTAATTGAGGACATGTCGCTGGAAACGTTCGACCGAACCATAGAGCATTACCTACGGACGCCGTTCGTGTTGACCAAAGCTGCTGTGCCGCATATGCGTAAGCAAGGTGGCGGGTGGATAGTCAACATCGGGTCGGTCACCGGTGTGGCTCCGGTGCGGCCGTACCGGGACTACAACAAAGCCTCTGGCGACGTCGTTTATGCGTCGTGCAAGGCGGCCCTGCACCGCTTCACCCAGGGCGTGGCCGCAGAGTTGCTCGACGCCAACATCGCCGTGAACTGTGTCGGCCCGTCGACGGCCGTTCGCACACCTGGTGCCGCACAGTTGATCCCGGAGACATTCTTCACCGAGCCGGTCGAATATCTGGCCGAGACCGTGCTCGCAATGTGTCATCTGCCGGCTGCGCAACGCACCGGCCTGGTGGCCTTCAGCCTGCACTACCCCTGGTCACAACACCTACCGGTGCACAGCCTCGATGGCAAGTCCGAGCTGCCGCCATTGGAGCCACCAGCGTCCGCCAACCCCAACATCCTGCCCGCGGGCCTATAGCCTGAAAGGGTGAGGATGCATGGATCCTGATCGACTACAACGCCTCTGCGATGAGCGAGACATACAGCGGGGATTGACCCTGTTCGCCCGCGCCATGGACGATCGCGATTGGACCGCGATGGCCGAGATCCTCGCCGACGACGCAGAAGGCGACTTCGGCACCGGACGCCTGCAGGGAAGTGCGGCGATCATTGAGCTGATACGGAGTTTCCTCGATAGTTGCGGTCCGACCCAGCACCTATTGGGCAATGTTGTCATCGATGTCAACGGTGATAAGGCGGTCAGCCGGGCCTATATTCGCGATGTTCATCTCCGCTCTGATGCTGATCCCTCGGCGCGGTTCTACACCCTCGGCGACTACAAAGACACATGGCGGCGGCAGGCCGACGGGACGTGGTGCCTAACAGAGCGGGTCAAGGCTAACCGCGCCTATGTCGGATCACTCGACGTCTTCAGCAGCTAACCGGCGAGGCCCGTGTCGCTTCGACAAAAGCTGTGGCAGACGCGATCTCGCACAATCACCTCGGGACATTCGGGGTCGAACCAGCGATCCACGTAGGCCCAATGAATCGGATGCATCAAATACGGACCCATCAGCCCTTCGACGTCGGTGAACTGCTGTTCGAATACATGAGTCCATGTCGAAGTGCCGGTGGCTTGCTCCACTCGGCTCAGTTGCCATGCGGCGATGGTCCGCACATACCGGGGTAGCAGCCGCAAGTCGGCCTCGAAACGCGCGACAGTCGCCTCCGCTGTATCGGGCGCGACCCGCAGCAACAGCGTGCGGTATACGGTGCCGGGGCCTGTCGCCCACTCGGTGCTAATCGGCGTGCCTGTATAGGTGGCGCCGTTGACATTGCCGACGATGGGGTCACGCAGCACATTGGTGAATTGCGTTGCAACAGAATCCCAGTCGCTTCGGTCGGCGAACCGCAGATGCATCAGGATGTCGCCGCCGTAACGGGCGCCGGGCAGTGTCGGTTCCACCATAACCCGTCGCGCGCCGAACTCCGCGGCCGCGCACCGAAGTTCGGCCAACAGCCTGTCACGGTCCTGCGGGCGGGTATCAGGCGCCACGTCGATCAGGTTGATGACGCTATACATCGCCCAGTCTTTCCACGTCGTCGGCGGCGCCGGCCACACTGCGGGTGCGGTCGACCACCAAGTCGCCGATACCGGTCCACCACTGCCCCACGGCGGGATCGGGCCGACCCAGCCACGTCATCTGCCACCACGCCCGCGGGCCCGGCAGTGACCAGATGATCGTGACCGTGTTGTTCTGATCGGTGAACCAGATTGGCGGACTGACCAGTACTTGCTCCAAGGTCATTCCGCGCTCACGTGCACCGGGTGCGTAATCGGCGAGGTAAGCGTCAACGAACTTCCGGGCGCAGCCGGGGCGGGTGATCACTCGGTCGATGACGTAGACCTGCCGTTCAGCCATAGGTCGAGGCTATGAAATCTCGCTATCGAGATCGGCAATCGTCCCGCTGACCGGCACAGTTGCCGAAACTCTCCCGATCATGGGAAACGACGTCTTACCAGCCCGTGGCGATCGATAGCGTCGTGGCTTGGCTCGTCGAGGGAGACCCGTGAAACCCACCACAGATCAATCGCCGGAGATCGCCAAGTTCGATCCCGTTATCGTCAAACGCTTGATGGCCGGCTTGCGGCCTGCAGTGAAGGGCTGGCTGCGCTCTGAAGTGAGGGGCCTGGAACGGATACCACCGGGTGGTGTGTTGCTGGTCTCGAACCACTCCGGCGGCGCGCTGCCCACAGATATGCCCGTATTTGCCTGCGACTTCTACCAGAAGTTTGGATTCGACCGGCCCCTCTACGGATTAGCGCACGACGTCATCCTGAGCGGACCCACTTCCGGCTTGATGCGCCGCCTCGGCCTCATCCGTGCCAATCGCGCCAACGCGGCGAGTGCCCTGCGCAGCGGCGGCGCCGTGATGGTTTTTCCAGGCGGTGACTACGACGCCTACCGGCCAACATGGCGGCAGAACACCCTTAACTTCCGCGGCCGAATGGGATATGTCCGAACGGCCATCGAGGCCGGCGTCCCCATCGTCCCGATGGTGTCCATCGGTGGCCAGGAGGGCCAGCTCTATCTGAGCCGTGGTATGTGGTTGGCGAAAAAGCTTGGAATCAAAGAGCTTATGCGCACGGATATCTTGCCCATCTCGCTTGGTCTACCGTTCGGGTTGGCCTTGATTCCGCTCAACTTGCCGCTACCCACCAAGGTGGTGACCCAGGTCCTAGATCCCATCGACATCGGGGCGGCATTTGGTGAAGATCCTGACGCCGAGGCGGTCGACGCCCATGTGCGCTCGGTGATGCAAGAAGCATTGAATAATCTGGCCGCGCAACGGCGCTTCCCCATCCTCGGCTGAACCAGCTTCAGAGAAGTAGCTGAGCCAGTGCTAGACAGGCCTGCCGGCGGGCTTTGTGTGCGATGTCGAGCATCGCCATCGTCATGAACCCGTGGATGCCCCCCTCGAAGTAGCACCGCGACGTCACTACACCCGCAGCCTCGAGCGCGTCGGCGTAGGCGTTGCACTCATCACGAAGTGGATCGTGGCCCGCGGTGACGATAACTGCGGGCGGCAGTCCGGCCAGGTTGGCTCGCAGTGGCGAGGCGTACGGGTGTTCCCGATCGGCGCGCGCCGGCACGTACTGATCCCAATACCACTGCAGCGCCGGCTTCGGATTGTAGAAACCGTTGCCGAACAGGCGATATGACTCGTTGTCGAAGTTGGCGGCGATCACCGGATAGATCAGCAACTGGGCCGCGATCGGGGGGCCGCCGCGATCGCGTGCCATGACCGCGGCGACCGCGGCAAGGTTGCCGCCCGCACTATCACCGCACACCACAACACGGCCTGAATCGGCGCCGACCGCGTCCGCGTTGTCAGCCGCCCACTGGGCGACGGTATAGACGTCCTCGGCGGCGTCGGGCCACCGATTCTCCGGCGCCAGCCGGTAGCCGACCGAAATCACCACGGCTGGAACGCGATTCGCGATACTGCGGCACAGGCAGTCGTGGCTGTCAAGATCGCAGAACACAAAACCGCCGCCATGCGCATACACCAGAATGGGCAGTCCCTCGCCGAGGGGCCGATACACCCGGATTGGAATGTCGCCGCCTGGTCCCGGGATGGTGTCGTCGACGATCTGGGCCACCGGCTCGGGCCGAGCCGGTGGCACGAAACGGGAGCGGATGGTGGCCCTCGCCTGCGCACCGGTCATGGTGTGCACCGGCGGGAAGCCCGCATCCAAAGCTTCGACCAGCGGGGCGAGCTGTTGGTCGAGATTCACGCGTACTGCAAGGCCGGACGCGAGGCACGCAATGGCCGCAGCGGCTGCAGGGTCGGCGCCACCCGCCGAGGGCCGTCTTCGACGTTGCGCCAGATGCCCATCGCGGTCATCCGCACCGGGGCGGCCAACCGCTGGTCGAACATCATCCGATTCATCGGGCCGCACACCGAGACTGCGGCGACAGCCTCACCCGGATTCCCGATAGGCGCTGCGACGCAGCCGAACCCGGGCAGCGACTCCTCGCGCTCGAACGCGACACCGTGGGCCCGCACCTTGGCCAGTTCAAGCGCAAGTTGGGAGCTACTGGCGATCGAGTATTTCGTCTTGCGGGCCTGCAGATCCACGGCCGTGTCTTCGTCGCTGTAGGCCAGAATTGCCT
>NZ_JBAPRN010000601.1:0-8524 GCF_049281135.1 Mycobacterium sp. | reverse complement strand
TCGTACCCATGTTGGGCCAGCAGTTGGGCGACCTTCGCCGATCGACCGCCGGCCTTGCAGATGACATACAGCGTGGACGACCGATCGATCTCGTCGAGCCGCGCCGGCACCTCACCCATCGGGATGTGCCGGGCGTCGGCGGCGTGGCCACGATTCCACTCGTCGTTTTCGCGCACGTCCAGCAACACCGAGCCAGTTCCGAACTCGGCGGGCAGGTCGTTGATGGTTGTCTGCGCGATTGACGGTTCTGCATCCACGGTGTTGATCTTGGCATGCGCGGACGGGAGCCGCTAAGACCGGCGTCCAGCAATCAACGGGTATCCACAGTTTCCACAGGTTTATCCACAAGCTGCCTCGACGCGTTGACACGCAAGCATGCGCGTCACACGGCCGAGGCGGGCCGACCGTTGTGGATAACCCGTGTCCGTTACCGGTTCGTGATCGACAGCCCGGCCCTGCGTTCAGCGAATTCTTAGCCGATCTCACGGTTTCGCCATACTCGCCGCTATGGCGGAAGTCACAGCGGGTCTGCGCGCGTCGCTGTCCGCAGTCGGAATCGGGAGCACGGTTATTCGGCACGCGGACCACAACTCCTCCAGCAACAAGACGCTGGTCAGCACGCCGTGGTCCGTTCAATTTCTCAGGGGGTACATCAGCGGCTATGATCGCCATCACTGAGATCTTTTGTGACTCATCTCACTGGGGGACAGTTTGGACAGGCAGGCCGGGAACATTCGATGACGACGCAACCGATCGGACCACAGTCGGCGAGTTCTTCGCCGCACTGGTACACGACGTCGGCGACGTGTAATCGCTCCTACTTGCTTGCCGGATTGCGCGCCGGATTGATCGCGCTGGTTTTGCTGGCGGTCCTCGCCGTCATCGTCTGGTTCTGAAGTCCCGCTGTCGGGTATCCCCACGCGCACTCGTTCTTGCGGTGCGCGCGGCGATGGAGCAGGGTTACTTACGCCAAAGCCGCCACTTCGCTAACAGCCTGCAGCGAAGCGTCAGAGTAGATCGGCAACGATCGCGAAGGAAGGAAACCCGTGGCTGAATACACCTTGCCTGACCTGGATTGGGACTACGGAGCGCTGGAGCCGCATATTTCGGGTCAGATCAACGAACTTCACCACAGTAAGCACCACGCCACCTACGTCAAGGGCGCCAACGACGCCGTCGCCAAGCTCGAAGAGGCGCGCTCCAAGGACGATCAGTCGGCCATCGTGCTGAACGAGAAGAGCCTGGCGTTCAACCTGGCCGGTCACGTCAACCACAGCCTGTGGTGGAAGAACTTGTCCCCCAACGGCGGTGACAAGCCGACCGGTGAGCTCGCCGCTGCCATTGACGAGGCGTTCGGGTCGTTCGACAAGTTCCGGGCTCAGTTCACCGCGGCCGCGACCACTGTCCAAGGCTCCGGCTGGGCCGCGCTCGGCTGGGACAGCCTCGGCGAGAAGCTGCTGGTATTCCAGGTGTACGACCACCAGACCAATTTCCCGCTGGGTTTGGTTCCGCTGCTGGTGCTCGACATGTGGGAGCACGCGTTCTACCTGCAGTACAAAAACGTCAAAGCAGACTTTGCCAAGGCGTACTGGAATGTCGTGAACTGGGATGACGTGCAGTCTCGTTACAAGGGTGCGACGACGAAGGCCAAGGGGCTCATCGCCGGCTGACAACAGTTGGATTCGCCTGTTCGGGGCGTCGCGCGAATCGCGTGGCGCCCCGAACGCTATTTCGGCGGCGTTTCTTTTCGGCTTCGTCGGCGCTGATTGCCCGTGTCAGCTTGCGGGCGTTGCCAGGCTGCCGCATGCTGATCGGATCGACCCACCGGTGTATCGCTGAATACCCGAATGGAGGGCGAAATGGAAACTGGCTCAGGCGGGGCCATCGAGGTGGCCCCCTTCCATTCCCGTGGTGCCCTGAAAGGGTTCGTGATTTCCGGGCGCTGGCCCGACTCGACCAAAGAGTGGGCGCAACTGTTGATGGTTGCGGTCAGGGTGGCATCGCTTCCCGGATTGCTGCCGACCACAACCGTATTCGGGGTTCGCGAGGAGCTGCCGGACGCTCCCGCGCCGGGCACCGTGGGCCTGGTTTTGGCCGAGGGCCCGGTGGTCGGTGAATCCGCCATTCGGCCAGGCTATTTCGCCGATCACCAGCCGCCCGCGTTGTTGATGCTGCATCCCCCGTCGGAGACGACGCCATCGCTGCCGGAATGTAGTGGCGCCGCGTCGGGGTGTGTGCTGCTGCCCGGTCTGCCTTATCTGGGACTCGAGCACCGCGCGGCCTGGGTGGAGGCCGAGGCCGACGGCACCATCACCTCAATGGTCAGCCGGGTCGGCGTCGACCCGATCAGCCACCCCGACACAGCAATCTTGGCAATGCTGCTTGCCGCATAGCGAATCCGACAGCCGGAACCGATCCTAGGACGGCGAGGAGTGTCTTTCTGACTCCTCGACCGCGTTGTGGAGCATCTGGACGAGCGCTCTGACATGCGCCTAACACCGGCGCGTGGCACGTCGGCGACAACATGTTCACAGGCGACTCCATGGCGCCCTACAGCAAATAGGCTGTGCGCGCGGCTTGAGCATCATGCAGGTTGCCATGAGTAGGCCCGCTCGCGATCAGCGAAGTGTCAATAGTCCCTGAAGCGATGAAACTTCACACAATTCCCTTAAAATATCATGTGTATTGACTGGATAAGCGGGTTACTCCCGCCGCAACGATAATCCCTGCTCTCATAAATGCCTTGGCCGTTAATTTTCTAAAAGCTTGCACTTGGTTGCGGGGATAAGTCTGGCTACGATAATCAGCAAATACTTAGAGAGAGTCACTCGATCTACCAACCCGGTGGAGGTCATATCGATGAGCACGACGTTTTCCGCCCGCCTGAACCGCCTGTTCGACACGGTTTACCCCCCCGGACGGGGGCCGCACACCTCCGCTGAAGTGATCGCGGCGCTCAAGGCTGAAGGAATCACGATGTCGGCTCCGTATTTATCGCAGCTACGCTCTGGCAACCGAACCAACCCGTCGTCGGCGACCATGGCTGCCCTGGCGAACTTCTTCCGGATCAGGCCCGCTTACTTCACCGACGACGAGTACTACGAGAAGCTCGACAAAGAGTTGTCGTGGTTGCTGGTCATCCGAGACGAGGGTGTCCGGCGGATCGCGCTTCGAGTCAGTGGGCTGTCCCACGAAGCGCAGGAAGACATCGTTCACCGCGCCGACGAGCTACGGCGTAAGGAACACCTGGAAGCCTGACGGCAGTCGGGCCGCCCGACCCGGTTAGGGTTGGCCCACCGATGCCGCACTGGCACCGCGATAGTCGACGAGACCTGGGGGAGGTAGTGCGCGGATGGGCCTGTTCGGCAAGCGCAAAACCCGCGCGACGCGTCGCGCCGAAGCTCGCGCGATCAAGGCCAAGGCCAAACTCGAGGCCAAGCTGTCGGCGAAGAATGAGGTGCGTCGGTTCAAAGCCGCGCAGCGCGCCGAGACGAAGGCGCTCCGCGAGAATTTGAAGGCGCAGCGCGCCAGCGACCAGGCAGCGCTGAAGGTGGCCGAGACCCAGCTGAAGGCGGTGCGCGAGGGCGCGCTGCTGTCGCCGACGCGGATTCGCCGCCTGCTGACGGTGTCTCGGCTGCTTGCCCCGATCGTGGTGCCGCTGGTCTACCGGGTCGCCATGGCCGCGCGCGGTCTGATCGACCAGCGGCGGGCCGACCAACTCGGGGTCCCGTTGGCCCAGATCGGTCAATTCTCTGGTCATGGCGGCCAGTTGTCGGCCCGCATCGCCGGCGCCGAGCAGTCGCTGCGGTCGGTGCAGGAGAACAAGCCCAAGGACGCTGAGACCAGAGAATTCGTCACCGCGATTTCCGAGCGGCTCGCAGACTTGGCGGCCGCTGTCACCGCTGCCGAGAACATGCCGCCCACCCGCCGCCGCGGCGCCCACACCGCAATCTCCCGACAGCTCGATGAGATCGACGCCGACCTGATGGCTCGACTCGGATTGACCTGATCCCCGACCCCACTGCAGACAGGAAGGCGATTCCGATGACACTTCAACGCAGGATGGTTTTGCGCACCCTGATCGGAACCGCGGCAGCCACGCTGCTCTGCCTCGGCCCGGCCGCGGCGATCACGACGGCATCGGCGCACGTCCAGGCCACCAGTACGGACGCCGCGCGCAACGCCTTCGCGACGGTCAGCTTCCAGGTGCCCAACGAGTCGGCGACCAACGCGGCCACCACCGCGGTCACGGTCGACCTGACCAATGTCTCCTCGGTCCAGACCGAGGAGATGCCGGGGTGGTCGGCCAAGATCGACCGCGACGCCGCCACAAACGCCGTCCGGTCGGTCACGTGGACCGCGGCGCCCGACACTGGCATTCCGGTGGACCAGTTCGGCGTGTTCCGGATATCGGCGAAGCTGCCCGACGCCGATACAGTCGGCTTCCCGACGACGCAGACCTACGCCGACGGCGCGGTGGTGAAGTGGGACCAAGCTCCGGCGCCCGGCGGAGCCGAGCCGGAACATCCCACGCCGACGCTGGCGCTGACCGGCGGCCCGACATTGCCCGCCCCCAACCCGACCCCGACCAAGTCCGCGGCCCCGACCGCCACAGCGGCGCCACCGGGACAGCAGTCCCGGGCGGTGGTCGACAACACCGCCCGGATCCTCGCCGGCGCGGCCCTGTTCGTGGGTGCCCTCGGTGTCGGTGTCGCTCTGATCGTGCGGAAGGCATGAGCCGTCGGACACACGCCGTCGTAGTGGCGCTGCTGCTGGCAGCCGTCGCGTTCGCGCCTACGTTGACCGCCGGCGCCGCCAGCGCTCACGCCGCGCGGGTGTCCGCCGATCCCGCGGACAAGGCCTCGGTGAGCAACGGCCCGGTTCGGGTCAGCGCGACGTTCAACGAGGATCTGCAGACCACGTTCGCGGCGATGACCGTTGTCGGTCCGGACGGCAACCTGTGGACCGACGGCTCCCCGCAGGTGCACGGCACAGTCGTCAGCATCGGCCTCCGTCCGTTGGGTCCGGCCGGCGACTATACGGTCAACTACCGGGTGACATCGGCTGACGGGCATGTGGTCTCGGGGTCATGGTCATTCCGGCTGACGGCCGCCGGCAGCGGCACGCCCGGGCCGGCCGCGCAGCCCGCGGACGACTCGGGCGGCGAGGTCCCGATCTGGCCTTTCGTCCTGGGCGCGGTGGCCCTGGTGGGCGGCGGGGCACTGTGGTCCATCCGAAACAGGTCTTGACCTACGCCAGCGAAACCACCTACGCAGCCCTGGCATGATGGATTCGGCTCCACCGGGCCGGGGCACCCGACAAGAAGCGGCAAAGGAGCAATCGGATGGCAGACCCGCAGGATCGACCGGACAACATGTCCGAACCCGCGCCTGAACCACCCCTGAGCACACCGTCGCCGCCCGCGGAGACGGCGCCACCCGAGCCGCCAGCCAAGGAGCCGGAGACGCCGGCCACAGAGCCGCCCGAGCCGCCCGCCAAGAAAGCGCCCGCCAAAAAGGCTGCCGCGAAGGCCGCGAAGAAGACGGCGCCGGCAAAGGCAGCCAAAAAGCACGCCGCCGCGAAAAAGACACCCGCCAGCAAGGCTCCGGCTAAAAAGGCGCCCGCCAAGAAGATCGCGCCCAAGAAAGTCGCTCCGGTGGCGCCCGACACCAATGGTCAGCTCGCCGCGGCAGCCAAAGATGCCGCGGCGCATGCGAAGTCAACCATCGAAGCGGCAGCCAACCCGCTGCCCGCGCAGCCCGGCCCGTCGTCGAGCGGCCGGTCGCCGCTACCACTCGCGGTGGCGATCGCGATCAGCCTGCTGGCCGTACTGCTGATCCGCCAGCTCCGCCGCGACGATGACTAGCATGGCTCGGTGACTGTGATCTTCCGGCCCACCGCCGATTTGGTAGACGACATCGGGCCCGACGTCCGCAGCTGCGACGTTCAATTCCGCCAGTTCGGCGCGCGGACGCAGTTCGCCGGGCCGATCACCACGGTCCGTTGCTCGCAAGACAACGCCCTGCTGAAGTCGATTCTGTCGACGCCCGGCGACGGCGGCGTGCTGGTGGTCGACGGCGGCGCCTCGTTACACACCGCGCTGGTCGGCGACCTGATCGCTGAGCTGGCTCGGTCCAACGAGTGGGCCGGGCTGATCGTGCACGGCGCGGTCCGCGACGCCGCCGCACTGCGTGACATGGAGATTGGCATCAAGGCGCTCGGCACCAACCCACGCAAGAGCGAGAAGACGGGTGCCGGGGAGCGAGACATCACTCTCAGCTTCGGCGGGGTGGAGTTCGTACCGGGCGACATCGCCTACAGCGACGATGACGGTATCGTCATCGTCGCTGCGGCCAACCCCAGTTAAACCACCAGGGCCGCAGGCTTTTTGGCGAAGCTCAGGGCCTCGTCGTCGACTTTGCCGCGCCGGATCAGCTGCAGGTCCATGAAGTAGTTCTGCTTGAGCCGCCACGGGGACACCGAGCCGGCCTTCGGCAGGTAATCCAGTGCCCGCAGCACGTAACCGGGGGTGAAGTCCATCAGCGGACGCTCGTCGACCGAGTTCCCCGGGTGTTGCGGCACCACTGTGTCGTAATGATTCTCGTCCATGTAATTGATGACGCGGCAGACGAACTCGGACACCAGATCGGCCTTCAGCGTCCAGGACGCGTTGGTGTAGCCGATGGTGAACGCCATGTTCGGCATATCGGTCAGCATCATGCCCTTGAACGCCATCGTGTCATTGAGTTCGACGGGTGCGCCGTTGCGCCGGATCTGGGCGCCACCGAACAACTGCAGGTTCAAACCCGTTGCGGTGATGATGATGTCGGCCTGCAACTCCGCGCCTGAGCCGAGCTTGATGCCGGTCTTGGTGAAGCGGTCGATGGTGTCGGTGACGACATCGGCCTGGCCCTTGCGGATGGTCTTGAACAGATCACCACCGGGCGCCAGGCACAACCGCTGATCCCACGGGTTGTAGCTCGGGCCGAAGTGCTTCTCGACGTCGTAGCCCTGCGGCAGCCGCCGCTTGGCCATGGTCAGCAGGGTCTTGCGCATCTGGCGCGGGAACTTCCGGGAGAACTGGTACTGGAATGTGCTGAACGCGATCCACTTCCACCGGTTCGCGACGTGCGCGAGGTTGGTCGGCAGCCATTTGTTGGCCTGCTCGGCGAACGGGTCGGTCAGCGGCAGCGACCCGACGTAGGACGGTGAGCGCTGCAGCATCGTCACGTGGCCCGCGCCCGACTTCACCAGCGAAGGAATCAGCGTGATCGCCGTAGCGCCCGAGCCGATCACCACGATCTTCTTGCCGACGTAGTCGAGATCCTCCGGCCAGTGCTGCGGATGGATCATGGTGCCTCCGAAGTCCTCGTAACCCTCGAACTTCGGCAGGTAGCCCTCGTCGTAGTTGTAGTAACCACTGCAGGCAAACAGGAACGAACAGGTGAGCTCTTGCTGCTGGCCGTTGTTGTCGACGGTCAGCGTCCAGCGGTTGTCGGCATCCGACCACTCGGCGGCCAGCACCTTGTGCCGGTAACGGATGTGCTTGTCGATGCCGTTCTCGGTGGCAGTCTCTTTGATGTAGGCCTTGATCGACGCGCCGTCGGCGATCGACGTCGAGGACTCCCACGGCTTGAACCGGAAGCCGAGGGTGAACATGTCCGAGTCGGAGCGAATGCCGGGGTAGCGGAACAGGTCCCAGGTACCACCGAGGTCGTCGCGGCGCTCGAGGACCGCGTAGCTCTTGGACGGACAGCGGTCCTGCAAGTGCCAGGCCGCGCTGATGCCGGAGATGCCGGCGCCGACGATCACAACGTCGAGGTGTTCAGTCATGGCGACACGCTATCAACACAGTGTTGAGTTCGTCAACACCCTGTCGAAAGACTCAACACCGTGTAAAGTAACGCAGGTGACGACCGTCAGCTCCAGCCGTGGCTCCAGAGGTCGGCGCTCGGCGCGCCCGTCCGGCGACGATCGTGAGCTGGCCATCTTGACCACCGCCGAACAGCTGCTCGAGCAGCGCCCGCTCGCCGACATCTCGGTCGACGACCTGGCCAAAGGCGCCGGGATTTCCCGCCCGACGTTCTACTTCTATTTCCCGTCCAAAGACGCGGTCATGCTGACCTTGTTCGAGCGGGTGCTCGTCGAAGCCGACTCCGCGTTGGAAAACATGATCGCCAATCCCCCGGCCGACTTGAAAACGCTGTGGCGGATCGGCATCAATGTCTTCGTCGAGACGTTCGGTTCGCACCGCGCGGTTTCACTGGCCGCGGATTCCGCGCGCACCAATACGGACATGCGGGCGTTGTGGTCACGGTTCATGGAGAAGTGGGTCGGCCATATCGCCACCGTGATCGAGGCCGAGCGCGCCCGCGGCGCTGCACCGGTGACGGTGCCCGCCAATGAACTTTCCGCGGCGCTCAATCTGCTCAACGAGAAGGTGATGCTGAGCTCGTTCGCCGACGATCGCCCGTCGGTACCCAGAGAGCGGCTGCTCGAGACGCTGGTCCACATTTGGGTCTGC
>NZ_JBAPRN010000600.1:0-23506 GCF_049281135.1 Mycobacterium sp. | reverse complement strand
ATGACGACGATCTCGAGTTGGCCCGCGCGGTGCTGACCGACGTGCTCGCCGCGGCACGCCGTTGACGGTTCTCGTCATCACCGGGACCGGGACCGGGGTCGGTAAGACCATCACGACCGCGGCACTGGCAGCGGCCGCGCGCCAGGCCGGCGTTGACGTCGCGGTCTGCAAGCCGGTGCAGACCGGCACCGATACCGGCGACGACGACCTGGCCGAGGTCACCCGACTGACCGGCCTGGCCAAGGTGGTCGGGCTGGCGCGCTACCCACAGCCGCTGGCGCCGCTGGCCGCCGCCGAGCAGGCCGGAAAGTCACTACCGACGCGGCGCAACATGCTCAAACTCATTCGCGCAGTGGACCGTCGAGTGCAGCTGACCCTGGTCGAAGGAGCCGGCGGGCTGCTGGTCGAAATCGGCGAGGCAGGCATGACGTTGCGCGACCTCGCGGGTGATCTGGGCGCCGCCGCGCTGGTCGTGGCCACCGCTGAGCTCGGCACCCTGAACCACACCGCGTTGACACTGGAATCACTTGCCGCACAGGGAATTTCCTGTGCGGGATTGGTGATCGGCAACTGGCCGCCGCAGCCGGGGGTGGTGGAGAACTCCAACAGATTGGCACTGGTGCGGCTGGCGCCGCTGCGCGCCGCTTTGCCCGCCGGCGCCGGGTCGATGAAATCGAGCGAGTTCATGGCGATGAGCGCGCACGCATTCGACCGGGCCTGGGTGACCAGTCTGGTCAGCTGATGGTTCATTCGATCGAGCTGCTCTTCGATGACGAGACCGAAGCGACACTGCGCCGCATCTGGGACGACCTGTCGGCTGCCGACTTGCCGAGCAGGACTCCGGCCGGACGCCCGCACGTGACATTGGCGGTGGCCGACCGGATCGAGCCCGAGGTCGACGCACTGCTGCGGCCGGTCGCTCAGCGGTTACCGCTGGGCTGCACGGTCGGGGCGCCGCTGCTGTTCGGTCAATCGAATGCCATCCTGGCCCGACTCGTCGTGCCGTCGGCCGACCTGCTCGCCTTGCACGCCGAGGTGCACCGAATCTGCGGACCGCATCTCGTGCCGGAACCGTTGCCGCACAGCCGGCCCGGTGATTGGACGGCGCACGTCACACTGGCCCGTCGAGTCGAGGGTGCTCAACTCGGACCGGTCCTGCGGCTGGCCGGTCAACCGTCCCAGATCTACGGCAGCTTTGCCGGATTGCGACGCTGGGACGGCAGCGAACGCGTCGAGTACCCGATCAGCTGAGTTACTTGCCGCTGCTGCCGGGGCTCGCGCCACTGCCCGCGGTGTAGGACGCCTTGCCGGTGCCGGCCAACCCGCCACCGGACACGATCAGGTATTCGTCGCGAATTGGCCTGTCGGCGAAGAAGTCCTCGAGAATCTCCCGCGCCCCCGCCGCGTAACGGGCCTGGGCCGATAGCGAGGTGCCCGAGACGTGCGGCGTCATTGCCTCGTTCGGCATGCTCCGCCACGGGTGGTCAGCCGGTGGCGGCTGCGGATACCACACATCGCCGGCGTAGCCGGCCAGTTGGCCGCTCTTCAGCGCTGCCACCACCGCGTCGCGCACGCAGATCTCGGCGCGGGCCGTGTTGACGATGTAGGAGCCGCGCCGCATCGAGGCGATCAGCTTCTCGTCGAACAGGTGATAGGTCTGCGGGTGCAACGGAGCATGGATGGACAACACGTCGACCGAACGCGCCAGCGACGCGGCGTCGGGGTGATAGGTGACGTTCAGTTCCTTTTCGACCTCGGCTGGCAGTCGGCGAGTGTCGGTGTAGTGCAGGTTGACGTCGAACGGCGCCATCCGGCGCAACACGGCAGCGCCGATGCGGCCCGCGGCGATCACGCCGACGTCCATGCCCTCGACGTCGTAGCCGCGTTCGACGCAGTCGGCGATGTTCCAGCCACCGTCGGTGACCCACTGGTGGGACGGAACGAAGTTGCGGACCAGCGCGAGGATCTGCATGACGGCGTGCTCGGCGACGCTGATGCTGTTACAGAAGGTGACCTCGGCGACCGTGAGCCCGCGGGCGATCGCGGCGTCGAGATCGACGTGGTCGGAGCCGATCCCGGCGGTCAGGGCCAGCTTGAGGTTCTTCGCTTTGGCGATTCGCTCGGCGGTCAGGTATGCCGGCCAAAATGGTTGGGAAATCACGACATCGGCGTCGGGGAGCTCGCGCTCGAATTCCGAGTCCGGGCCTTCCTTGTCCGAGGTCACCACCAGTTGATGGCCGGCGTCTTCGAGAAACTTACGCAGGCCGAGCTCACCGGACACGCAGCCCAGCAGCTGACCGGGCGTGAAATCGATCGCCGAGGGGGTCGGCAACGTCTGACCGCCGGGGTAGCCGTGCAACACCGGGATGCTGTCGCGCGCATAGACCGGGGGATAGCCGGTGACCGGGTCCGGATAGAGAACAAGCAGTACCTTGGCCATGACCATTCTCCTCTGTGTTGACGCGCCGACTATCTGATGGGATTCAACCTAGACTTCGTCGCCTCGATCACCAATAGGCAGTACGAGCCCAAACTCATTGCAGCCCAGTAGATCATCGTGCGTCCCGTCTTTGGCGGTTCAGCCGGCGACCAAATCGCGGCGTTGGGTGAACTTGATGTCCAGGCTGCGCAGGTAGGTCTGCAGGCCAGCGTCCTGAACGGGGATCAGGTGTGCAGGCGTATCGGTCTCGTTGTAGTGGGCGTGCCACGTGCCCGGCGGGGTGGTGAAGGCACCGCCGGCCTGCCAGTCCACTCGGATCGGGTCGAGGATCTCGCCGCGCTCGTCGAGGCGGGTGCCCAGCAGCGTGTAGCAGCCGCTGGGTGGCGCATCGAGAATCAGATCCAGGGCGACCGACTGATGGCGGTGCGGGCGCTGCTCCTGGCCTGCGGGCAGCACACCGAACATGGCCCACAGCACGTGGGTGATAGTCAGCGTCTGTTCTTGGTCGGCGTTGGCCAGCAACACGCTGACCCGGCTCTTGTCGTTGGCGCCCGGGCGAGTGGCGATGTCCTCGAGCTTGGCGACGACGTCGGCGCGGCGGAACTTGGTGGGCCGGAACCGGGGCTGTGTCGCGTCGGCGCCGAGGTAGCGCAGCAGCGGTTCGTCGTGCACCCAGTACATGGCCGCCTCGGCGTCGGCGTAGAACACCGAGTGGGATCCGGCGGGCAGGGTCAAGAAGTCACCTTTTTCCCACTTGACCAGATGGCCGTTGATGGCCGCGAAGCCCCGCCCGCAGAGCACGTAGTACAGCTGGCTGGTGGCGTTCGGACTGGTGTCGATCTGCTCACCGGCGCGGATGCGTAAGAAGTTGGCCAACAGCGCCGGGCTCGTCGCCTCGCCGTCCTTGATCCCAAGCTCCCTGGACAGATCCAACGGCACCACACCGGTCGGTTGGTCCCGGTAGAGCTCGGGGCCGAACTGAACGATGGGCACCTGCGGCGCATGCCCCGAGCCAATCGGGTTGGCGGCCTTGGAGTACTCGAACAATCGGGCGTCATCGGCCCACTCCTCGAACCGGCCCTCGAACCCGTACTCGGCGACGTTGGTCATCGGCGCTGGAATTGTCGGGTCCAAATTCATCGATTCGGCAACTGACTGCTGCGGGTTCGTGTTCGTCACGGCCTGCCTCCTCTGCGGAACGCTTGTACCCCAATCGTATCTAACTTGTATCTCAGTTGCAACTGGCTCGGAACGCCAGCTCCTCGTCACATCCGCCGAACAGCGGTAACATGCGAAGACGGCCAGGGATACAAGTGGGATACGGCTTAGCTGCAAGGGGTGTGGTGTGGTACCGAAGGCAACTGGGAGTGGCCGGCCCGCAGCTAAGGACCGCGCGCTGGATTACGTCAAAACGCAGGTGCTCACGGGAGCGTTTCCCGGGGGGGAATTGATCAGCGAGGGTGAGGTCGCCACCGCTCTCGGGATGTCGCGCACGCCGGTGCGTGAGGCCTTCCTGCGACTGGAGGCCGAGGGGCTGCTGCGGTTGTACCCGCAGCGCGGGGCGCTCGTCGTGCCGGTTTCCTCTGAGGAAGCCCACGCGGTCATCGAGGCCAGGCGGGTTTTAGAGCAGTTCGCGTCGGCCAAAGTCATTGCACGCGGCCCCGCGGCGCGCGCAGCCGTGTTCGAGCGGCTGTTGGGGGAGCTGCAACGGCAGCGGGACGCCGCCGCGAGATCTGAGTGGGAAGAGTTCTCAGATGCCGACCGCGCCTTTCACGACGTCATCCTTCAGGAGTCGGGGAACGTCATCGTGGCCGGTTTCTACTCATCACTACGCGACCGTCAGATGCGCATGAACCGTGAATTGGTCATGCACGAGGAGCGGATCACCACGATCTTAGAAGAGCATCGCCTCTTCGCCGAAGCCGTGCGCGACGGGGATCTCGGACGCACTGAGGAGGTCCTGGGTATGCACCTCGCGAGCACGATGCGCACGCTTGGCCTTTCCGTCGAGCATCCGGCCTAGCGCGGCGAAGGGATTTCCTTCGTCACACTTGACGCCATGATGGCTGGCTCGGGTCGACGAGCTGCACGTCGACGGGACCAAGGCCGAAGATCGCGATAACCGCCGGGTCGGGCCGGCCGGTTGGTACGCCGTCGTAGTGCGGGGTGCGCGCGGTGCGCTTTACATAGCCACCCGGCCCGACCCCAACCGCGTCTTGCGGTTGGAAATCATTGCCGCTGTTGACAAACCAGGTGCCGAACACGACCATCTGAATCCGGTCGGTCGCATAGGTATGCGGCGCGCTGAACCACCCCGGATTCCATTTCATCAACACCAGATACGGCCCCGGGCTATTGAAATCTCCGTACAGCATGGCCATTTCGCCGCTGCGCGGCGGCAAGTTGCCCCATGGCTCGAAAGTGATGTCACGGTACGCCTGGGTGAACGTCTCGCTTGGGTCCGGGCCGGCCTCTGGTGGCGGCGCCACATTGAAATTGTCGAGTTTGACCGTCTTGTCACCGGCGGCGATCGTCGCCAGCAACAGTGGTGCCGCGGCCAGTAGCGATCGTCGGCCTAGTTCCATATCGCCCATCAGATGCCTCCACGTATTCGCCTGAAAGAAAAATTACGCCGCGATATCCAGTGCGCAACCGTTCGAACGCCCCGCCGACCGGGCACACCATCGTGACTGGATTGATAGCGGGAGGGTGGTCGCGTTGACGGCGCGGTCCGCGAGCGAAACAATCCTTAGCGCGTCGCGACGATGGAGATTCACAGATGGTGTCTGATCCGGCCGAGTCCCCCACCAGCCGTCTGCGCGGTTGGCTGCACGCGATGCTCGCATATCGCCACGGCAGCGAGGTCTACCAGACCTCGACGATGGGTGCCTTGCTCGACGGCGTGTACGACGGCGACGTGACGATCCGGGAGCTGTTGCAGCACGGCAACTTTGGCCTGGGCACCTTCAACGGGCTGGACGGCGAGATGCTGGTGCTCGACGGCATCTGCTACCAGCTACGTGGTGACGGCAGCGCACACGTCGCCGACGCTGACCAGTGCACCCCGTTCGCCGTCGTCACCTGGTTTGACGCCGACCGCTCGTTCGAGGTGACCGAGCCCGTCGACCGCGCCGGCCTCAAAGCACGCATCGACGAATCACTACCGAGTGCGAATTTGATCGTCGCTGTCCGGGTTACCGGCGATTTCAGCGTGATTCGCACTCGCACGGTCACCGCGCAACACCGCCCCTACCCGCCGTTCACCGAGGCCACCCAAGACCAGCGAGAGGTGACCTTCGGCGACGCCACCGGCACCCTGGCGGGATTTCGAATGCCGGACTACGAGCAGGGCGTCTCGGTGGCCGGCTACCACTCCCATTTCGTCGACGCCGAACGGCGCCACGGCGGACACGCCTTGGACTACCTGTTGACGCGTGGCCGGGTGGACATCAGTGTTCGCTCTGATCTGCACCTGAGCCTGCCGCGCACACCAGAATTCCTTGCCGCCGAACTGAATAAGACCGACATGGACACCCAGATCCGCCAAACCGAGGGGGAATGAACTGAGCAACAACGTGCGCTCCGCTCAACGCGTGATCGAAACCCTCGCCGCCTACGGCGTCCGATTCATCTTCGGCGTACCGGGCGCCAAGATCGACGCCGTCTACGACGCTCTGGCTGACGGTGGCCCCCAACTGGTCGTCTGCCGCCACGAGCAGAACGCTGCGTTCATGGCCGCCGCGGTCGGCCGGCTCACCGGAACACCAGGCGTCGCATTGGTGACATCGGGGCCCGGCACCACGAATCTGGCCACCGGACTGATCACCGCCACCACCGAGCAGGACCCGATGGTGGCGATCTGCGGTGCCGTGCAGCGGGCCGACCGGCTCAAGCGGACCCATCAGTCGATGGATGCCGTTGCGGCGCTGAAGCCGTTCACGAAGTACACCGGCGAGGTCAACGATCCCGATAACGTCCCCGAGGCGGTCGCCAACGCCATCCGGATCGCGCTCACCCAGCCGCACGGCGCGGCGGCCGTGGTGCTACCCGCCGACGTGCTGGCGGCCACCACATCAGCGGCAATCGTCGAGCCGACGCCGGTGCCGGCGTTGGGTCCCGCACCGGTAGGTCCAATTGCGCAGGCCGTCAACTTGATTCGGGCCGCAAAGTGCCCGGCCCTGTTCGTCGGCATTCGTGCCGGCGAGCCCGCGCCATGTGCGGCGCTGCGCGAACTGATCGCGGTCGCCGACCTCCCGGTCGTCGAGACATTTCAGGCGGCCGGTGTGGTCTCGCGCGAACTGGAAGATCGGTTCGTCGGACGGGTCGGACTGTTCCGCAACCAACCCGGCGACATCGTGATCGGCCATGCCGATGTGCTGGTGACGGTCGGCTTCGACCCGGTCGAATACGATCCGGGGCTGTGGAATCCGGATCGCTCCCGCACACTGATCCACATCGACGAAATGCCCGCCGATATCGACAACCACTACCAGCCCACCCTTGAACTGCGCGGCGACATCGCTGCGACGTTGACCGAATTGACCCCGCAATTGACCGGTCTGCGACTGGATGACGGCGTCAGTGTCCACATCGCCGAACAGCGGGCCGTGCTGCTGAACATCGACGAGGAGGCCCGCCAACGCCCCCAGACCGGCGGCGGCGTCAACCCGGCCGCTGTCGTCCTGAAGATCAGGGACCTGATCGACGACACCGCCACCGTGGCCTGCGACGTGGGATCACACTACATCTACATGGCCAGGCATTTTCGGGTGTATCAGCCTCGGCGACTGCTGTTCTCCGACGGCCAGCAGACCCTTGGTGTCGCGTTGCCGTGGGCGATGGCCGCCGCCCTGGTGCGGCCGGGTACACCGGTCGTGTCGGTGTCCGGCGACGGTGGATTTCTGTTCAGTGCACAGGAATTGGAGACCGCGACACGACTGGGCCTGAGCTTCACGCACGTGATCATGCGCGACAACACCTACGACATGGTCGCGTTCCAAGAGAAGCTGAAGTACGGCCGCACCTCAGGTGTGCAGTTGGGCGACTACGACATCGTTCACTACGCGGCCGCCTTCGGCGCCAAGGGTGTCCGAGTGGCCAGCCTGACCGAGTTCGAGGATGCGTTCACCCGGTCGCTGGCCGACCCGGGAGTGACCATTATCGACGTGCCTGTCGACTACAGCCGCAACACCGAATTGTTCGCCGAGCTGCATGACGGCGTCCTGGAATGACGTCTACGCGCTGAAGAGCAGGTACAACCCAGTGAAGGTGTAGCCGACCATGACCAGCATCATGGTCAGCTGGCCGGTGAGTTGGTGACCCGACGGCAGCAGCCGCAGCGCCTTGTCGTGCGCCGCGATCACCGCCACGATGTGTCCGGTCACCACCGATGTCACCTTGATGACAGCCAGCACCGTGGGATGCAGCGACAACACGTAGGCGACGTGTAAATGCCCCAGCCCCAGCAGGTTCCAGCCCTTGCCGAAAGGGTCGGCGAGGGCGAACACCGCCTGCTGCCCGCGCTCGACCAGATACGACAGGTAGTGCGCGAAGATGTAACCCACCACGATGGGAATCAGCGAGTGCGCCAGCTGGCCGGGTAGCGCACGGCGCTGCTCGCGGTCGATTCCGCCCGCCGCGCGCGCGGCCAGCGAGAAGGTCGTCCCCACCACAGCGACGAAAACCAGCATCCCGATAGTGCGCAACGCGGACAGCGAAAACGATACCGGCACATCGTGAATACTCCGGGCGAGGCCGTCAGCGAAGTTGCGCCAGGTAGCCGATGACGAGAAGCTGTCGAATGCGGTGGAGCCAAGCAGCACCGCCAGCACGGCGACGATGCCCGGCCGAATCGGCAACGACAGCAGATGATCGAAGGGGTTGCCGATCGCGATTCGCTGAGTCTTCGAGTCGCGCCGAAAGGGGCAGAGCCGCGAAACCGCCACGCTGTAGACGCCGAACGGGTCCGCTCGGGCGAACCATCGTTTCCCGCACAGCCAGGCACCGCCCAGCAACACCACGGCATAGATCAGCAGCCACGACTTCACCCACGGCAGCGCGGCCGGGTTGGGGCTGGCCAGCTCCAACCACACGAATGCGAACAACCCCACCGCGGCAGGCCGATACCCCCAGGACTCCGGATAGCTCAACCGTGGCTTGGCGAAGCGTTCCGGGATAATGCGTTGCAGCAGTAGGTAGAGCGTGCGCATCGGCGAGATGACCCGCCATACCGGCCCTACCAGAAGCGAAACCGCCACCAGCCCCACCCACAGCAGCACGTAGAAGACACCGAGCAGCGCGTTGGTCTGCGTTTGCGGTCCGCACAGCCCGGCCAGCAGCACCCACCCGGTGAACGCCAACGCCGCGACCGCCGCAAAACCGCGGACGACCCGTGCGTCCACGAAAGTCGTCACTACCGCCGGCAGCGCGCGAGTCGGATTTTCCGGATCAAACCGTGGCCGCTTCCAGGCGAGCGCGACCAGAGCGAAGGTGAAGGTCAACGCCCAAGCCGCGCCGATCACCGAAAACGCATACGGCACCGGGAGATCGCTCGACCCGCCAAGGCCGTGCGCGACAATGACCGCCGTGGTCATCGGCGGCGCTCCTCCTCATCGCTGCGCTCTGAATCGTCGCCGGCGCGTGTCACGGATGCACGTGGATGGTGGCGACGGTGCGGTCGAGATGGTGTAGCTCGACGTCGACGCTGCCCGGAACGTCAACGCTGAATTGGAATGTCTGATTGGCCGCTGCGGCCACCTCGAACTTGTGATCGGGCACCGAATGCACGTGCAACTCGTCGATGGCGTCGCTGGTCACATGCAGCGTAATCGGTTGGCGGACAGTTGCCTGCAGGGTCGCGTTGGCCGGCGTGACCTGCCCGTGGGCGATCGTGATGTCGATCGTCAGCCCGGCGCTGCCGGCCGGTTTCGACGCACCCCCGCACCCGGCCAGTGCTACCGCCAGTACTCCAACTAGAGCCGCAAGGAGTGCGCGCGGTGACGAGACTGCTGCCGCCGCCCTCATGCCGCCTTCGGGGGAACGCGATCCAATACCGATTCCTCCGGTTGCGTTGGGGCAGTGTCGTCCTCGTTGATCCGGCCGGCACCCCACGTCAGAGCGGAGACGACGCACAAGGTCAGGAACAGCACGACCACTCCGCCGGCGGTGAACAACCACGCGGGCACGCCCGGGTCACGCTCACGCTGAAGGATCGACACCTCGAATGTGAGGGGCTTGGTGCTGTTGAGCTGCACCGGGATTTCCTTGACGGGAATGGCGTCGTCAGCGGGCGCCCAGATCGGCACCGCAGCCAACGTGCGGCCGTCATGGATACGGACCAAGGTCTTCCAGGAGCCCCACACCGGGAGTGGACGATTCGACACGTAATGCCCGGGACCCACCTTGGTGAGCCGGTCGATCACCAGACCTCGTTCGTTGTTCATCCGGCCCTGCCAGGCCAGCACCGTGAGCCAATCCGGATGGTCACTGATGGCAGTGGGCGGATTGATCTGCACGTCGGCCGACACCATCCGCTGTCCCGGTGCGCTCGGCAGGTCGGTCAGCTTGACGGTCGCGGTGTCCTGACTGGGCACGTGAATGTGCAGGCCGTTGGCGACCGTGCCGCCGATGACGAGGACCGTGAGCGCCACCGCGGTGATGCCGATGCCCCGGCCCGGCAGGCGCTGGCCGGTGAGGACCATCCCGAGCATCGCCGCGCAGATGCCGACCAATATCGCCACCGGGACGGCCGTCGGCAGCGCTTCGCGCCACAGCGTGATCGGCCACGGATAGTGGTAGACCGCTCCGATCCACAGCGACTCGAGCCACAGGCCGACGGTGCCGATGCCCAGACCGGCGACGGCTCCGAACAAGATCGGCCGGCGGAACAGCGGGGTCAAGGCCAGCACCTCGACCACCAACGCCGGCCCCAGATACAGCGGGAACCAGTTGATCGCGGCGCCCAGCACAGGTCCCACGATCAGGGCTACCCCGCCGCGCAGCGCAATTGCGAACAACGCCGCGATGATCGCCGCACCTCGGCCCAGCGTGATGCGCGCCACGATCGTGCCGATCGCGGCGGCCGCGGCAATCAGCATCGGCTGGAAAACCAACCGGAACTGGGGCACTCCGAAGTCGAATTCAATCTGATAGACCGACATTCCGATGAGCAGCCCGCCACAGGACAGGTAGCGAACGAATCGGACGAAAGGGCGGTCTTTTCGCTCCAGTGCACCATCGGCGGGCGGGCTTGCCTGCAGGTATCGCTCGCCCTCGTACTCCAGCATCAGCACCGCGAAGAGGGAGAAGTTGGCGCCGCCGATCATCATCAGATGGGTTGGGCCCCAAAGCGTTACGTCTTGGCCGAAGATTCGGTGCCAGATGTCGTCGAGCGGGAAGCCGATCATCGCGTACATTCCGCAAGCTGCCATCAGAATGCCGCCGACGGGGGCGTACCAGTTGCGGGTGATCCGCACCGCGGCCGGGCCCGGCTTGTCGAACGGCAGTACCACCGAGATCATGCCGGCGACAAAGATGCCGAACAGGCCGATGATGATGAAGTAGTGGGCTGGGTTGGCCAACGGTCCGGGGTCGCGGCCGTTGCCGATGTGCCAGCTGACATCCCAGATGAAGCCGAACAGCGCACAGATGATCGATGTGGTGAATACCAGGACGGGCAGCGCGACCCACGACGGGCGGTCGAATTTTTGTCCCAGCCACTCTGCGGCGCCCGTTAGCCAGCTGATCCGATGCGTGCGATGCGCCCAGCCGACGTACAGCATTACCGCGCCGATCACCATCCCGGCGACGGAAAGGCCGATCACTTGGTTGAGGCCGGCGCCGCGCGCCGGCGGATCTGCTGCGAGCAGTGTCAGTTCCACCGTGATACCTCCCACCGCACTGTGGCCCGCCCGAGAAGTGTCGGGCGGGAACTTACTTCACAGTAGGTAGCCTGCGAGCTCTGCGTTCAAACTTCGGCTGATTTGCTGCCGCGTGCCTCAGTCACGCCGTTCGTCGGCAGTGTCGCGGTTGGTCGCCTGCGGATCCTCGTCGACGGCGCTAATGGCGCCGCTCCTCCTCATCGCTGCGCTCTGCATCGTCGTCGGCGCGGCGCCGATCTCTGATCGCGACATACAACACCACGGCGACGACGATCACGGCCGGCAAGAACGCCGGTCCGGCAAGTAGGAGCCAATGGTGACCCACGTATTCGACGTGTGCACTACTCAATTGCGTTCACCCCCGGGGCTCCGGTGCCTACCCCTATCAGGTACCCAATCGCCGCCGCGCCGACCACATGACGTTTGTGCAGGTGCACACCGCTAGCCTAGCCTGGGCACCGTTCAACGCTGGTTGTGAGAAGCCCGGGTCCGCTGCGTCCCGAATGCGCGGACAGCACAAAGACAAACACTTAAGGAGTAGCTGGTGACTCAGGCGGCGACTCGGCCAACATCCGACACCGACCGCACCGACATCCTGGCGGTGGCTCGTCACCAGGTGCTCGAGGGTGGCGAGGGGCTGAGCCAGCAGCAGGTGCTGGAAGTGCTGCAGCTGCCCGACGAACGGCTCGAAGAGCTGTTGGCATTGGCGCACGAGGTGCGGATGACCTGGTGCGGTCCCGAGGTCGAGGTCGAGGGGATCATCAGCCTGAAGACCGGCGGCTGCCCCGAAGACTGTCACTTCTGCTCGCAGTCCGGGTTGTTCGCCTCGCCGGTGCGCAGCGCCTGGCTGGACATCCCCAGCCTGGTCGAAGCGGCCAAGCAAACCGCCAAGACCGGCGCCACCGAGTTCTGCATCGTCGCAGCGGTGCGCGGGCCCGACGAGCGGTTGCTGGCGCAGGTGGCTGCAGGCATCGAGGCGATCCGCGATGCGGTCGACATCCAGATCGCCTGCTCGCTGGGGATGCTGAGCGCCGAGCAGGTCGACCGCCTCGCCGCGATGGGCGTGCACCGCTACAACCACAACCTGGAAACCGCCCGCTCCTTCTTCCCCAATGTCGTCACCACGCACAGCTGGGAAGAGCGCTGGGAGACGCTGTCGATGGTGCGCGAGGCCGGCATGGAGGTGTGCTGCGGAGGCATCCTCGGCATGGGCGAGACGATTGAGCAGCGCGCCGAGTTCGCCGCCAACTTGGCCGAGCTGGACCCCGACGAGGTGCCGCTGAACTTCCTCAATCCCCGACCCGGCACGCCGTTCGGCGACCTGGAAGTCCTGCCGGCCAGCGAAGCGCTCAAAGCGGTGGCCGCGTTCCGGTTGGCCTTGCCCCGGACCATGCTGCGGTTCGCCGGTGGGCGCGAGATCACCCTCGGCGATCTCGGCGCCAAGCAGGGCATCCTGGGCGGCATCAACGCCGTGATCGTCGGCAACTACCTGACCACGCTGGGGCGGCCCGCTGAAGCCGATCTGGAGCTGCTCGAGGATCTGCAGATGCCGATCAAGGCCCTCAACGCGAGCCTGTAGAGCGAGACATTGATGCTCCGCGATCTGCCCACGCCGGTGGGGGCGGGGGTTTATAACGTCTACACCGGCGCCCGCGTCGACGACGCGGCCGGCATTACCGTGCCCACGGCGGCCCAGCTGGGTCTGGAGCCGCCCCGGTTCTGCGCCGAATGCGGGCGCCGCATGGTGGTGCAGGTCCGTCCCGACGGCTGGTGGGCCACATGTTCGCGGCACGGTCGGGTGGACTCGGCCGATCTGGAGTCGCGACGATGACCGACGTGCGGACCCGTGGCGCGCCGCGGATTTCTCGACGGCGAGCGGCCATCACAGTCACGGCGGGACTGCTGCCGGTCGGCGCGCTCGTCGGCGCCCTGTGGGCGTGGCTGGCCCCGCCGGTCAAGGGGGCGGTGGCGTTGACCCATAGCGGTGAGCGGCTGCACGAATACCTGGGCAGCGAAGCCGATCACTTCTTCGTCTCCGCATTCCTGATGCTGGGGCTGCTGAATGTCGTTGCCGCGGTGGCTGCCGTGCTGGCCTGGCAGTGGCGGCCACATCGCGGTCCCGGGATGGTCACCGGGCTGTGTATCGGCATGGTGATCGCGGCGGGCGCCGCGGTCGGCGTTGGTGTGCTGCTGGTGCACTTGCGTTACGGCACACCAGATTTCGCTGCTGCGCCGGTGAGCCACGACCACCCGCTGTACTACGTCACTGAGGCGCCGTCGGTGTTCTTCGGCCCGTCCTGGCTGCAGAGCGCATGCACGCTGCTGCTGCCGGCCGCGACCGCTGCATTGGTCTACGCGGTGCCGGTGGCGGCGACCGCCCGGGACGATCTCGGCGGCTATCCGGCAGTCAAGACCGTGTATCCGGCTTCCGGAACCGACTCGTCATAGCGGACGGCGCTGCAGGTCGCGGGGTTGATTGCAGGCCATTTCCTGATCAGGTGATCGCACCGCGCGATTGACTCCACCCAAACGTACGCGTACGTTTACTGCTTGTGGCTAGGACCGCGCAGGGGCGTGCCGCGGCGGCGGCGCTGAGCCGCGACAGGGTCGTTGACGAGGCGATGATGATCGTGGCCGAGCGCGGGCTGGCGGGGCTGAGCATGCGAATGCTCGCGCAGCGGTGCGGGATCGGGACGATGACGCTGTACGGATTCGTAGCGACCAAGGACGAGCTCGTCGGCGCGATCGGCAACCGCATCCTCGACCTGCTGGTGCTGCCTGACGCGGCGCTGCCATGGCAGGAGCGGCTGCGACGGCTCTACCAAGGTCTGCGCACGGTGCTCGGCGCGCATCCGGAGCTGGCGCAGATCTTCGCCACGCAACACATCAACGGGGACGCCGCCTACCGCGCGGCCGAGGTGGCGATGACGGCGTTCGGCGACGCCGGCCTCGACACGGGAGGGGCTGTCGCGGCGTTCACTGCGTTCAGCGGCTTCGTGATCGGCTTCGTCCAGCAGGAGGCGGCACAGGTCGCAGGCGGGGTCCCGCTCGATCGCCGGCTTGCTGGTCTGGCGGCGCTGCCGCGTGCGCAGTACCCGGCGATCCTCGCCGCGGGCGCCGACTTTCTCGACCGCACCGACGGCGCGCACTTCGCCGCGGGGCTCGAGTTTCTCATCGACGGGATCCGGACCGATCGCGGGACGGCCACCACTGCCCAGTAGAAGAGAGCGCAATGAACAACGATTGGCAGGACAGGCTTTGCGCATATGCGGGAATGGCGTTCCCATTGCTGTTCTTCGTCGGCTGGGGCCTGGTAGCGGGCTACCTGCTGCCGCTCCACGGCCCCGGCGATACGCCCTTGCAGGTTCAGGCGTTCTATGAAGACCACACCACGCTGATCCAGGTCGGGATCATCATCACCATCGCCGCGGGCGCCCTGCAGGCACCGTTCTCCGCCGGCATCGGGATGCAGATGATGCGAATGAACGGCGGCCGGCGCTCGCCGCTCGCCTACACGCAGATGATGCTCGGCGCCGCCAACGTGCTGCTCGTGGTCATCCCGATGTTCGTCTATGCAGCGCTGGCCTTCCGTCCTGCCCAGCGCAACCCGGACACGATGCAATTCTTCTCCGACTTCGGCTGGCAGATGTTCATCGGCGCATTCTCTCCGGCGGTGTTACAGGCAATCTGCTTGGCGCTGGCGGTATTCGGTGACAAGGGAACCACGCCGGTCATGCCGCGCTGGGTCGGGTACTTCAACGCGTGGGTGGCCACACTGTTCCTGCCGGGCGCGATCGTGATCATTGCCCACAGCGGCCCGTTCGCGTGGAACGGGGTGCTCGCCTTCTGGATCCCGGCTGTCGTGTTCGGCAGCTGGTTCAACGTGATGGCTGTCGTGTTGCTCAAGTGCATCAAGCAGCAACGCGCCGAGGCGGAGGCCGTCGGCGCCACCGCTGACGGCTTGCAGCCTGCTTGAGTGACAAGAAGGACCGATGAAAGCCGCCGTTTATAACGGGCCTGGCCAGGGTCTGCGCATTGACGAGGTCCCGGACCCGACGCCACAACAAGGGCAAGTGGTCGTGCGTGTGGAGTGTGCGTGCGTCTGCGGAACCGACATCTCGCTGACCCGGCCGCGGGACAGCCCCACCCTGTACGGGCCGATCGTTGATGAGCTGTTCGTCGGCGGCGCCGTGCTGGGCCACGAGTATGGCGGCGAGGTGATCGAGGTCGGTCCGGGGGTTACCTCGCTGCAGGTCGGCGACCGGGTGGCGCCGATGACCTTCGCCGGGTGCGGGCACTGTGAGCAGTGCCGGTCCGGATTCCCCCAAGGCTGCGCACAGGCGACGAGCCGGATGGGCGGCTTCGCCCAGTTCGCCGCCGTCTACGAGCACGCGAGCGTGAAACTGCCCGAGCGATTCTCGGCGGTCGAGGGGGCGCTCGTCGAGCCGCTGGCCACAAGCCTGGCCACCGCTGCGGTGGCCGGCGTCTCATCGGTCGGTCGCGTGCTGGTGCTCGGCGCGGGCGCGCTGGGTTTGGGAGTCGTCCACTTCGCCAAGCACCTCGGTTCGGCGCGTGTGGCGGCGGTCGCCCGCACCGACGCCAAAGCCGGCGTAGCTCGCCGGCTGGGCGCTGATGCCTTCCTTACCCAGGGGCCTGACCTGGCTGCCGAGGCGACCGAGGCGCTCGGCGGCGCGCCGGACGTCGTCATCGAGACCGCTGGAGTGCCCGGCCTGATCGACCAGGCGATACTGACCGTGGCACCTGGCGGCACCGTGGTCAGCGCCGGGCTGTCCCTCGACCCGGAGATGACGAGCCATACGATCGCCGCGATGAAGGGCCTGACCCTGCGCTACAACGCCGCCTACACGGTGTCCGACTTCCATCAGGTCGTGGCTCTGCTACCGGGCAGCGGGATTGCCGAGAGCGGGCTGGTGGGAGCGCCGGTCGCGTTCGACGCATTCCCTGCCGCATTCGAGGGCCTGCACGCCGGCGGCGCCGCGCACAAGGTCGTGCTCAACCCCTGGTTGTGAGGCGGCCCGATCTGGATACGGAGCCGCCTTGCCGACTCGTCACAGCGGGCGGTGGTGAACTGCCTTGCCAGTGATCACCTTGGCCGCGATCACGGCCAGCCGCGCCATTCCGACGTAGGTCGCGGGGTTGAACATCGTCGGCCATTTCGTTCGGATCACATGATCGCTCAGCGGCCGGCGGGTGTACCGGTCCTGCAACCAGCGCAGCGCCATCGGCGCCGACAGCGGATGCAGCAGCAGGTGCTCGTTGAACGCGTCGCGGTGATAGGTCACGTCGGCTCCGCCCGCAGAGTAGGCGTCGGCCAACCGGTCGATGTCCTCGACGTCGATCAGATAGTCGTGCACGGCCTGCACGATCAGCACCGGCGGCGTGGGCACCTTGGCGCCCAGCCTGATGCTGTCGAAGACGTGCTGAACCTCGGGCATGCTCAGGATTTCCTCGAGTGGCCGGTCGAGGTACACACCGACGTCCTTCTTGACCATCCGGAGCACCGCGCCGACTGTGGTCATGCTCTCCAGCCGCTGCAGCAGTGCGCGGCCCTCGTCGCTGGCGTGCTCCTGGATGACCCGGTTCAAGTCGGGGTAGATGTGCATCAGCGCGGCGATCACCATGGCTGGCAGGCCGGACAAATAGGTGCCGTTGAGCCGGCGGAAGGTGTGGCCGAGATCGCCGACCGGTGATCCGAGCACGGCGCCGACGACGTCCAGCTCGCGCGCGTAATCGGCGCACAGCTCGGCAGCCCACGCCGTCGCCAGCCCGCCACCCGAGTAGCCCCACAGCGCCACCGGCGCCGAGGAGGACAGCCCGAGTCGCTCGGCATCCAGCGCGGCCCGAACCCCGTCGAGAATGAAGTAACCGGGCTCGAAGGGCGCACCCCACATGCCGGTGCGGCCCTCGTGGTCGGGTATCGACACCGCCCAGCCCTCAGCCAGGGCGGCGGCGATCAGTAGGTATTCCAGCTGAGCCAGCGACCCGATGGCCTGCGCGCGTCGCCGCAACGCGTACGACGGAAAACACCGGGACGACACGGCGTCGATCGCGCATTGGTACGACAGCACCGGGCAGGGCCGGTCGGGCGTGACGTCAGCGGGCACGATCACCGTCGTCGCCGTTGCCGCCGGCCGGCCGTTCATGTCGGTCGTCCGGTAGAGGAGCTGGGTGGCCATCGTCCGCTGCGGGATCAGGCCGAGAAATGCCAGCTCGACGTCGCGCGAACGCAGCACCGTGCCGGGGGTGGCGTGCTGGTAACCGGTCGGTGGCTCGTAGAACGGGTCCTCGGTTGGCAGCAGCGGGCGGGCCTTGGCCTGCAATTCCTCATGGGGCGCCCGACCGATCCACTCGGCACCGGTTTCGACCGCGCTCGCAAGGTTGCCAATGTCCATCGGGGCATTCTTGCTTAAGGGGGTATTAAGAATCCAGTCGGCCCGCCGGTGAGTCGTCCACGTTCACGTTGAGCCGGGCGGCCGCAGCGCGGCGAACTCGTCGGTGACCCGTAGCTGTGAATCGGTGAACCGGTACAACGCAGCCGGTCGACCACCGCTGCGGCCGGAGTGCGCGACGGTGCCGGTTGGGCTGATCACGCCGCGGCGGGCCAGCACGCGCTGCAGGTTGGTGGTATCCACTTGATGACCCAAGGTGGCGCTGTAGATGTCGCGCAGCGTCGACATGGCGAATTCGGTTGGAGCCAAGGCGAATCCGATGTTGGTGTAGGACATCTTGGCGACCAGGCGGGTTCGTGCGTGAGCGACCATCGGGCCGTGGTCGAACGCCATCGGCGGCAACGCGGTGACCGGGTGCCAGCGGGTGTCGGATGGCAGCTCCGGGATGGCGGGGGAGGGAACCAGGCCCAGGAACGTCGACGCGATCGTGCGCGTGCCGGGCAGCCGATCGGGCTCGGAGAACACCGCGAGCTGCTCCAGGTGCGCGACTTCCCGCAGATCAACCTTTTCGGCCAGCTGGCGGCGCACCGACGTCCTCATGTCCTCGTCGTGGCGCAGCTGGCCGCCGGGTAGCGACCACGCACCACGCTCGGGATCTTGGGCGCGTTGCCAGAGCAGCACGCTGAGCTCGGGCTTCTGCGTCATCGGGCCTGATCCGAGCCCGCGAACCTGGAACACGACAGCGAGCACTTCGTGCGCAGTGCTACCATGGGCCATGTTTTCGATTATAAGTCGAAAACCCTTGCCGGGAGGCGAAAGGATCGACTATGGCAGTCGTGAATTGCACCGATGTGCGGTCAAACGGACTGGATATTGACGTGGCAAACGATCTGGCTGCGAGAATCACCAACTCCCCCAATGGTTTCGGTGGCATCGACGGCGACCAGCAATGGGCTGCCGAGATCCGTCGGCTGGCCGACCTGCGAAACGCCACGATCCTGGCGCACAACTATCAGCTGCCGGCCATTCAGGATGTCGCCGACCACGTGGGTGACTCATTGGCGCTTTCCAGGGTCGCGGCCGAGGCGCCCGACGACACCATCGTGTTCTGCGGCGTGCACTTCATGGCGGAGACCGCGAAAATCCTCAGCCCGAACAAGACCGTGCTCATCCCAGATCAGCGGGCCGGATGCTCGCTGGCCGACTCGATCACACCCGAAGACCTGCAGGCCTGGAAGGACGAACACCCAGGCGCGGTCGTCGTCTCCTACGTCAACACCACCGCCGCGGTGAAGGCGCTCACGGATATCTGCTGCACGTCATCCAACGCCGTAGACGTGGTGGAATCCATCGACGCCGACCGCGAGGTGCTGTTCTGCCCGGATCAGTTCCTCGGGGCGCACGTACGCCGGATGACGGGCCGCGACAACGTCCACGTGTGGGCCGGCGAGTGCCACGTGCATGCCGGGATCAACGGTGACGAGCTCGCCGATCAGGCCCGCAAGCACCCCGACGCAGAGTTGTTCGTGCACCCGGAATGCGGTTGCGCGACCTCGGCGCTGTATCTGGCCGGGGAGGGCGCGTTTCCGGGCGACCGGGTCAAGATCTTGTCGACCGGCGGGATGCTGGACGCCGCGCGTACCACCCGGGCCCGCCAGGTCCTGGTCGCCACCGAGGTCGGGATGCTGTATCAGCTGCGCAACGCCGCCCCTGAGGTCGACTTCCGCGCGGTCAACGATCGCGCGTCGTGCAAGTACATGAAGATGATCACCCCCGCCGCGCTGCTGCGTTGCCTTCTCGAGGGCGCCGACGAGGTTCACGTCGACGCCCAGATCGCGCAGCGGGCGCGCCAAAGCGTGCAGCGGATGATCGCGATCGGCCAACCGGGCGGCGGCGAATGAGCATTCACCCGGCCTGGCAGGAGAATGCCGACGTCGTTGTCATCGGCACCGGTGTCGGCGGTCTGGCTGCGGGGCTGGCTGCGCACCGCGCCGGCCGACGGGTGGTCGTGCTCAGCAAGGCCGGCCGCAAGCCCGGAGCTACGGCGACGCACTACGCCCAGGGCGGGATTGCCGTGGTGCTGCCCGACACCGACGACTCGGTCGACGAGCACGTCTCGGACACCGTGGCCGCCGGTGCGGGGCTGTGCGATCCCGATGCGGTCACGTCCATCGTTGCTGACGGCTTCCGGGCTGTCACCGAATTGGTGGGCGACGGAGCGCAATTCGATCAGGCAGCGGCCGGCGGTTGGGCGCTCAGCCGCGAAGGCGGACACTCGCGACGGCGTATCGTGCACGCCGGCGGCGACGCCACCGGAGCCGAGGTGCAACGCGCCCTCGACCATGCGGCGACCACGCTGGACATCCGGACCAAGCACGCCGCGCTGCGATTGCTGCACGACACGGCTTCGGGAACCGATGCCGTGACCGGCGTGCTGGTGGCCGATCGGCGGAGCATCGGCATCATTCACGCGCCGTCAGTGATCCTGGCTACCGGCGGACTCGGCCAGCTCTACGGCGCGACCACCAACCCCACCGGCTCGACCGGCGACGGTATCGCGCTGGCGCTATGGGCTGGGGTCGCGGTGAGCGACATCGAGTTCATCCAGTTCCACCCGACCATGCTTTACGACGGCCGCGAAGGCCGTCGCCGACCACTCGTCACTGAAGCGATTCGCGGCGAGGGTGCGGCTCTGGTTGACAGCCAAGGCAATTCGGTGACTGCGGATGTGCATCCGATGGGGGATTTGGCGCCACGCGATGTGGTGGCCGGCGCTATCGACGCCCGGCTGCGCGCGACCGGCGACGAATGCGTTTACCTCGACGCCCGCGGTATCGAGGATTTCGGGCGCCGCTTCCCGACCGTCGCCGCCGCCTGCCGGGCGGCTGGTATCGACCCGATTCGTCAACCCATCCCGGTTGCCCCGGGCGCGCATTACAGCTGCGGCGGCGTGGTGACCGATGTCCACGGTCGCACCGAGCTGCCGGGCCTGTTCGCCGCCGGCGAGGTCGGCCGCACCGGGATGCACGGCGCCAACCGCTTGGCGTCCAACAGCCTGCTCGAGGGACTGGTGGTCGGAGGCAGGGCAGGCCGAGCCGCCGCCGAGCACGCAGCGTTGCTCGGGCGCGTCCGCGCGACGGCAGGGGAGCCGGCCTGTTGTGCGGCGTTGGCCCGCGGCGACCTGCAGCGGGCGATGACTCGCGATGCCTCGGTGGTCCGCGACGCTAATGGCCTGCAGCGATTGATCGGAATGCTGTCGGAAGCCTCGCTGAGCACAGTCACCACCCGGGCCGGCTTCGAGGACGCGGCACTGACCGTCGCGGCTCGCGCGGTGGCGACCGCCGCGCTGGCCCGTGAGGAGAGTCGCGGTTGTCATCACCGGGCCGAATACCCCGATGCGGCTGCCGGACCGGCGCGCAGCCTGGTCGCTCGGCTCGACGCCGACTGCGGCGCGCAGGTCGAGGAGCTGGCGGCGGTCTGCTGATGGGCCTCTCTGACGAGGAGGTCGTCGAGGCTCATGCCACGATCGCGCGCGCGCTCGAGGAGGACCTGCGCTACGGCCCGGACATCACGACAGCGGCGACCGTGCCCGAAGGCGCCATGACGACGGCGTCGCTGATCACCCGTGAGCCCGGCGTGATCGCCGGGGTCGACATTGCAATCCTGGTGCTCGACGAGGTGCTCGGCCGCGACGGCTACCGGATCGTCAATCGCGTCGAGGACGGGGCTCGACTGCAGCCTGGTGCGTCGGCGTTGACAGTGGAAGCGCCGATGCACGGCCTGTTGACCGCCGAACGCACACTGCTGAACATGGTCTGTCATTTATCCGGGATCGCCACCGCCACCGCGGCCTGGGTGGACGCGGTGGACGGCACCAAAACCAAGATTCGCGATACCCGTAAGACGTTGCCCGGTCTACGGGCCCTGCAGAAGTACGCGGTCCGGGTCGGTGGTGGCGTCAACCATCGGCTCGGGCTGGGTGATGCGGCGCTGATCAAGGACAACCATGTCGCGGCCGCCGGCTCGGTGGTCGCGGCGCTGCGCGCGGTGCGGGCCGCCGCACCCGACCTGGAGTGCGAGGTCGAAGTCGACTCGCTCGAGCAGCTCGACGAGATCTTGGCCGAGGGCGCCGAACTGGTGTTGCTCGACAACTTCCCGGTCTGGCAGACCCAGATTGCGGTGCAGCGCCGCGATACTCGGGCACCGGGCACCAAACTCGAGTCCTCGGGCGGGCTTTCACTCGACACCGCTGCGGATTACGCCGGCACCGGAGTGGACTACCTCGCAGTCGGAGCGCTCACCCATTCGGTACGGGTGCTCGACATCGGTCTGGACGTCTAGGGCGAAGCACCGATCACCACCGCGGCGGTGCGGCGCCGCGGCCGAAACCCCACGTCGACTGGCCCAGTCTCGGTTTGCTCACTTCATCAGGCGTTGGCCGAAAATCGGCCTGCAGCAACGGTTCCGCGTCTGATCCTGCGCTGATGGCCGAACAGGGCGCCCTGAATTCGCAGTCACGGCAATGCCCGGCGAAGGTCGGGTAGATGGTTGGCCAACCGGTCATATCCACCGCTTCGGCAGCGATCAGCGCTCCCACCGAGGTGATTTCGTGGCGGCTGCGGCGGATGCGAGTACGACGCAACAGCCCCGCGGTGAGCTGCTCGGTGCGTTTCGTCGCCTCGCCGCGTGATGCCTGCGCCGAAACCCGTTGATGTTGAGGGACCGATCGACCACCGCCGCTGGCCTCGTGTTGGGCGACTGCTTTCGGCGCGCGTCTCGCCGCGGACCCGGCGGGTGGGAATTCGAGTGGGCCGTCGATGCGCACCTCGTTGTGGATGGTGCCGGCGACCTGGACTCCGATGTAGTCGTGCTCGAACGCCCAACAGGCCGCCACCGCCTGCTCGTCGCGGTCCCACCGGTCGACGTCCTGCCACTCGTCGACGATCTGATGGCAGACCACCCAATATTCGTCGGCGGCGTCGACGGCCACCAGGTCGATCCGGCAGCGATAGATCACCGGTGATCCGTCGTGCACCAGCAATCCGCACTCGAGGTCGTCGGGATCCGGGACCAGCGCTTCGACATCGAGGTTGATCTTGACCGGCGCGAAGTCGTCGACCGCATGCGCCCAGGCGTCATAGCAGTCCAGGAGCGCCGTCCCGTGGTTGAGCGACTCGGTTGCGCCGGCCTCGCCCAGCGAGCGCTCGAGCGCTTTGTGCACCAACGGCTGGGTTACCTCGTGTTGCCAGTCCCAGGTGCCCGGGTAGTAATACACGGCCAGCGCGTCCTTGAGCGCGGCAGGGAGCGCGGGCTCGGCGAACCCGCTGGATCGCAGGTTGCGACGATGCGGCGAGGCGAAGTCCCACTGGCGCCGGCAGCGTTTGAACCGGGTGCGCTCCGCCGCGGTGATTGGATAGTCGACCATCTGTCCAGCCGTTCAGTGCTGGTGGGCGTGGTCGGGCCAAGGCTCGTCGATCGGCCACCGACACCGGTCGGCGGTGTCGGCCATCGACTCGAGCTCGGCGAGCAGGTCGTCGAAGAACGCGCGCAGCCGTTCCGGCTCGTCAAGAGGCCAGGCGGCGGAAATCCACATCCACACGTCGGGCGCGGCGGGCGCGGAGCGGGTTTCAACGACAGTCAAGAATCGCCAGTCGTAGCAGTTGCCGCGGCGTTCGAGGTACACGAGGTCATCGCGACCGGGGCCTGCCGCCACGATCGAGGCGAATAATTCATCACGAGTCATGCCTGCGCCCCGTCTGTCCAGGATAGGCGCGCTG
>NZ_JBAPRN010000599.1:0-4833 GCF_049281135.1 Mycobacterium sp. | reverse complement strand
GAGTACGCGCGCGTCACGCAATCCATGGGCGCCGTGAATTTTCATAGTGCGACCGACGTCCTTGCCACCTACGTCGGTCGCGCGTCGGACTTGAAACCCTGGCTCGCCGGTGCGGATATCAATGACGACATGAGCATGCGACTGCAATATCTGGCCGGTATCGGCCTGAATTTCGACGATCCCGGCTCGATCTACGCGGATATCCTGCGATATCGCCACTTCCCGCGTGAGCTGTTCACCGGCTCCGAGCAGCGCGTCCGTGCTTTGGAAGAACAGCTGAAGACTGACAGCTAGAAAAACACCGTGCAGCGATCAGTCGGCCGCGCCCCCGCTACGACAACCCAGGTGCCGTAGCGGGACCGCGCTACTACTTGGCCGTCGCCGCTTCTTCCTTGCCGACGTCCTCGAGGTTGACGCCCGCGGTCTCGATTCGGAACAAGTAGGTCACGACCGCTCCTAGCAGGAAGCACACCACCAGGCCCCAGAGCAGTGCGGTGGTGCCGATGCTCTTGAGCAGGATGGGGAACAGGAACGCCGTCAACACCGCGCCGACCTTGGCGAAGGAGGCGGCGAAGCCGGCGCCCTTGCCCCGGACCTCGGTCGGGAAGACCTCGCCGGCAAGCAGATACGTCATCGCGTTCGGCCCGAAGTTGACCATGAAGTAGAAAATCGTGAAGCCGAGGAAGAGCAGCCACATCACATTGCTACCGTCCGGCCGGATGGACAGCCCGGAGAGCAGCAGGCCGACGGCGCAGCCGATAAAGCCCCAGATCTGCAGCTTGATTCGACCGACTCGGTCCACCAGGAGGATGGCGACGATGACGCCCAAGACGAACAACACGTCCATCATGGCCGAGCCCTTGGCGCCCAGGATGTCGTTGTGGATGGTGTCCGACAGCCCGTGCGACTTCGACTCCTTGCCGATGACGGCGCCCAGAATCGTCGGCGTGAAGATGCCGATGCCGTAGACGCCCAGGTCCTGCAGGAACCACGGAACCGAGGCCAGAATGGTCGCGCGCCGGTTTTTCTTCTTGAACAGCGACAGGTAGGACCCGTGACCTTCGGCGGCCTTGGCCTTGGCCTCGTCGGCCAAGTGTCCGAGCGACACACTCTTGGGGTACTGCGGGGTGCGCTTGAGCAGCTGGGTAGTGGCCTTCTCGCCTTCCGCGGTACGGCCCTTCGCCACCAGCCAGTGCGGGCTCTCCGTGACGTACAAGCGCCCGATGACGACCAGGATCGCCGGCACGATTGCCGCCGCGTACATCATCCGCCACGCGCCCAAGTTCGGGTTCGCGTACAGAATGCCGAAGCCCAGCGCCGTGCCGAAGAACGCTCCGATGGCCTGGAATGCGAAGGCGCTCAACACCAGCCGGCCTCGCATCGAGGTCGCAATGCTCTCCGAGATCACCATGTGCGCGGTCGGATAGTCACAGCCCAGTGCGATACCGGCCCCGAACAGACAGATGACCAGGGTGATGAAGTTGGGGGCGACCGTCAGACCCACTAAGAACACGGCGAAGATGATCATCTCCACGATGAACATCTTCTTGCGCCCGTAGCTGTCCGCCAAGCCACCAAGGGCCGTTGCGCCGACCAGGATGCCCGCCAATGACGACGCGGTCACCATGCCTTTCTCGGCTGCGTTCAGGTGGAATTGGATCGAGATCAACGGCAGGGCAACGCCGGTCATGAACACGACCATGCCCTCGAAGAACTTGCCCGCGCAGGCCAGCGCCCAGATCCGGAACTGCATCGCGGTCATCGGCATTGACTTCAGCGCCGTGCCGTCGGGCCACTGGGGCAACTCGTCGATGTACTCCTGCACCGTCTTTCCGTTGACCTTCGGTGCCTGTGATTTGTCGAGCGTGTCGGTCATGTCACCTCTCTCAGAGTCGTCGCCATCGACTTCGCCTACCCGACGCCGCAGAGGCGGCGACGCAGCGCGGTTTCGCTGGCATGCGTGACCCACGCTGACCAGCGTCAACCCCGCAGACGCTAAGTCAGACAACTGAACGGCCGCTAACACCGGGATGAATTTGGCAAACTGTGCTGAACTTCCAAGGAAGTCGGCGGCGCAAGGCGTCGGCTTGGGTACCGTTTGCCCAATTCAGGGCCATATTCCAACCACTGAGCCGTCCGAAATACGCAAACCCTGGGGGTGCAGATGGCGTTGCGGGCGGCAAACTCCTCGGGCTCGGCAATGGCTTCATCTGTTGTTTGCTTCCGGATTGATTCGATGTCGATATTGGTGACGTTTAATGCTCGCGGACGTGCTCGAAGCGACGCGCGGCGCTGAGGCGCGCACGACGTGGCATTTCCGGCCCGGCGAACGGGCGGCCGATGTGCGGCTGACGGGTTGTTTTTCGAGGAGGCAAACATGAAGCAGCACAAGGGATTTATGGCCACCGCCAGCCTGCTGGTCGCGGGCAGTCTGGCGCTCTCTGCGTGTACGGGTTTTGACACCCCGCCGAAGTACGCCAAGGACGTCAAGGTCGACTGTGGGGGCAAGCAAGACCTGACCGGCAGCGGTTCGACCGCTCAGGCGAACGCGATGAGCCACTTCATCACGAGCTACGAGGAATCCTGCTCGGGCAAGCAGCTGAACTACGCCGCCACCGGCTCGGGCGCCGGCGTCTCGGACTTTCTCGGCGCCAAGACGGACTTCGGCGGCTCCGACTCGCCGCTGAGCGGTGACGAGTACGCGGGCGCCAAACAGCGCTGCGGCGGGAACGACGCCTGGAACCTGCCAGCCGTCTTCGGTCCGATCGCGATCACGTTCAACGTCAAGACGACCGACGTGCTCAACTTCGACGCACCCACGCTCGCCAAGGTCTTCAGCGGTGCCATCACGCGTTGGGACGACCCGGCCATCACCGCGCTGAACGGAAACATGCCCGCCGAGGACATCCGCGTGATCTACCGCAGCGACGCATCCGGAACCAGCGACAACTTCCAGCAGTACCTGCAGGCCGCATCTGGCGGCGCCTGGACCAAGGGCGCGGGCAAGACCTTCAACGGAGGAGTTGGAACCTCCGCCCAAGGCAACGAGGGCACGTCGGAAGCCGTCAAGAACACCGAGGGCGCGATCAGCTACAACGAGTGGTCGTATGCGATGAAGCAGCACCTCGATGTGGCCGGAATCAAGACCGGCGGCGGGGTCGTCGGCATCGGCAACGACTGGGTCGGCAAGACCATCTCGGACGTCACGATCAAAGGTCAGGGCAACGACCTCGTTCTCGACCTCTCGAAGGTCTACGCCACCACTGCGCCGGGCGCATACCCGATCCTGCTGGCCAGCTACGAACTCGTCTGCTCCAAATACCCTGACGCTCAAGTGGGTACGGCGGTGAAAGCGTTCATGCAGTCGACCGTCACCACCGGGCAGCAAGGCCTCACCCCGCTCGGCTACATCCCGTTGCCGGCCGATTTCCAGACCAGGGTTGCCGCCGCCGTCAACAGCATCAGCTGAGACATCGCCACCGACGGCTTCGGCCGCGAAGAGAAACGTCTCGACCTCGGCTAGCATCATGTATGGCCTTGTATGGCACCAAACGATCGATACCGTGTGCCGTCCTGCTCTTTGTCATCGCGCTGTTTTCGGCAGCCCCTGCGTCAGCGGATCCGAACGACGGTGCGTTCGTTGATGCCCTCGCCAAGGGCGGGATCGTCCTTCCGGATGGCAACGCCGCAATTGCCATGGCCCATACCGTGTGCGCCGGACTCGATCAGCGCGCAAAAACCAGCCTTCTCGCCATGAAGCTGATGAAGGATACGGACCTTTCGATGAAGCAGTCCGGCTACTTCATCGGCGCTGCCATCTCCGCATACTGCCCGCAATATGTGGGGCAGACCGACAATTCGACGCGCTATCTCTACCCCGGCGTCCCGCTGATGTGATCAGCCGCCGCCGTCGAAGGTTGTCGTACCGAAGCCGCTGGGGCTTTCGGCGATGTAAACCGGTCCCAGGTAGAAGGGCGTGTACCCGGAATTCACTGCACTTCCCGACGTGACAAATGGCCCGTCCGTCTGGGTCGTCGTGTACGAGTAGAGCAGAGTCTCACCGTTGCTGGTGTAGACCGAAATGGCTGTTCCCGCTGGCACGGTCCCCGACGTCTGGCCGGTGTCGAGCACCGATGACGGGATGAAGCCGTACACGCCGCCGGAATCGACTGCGACGGAAACGTGTTCAAGAGGTCCGTCGCCGATCTTTACGTCCAGGGTGGTAGTCGGTGCTCCGGCAAGCGAGACGGTGCCGGGCAATGAGTTGGGACCGAACTCCAGCAATCCGTTGGATTCGTTGATGAGCGCACCTTGATCCAGGGTGCCCGGCAACGCCGTTATCACAGTGCTGGTGCCCGGGAACCCGTTGTCCGGCCCAATACCCAAAACGCCGACGGCGCCGGTGGAAGCAAAATAGTTTTCAAAGGCCGGCGTCGATCCGGTAGTGACGAGGTCCACGGCCGTCGGCGAAGTGACGATGCCGTCTCCGAAACTTACTGTGGTGTCGTACGTGTCGTAGGAGTACGTCAGCCCGCCGCTGTAACCGGCGGAACCCCCATAGACTTCGCTGCCAAGGTCTTGTGTTGGTACGTATTGGGGTTCGATAACAAGACCAGTGGATCCCGTGTCAACTATTACGGGCTCCAGCGGTCCGCCGTTTACCGAGATGTATGCGAGCGGTTGATGAAGATTGTTCATGGTCAACGGGACGGTTGCGTTCGCCAAACTGGGCGTGCCGTCGGTGCCGCCAGGGGTGCCACCGGTGCCGCCGTCACCGTTGACACCGGGCGTGCCGACGGGGCCGCCGCTGCCACCGGTGCCGCCGTTTCCGCC
>NZ_JBAPRN010000598.1:0-4830 GCF_049281135.1 Mycobacterium sp. | reverse complement strand
CATACTGGTTGCGGCGATGCAGCTTGGGCGACAACCACGATTCGACGAACCAGCCGAGCCTGCTGAAGAACCAGCCCGCCACCGGCCACTGCTCACGATGGCAGTGGTGCACCAGCACCGCGACCCGCCGGCCGTAGATCAGCCGGGCCAAGAAGGGCAAACCGTTCTGGGTGTCGACGACCACGTCCGGTCGCACCCGTCGCAGCGGTCCGAGGTCCAGCCTGGCCGCCGCCATCGCCAGCAGCGCCCACACGTAGACCGAGTACCGCCCGCCCGCACGACGGATTCGCACGCCGTCGATGATTTCGTGCCGCGCCGCGCCTGGGTAGCGCGCGGTCCGCAGCGTCACGTCGACGCCGACAGCAGCCAGCTGGGCGCCGATGCGCTGCAGGTAGGTCTCACTCCCGCCGCCCTGGGGGTGTCCGGTGTCGCGCCAGCACAAAAGCAGCACCGAGCGCACACCAGACATCCGGACAGCCTAGCGATGCGGGGGCTCTAGGGTTGGCCGGTGGCCGTGACTGACCTGTTCGCGCGGCGGGCGACGTTGCGCCGCTCGGTGCGGCTGCTGTCGAGCTTTCGCCACGAGCAGCCCGCCCCGGCCAGGTTCTACGGCCCGCTGGCCGTCGACACGGCGGACATGGTCGGCGACCTCTGGCAGGGCATCCACGGCGAGCGCCCGGTCGGTCGCAGCTTGCTCGACGTCGGTGGCGGGCCCGGATACTTTGGCACAGCCTTCGCCGCCGCCGGGGTCCGCTACGTCGGCGTGGAGCCGGACCCGAGTGAAATGCACGCTGCGGGGCCGGTTTTGCCGCGAGAAAGCGCAACGTTCGTCCGTGCGTCGGGCATGGCGCTGCCTTTCGCCGACAACAGCGTCGACATCTGCTTGTCCTCCAACGTCGCCGAGCACGTGCCGCGGCCCTGGCAACTCGGCGGCGAGATGCTCAGGGTCACCAGGCCCGGTGGCCTGGTCGTGCTGTCCTACACGGTCTGGCTCGGCCCGTTCGGCGGCCATGAGACGGGCTTGACTCATTACCTGGGCGGCGCCCGCGCCGCCGCACGGTATGCCCGCAAACACGGCCACCCGGCCAAGAACAACTACGGGTCGTCGTTGTTCGCGGTGTCCGCGGCGGACGGCCTGGACTGGGCCGCCAGCACGGGGGCGCTGATCGCGACGTTCCCGCGCTACCACCCCAAATGGGCATGGGGCTTGACGGCAATACCGGTGTTGCGTGAGTTCCTCGTGAGCAATCTCGTGCTGGTGCTCCAGCCGCGATAATGAAACGTGTTCTCGTTTCGCTGCGGCTTGGGTATGGTGGCGGCCATGACCCACGTCACAACGGAGCAAGCTACAACGGAGTACGACAAGCTGTTCATCGGCGGCAAGTGGACGGAGCCGTCGACGTCTGAAGTCATCGAGGTGCACTGCCCGGCCACCGGCGAGTACGTCGGCAAGGTGCCGTTGGCGGCGGCAGCCGACGTCGACGCCGCGGTCGCCGCGGCCCGCAACGCTTTCGACCACGGCCCATGGCCCTCGACACCGCCGAAGGAGCGGGCGGCGGTCATCGCCGGCGCGCTCAAACTGATGGAGGAGCGCAAAGACCTCTTCATCAAGCTGCTCGGCGACGAAACCGGCCAGCCGCCGATGTCCCTCGAGACCATGCAGTGGATGAGTGGAATTGGGTGCCTGAACTTCTTCGCCGGCCCCGCCGTCGATCAGGTCACGTGGCAGGAAGTCCGCAACGGCGGCTACGGGCAGACCATCGTCCATCGTGAGCCGCTCGGCGTGGTGGGCGCGATCGTGGCGTGGAACGTGCCGCTGTTCTTGGCGATCAACAAGCTGGGCCCAGCGCTGCTGGCCGGCTGCACGGTCGTGCTCAAGCCGGCCGCCGAAACACCGCTGAGCGCAAATGCTTTGGCGGAAGTGTTCGCCGAGGCCGGGTTGCCCGAGGGCGTGCTGTCGATCGTCCCCGGCGGGATCGAGACGGGGCAGGCGCTGACGTCCAACCCCGACATCGACATCTTCTCCTTCACTGGAAGCTCGGCCGTCGGCAAGGAGATCGGCAAGCGCGCCGCCGAGATGCTCAAGCCGTGCACCCTGGAACTCGGCGGAAAGTCGGCAGCCATCCTGCTCGAGGATGTCGACCTGGCCGCCTCGGTTCCGATGTTGGTGTTCTCCGGGATCATGAACACCGGGCAGGCCTGTGTGGCCCAGACCCGCATCCTGGCTCCACGCTCGCGGTACGACGAAATCGTCGAGGCGGTAGGCAATTTCGCGGCCTCGCTTCCTGTCGGGCCGCCGTCGGATGCGGGTGCGCAGATCGGTTCGCTGATCTCGGAGAAGCAACGCGCCCGTGTCGAGGGTTACATCGCCAAGGGCATCGAGGAGGGCGCCCGACTGGTGACCGGCGGTGGCCGTCCCGAAGGACTGGACAACGGCTTCTACGTGCAACCGACCGTGTTCGCCGACGTCGACAACAGCATGACGATCGCGCAGGAGGAGATCTTCGGACCGGTGCTGAGCATCATTCCCTACGACACCGAAGAGGACGCGATCAAGATCGCCAACGACTCAGCGTATGGGCTGGCCGGCAGCGTGTGGACCAGCGACGTGCCGCGCGGCATCGAGATCTCCGAGCAGATCCGCACCGGCACCTACGCGATCAACTGGTACGCGTTCGACCCCTGCTGTCCGTTCGGCGGTTACAAGAACTCCGGCATCGGTCGCGAGAACGGGCCGGAGGGCGTCGAGCACTTCACCCAGCAGAAGAGCGTGCTGATGCCGATGGGCTACACCACCGACGCCTAGCTCTTCGCCGCCGAGTGTGCGGCCAGCGGAGCGTTCGAGCTCGAGTGTGCGGCTAGACGCACACTCGAGCTCCTAGAACGCCTCTTCGCGAAGCTGCATGACCGCGAGATCGACATTGGCCGCGATCTCGCGTTCAGCAGTCAGGCGCGGCAGCACGTTCTTGACGAAAAAGTTTGCCATGGTGACCTTTCCGGCATAAAACGCGCTATCGGCCGGTGACGGGTCGCCGTCGAGTGCCGTCAGCGCTGTCTCCGCCTGCCGAAGTAGCAGCCAGCCGATCAGCAGGTCACCGACCGCGAGCAGGAAACGCACCGACTCCAAACCCACTCGGTAAAGCTCGCTGGCGCTCTGCTGGGACTCGATCAGATACCCAGTCATGGTGGCGACCCAGGCTTGCAGGTCGTCGACGGCGGTGGCCAACTGCTTGCGGGCGTCGACCAGTTCGGGGCGCGCTTCCTCGCTGTCGATGAACGACTCGATCTGCGTGACGAGGTGGCCCAGTGCCGCGCCCTGGTCGCGAACGATCTTGCGAAAGAAGAAGTCCTGCGCCTGAATCGCGGTGGTGCCTTCGTAGAGGCTGTCGATCTTGGCGTCGCGAATATATTGCTCGACGGGGTAATCCTGCAGGAAGCCGGACCCACCAAATGTCTGCAGTGATTCGGTCAGCGTTTGATAGGCCCGCTCGGAACCCACGCCCTTGACGATCGGCAGCAGCAGATCGTTGACCCGCTCCGCCAACTCCGGGTCGGCGCCGGACACGATGGCGGCCGCCGCCGAGTCCTGGTGGGCGGCGGTGAAGAGATAGAGCGCGCGCAGGCCTTCGGCGTAGGACTTCTGCATCATCAGGGCCCGACGCACGTCGGGATGGTGAATGATGGTGACCCGCGGCGCGGTCTTGTCAGTCATCTGGGTCAGGTCAGCGCCCTGAATCCGAGTCTTGGCGTACTCCAACGCATTGAGGTAGCCCGTCGATAATGTCGCAATTGCCTTGGTGCCCACCATCATTCGGGCATACTCGATGACCTTGAACATTTGCGCGATGCCGTTGTGGCTGTCGCCGACCAGCCATCCCGTGGCCGGGACTCCGTGCTGCCCGAAGGTCAGTTCGCAGGTGGCCGAAACCTTCAGGCCCATCTTGTGTTCCAGCCCCGTGACGAACACCCCGTTGCGCTCTCCGGGCTCACCGGTCTCCGGGTCAAGCAGGAACTTGGGCACCACAAACAGGCTCAGACCCTTGGTGCCCGGCCCCGCACCCTCGGGCCGGGCCAGCACCAGATGCAGGATGTTCTCGAAGACGTCGTCACTGTCACCACTGGTGATGAACCGCTTGACGCCGTCGATGTGCCAGGTGCCATCACCCTGATCGGTCGCCTTCGTCCGGCCGGCGCCGACATCGGAACCGGCGTCGGGTTCGGTGAGCACCATCGTCGCGCCCCAGTTGCGATCGATCGCCATTGTTGCCCAATGCCGTTGCTGCTCATTGCCGATCCCGTAGAGGATGTTCGCCATAAACGGCCCGGCCAGGAACATGAACACAGCGGGGTTGGCGCCGAGCACGAACTCGTTGACCGCCCAAGCCACCATCGACGGCGCCGGCACACCGCCAACGTCTTCGTTGAGGCCGACCCGGAACCATTCGCCGTCGCGCCACGCGCTCAGCGACTTCTTGAACGGTTCAGGGAGGCTCACGACGTGCGTGTCGGGATCGAACGTCGGCGGATGGCGGTCGCTTTCGGCGAACGACTCGGCGACCGGCCCTTCGGCCAACCGGGCGGCCTCGGAAAGCATCTCTCGCACCGATTCGCCGTCGAGGTCTCCGAATGCGTCGTCGGCCAGCACTTTGTCCAAGGCCAGCAATTCGAAGAGGTTGAACTCGAGATCGCGCACATTGCTCTTGTAGTGGCCCATCGCTGACGCCTTTCAATCGCCTGGGCTGAGCCTAACCGCGTTAGCGCCCCTGGAAATGGGCTTTGCGACGCTCGATGAACGACTGCACGCCTTCGGCGGCATCCGCGGTGGCGAAC
>NZ_JBAPRN010000597.1:0-5741 GCF_049281135.1 Mycobacterium sp. | reverse complement strand
GTTCTGGTGTACAGGCCGGCCTCAAACAGCGACGACGCGATCTGCGGCAACAGTTTTGCGCTTTCCTCGCGGGTGAAGGTTTCTCTGGTCGCCTGGTCCTTGACGAGTTCGATCGAGTAGAAGTAGCCCTCGCCGCGGACGTCGCCGACGATCGGCAGGTCGTAGAGTCGCTCCAGGGCGGCACGCAAAGCCGGAGCCTGGCGCTTGACGTTGTCGTTGAGGCCCTCGCGCTCGAAGATGTCGAGGTTGGCCAGCGCAACGGCGGCCGACACCGGGTGGCCGCCGAACGTGTAGCCATGCGGGAATACCGTCTTACCGTCGTTGAACGGCTCGAACAGCCGGTCGCTGGCGATCATCGCACCCATCGGCGAGTACCCCGATGTCAAACCCTTGGCGCAGGTGATGATGTCGGGCTGATAGCCGAAGTCGGAGCAGGCGAACATCGACCCGATTCGGCCCCAGGCGCAGATCACCTCATCGGACACCAACAGCACGTCGTAGTGATCGCAGATTTCCCGCACCCGTTCGAAGTAACCCGGCGGCGGCGGGATCGAGCCGCCCGCGTTCTGCACCGGCTCGAGGAACACCGCGGCGACGGTGTCAGGTCCTTCGAATTCGATCGCCTCGGCGATCCGGTCGGCCGCCCATTGCCCGAAGGCTTTGATGTCGGCGCGCAACGGCTCCGGTGCACGGTAGAAATTGGCGTTCGGCACTCGGAAGCCGCCGGGTGTGAGCGGTTCGAACGGCGTCTTATAGGCCGGCAGCCCGGTGATCGCCAGCGCACCCTGCGGGGTGCCGTGATAGGCGGTCGCACGTGAAATGACTTTGTATTTAGCAGGTTTGCCGGTGAGCTTGAAATACTGCTTGGCCAGTTTCCAGGCCGATTCGACGGCCTCGCCGCCGCCGCTGGTGAAGAACACCCGGTTCAACTCGCCGGGGGCGTAGCCCGCGATCCGGTCGGCCAACTCGATTGCGGGTGGTGTGGCGTACCCCCACAACGGAAAGTAGGCGAGTGTGCCGGCCTGCCGGGCGGCGGCTTGCGCCAGCTCGGCGCGGCCATGTCCGACCTGCACCACGAAAAGCCCGGACAGCCCGTCGAGGTAACTCTTGCCGGTGTCGTCGAAGATCGTCACGCCTTCACCGCGGGTGATGACCGGCGGTGTGATATCCGGGCCGTGCCGCGCGAAGTGCAGCCAGAGGTGGTCGAGCATGGTGTTCGTGAGCCTAGCGCCCGGTTTGGTGGCCCGGCTCCTTTCTCACACCCTTCCGGCGCTCGCCGTCGCCGGGCTAGGCTGGCGCCATGACCTCAACGCAGGTCACCGAATTCGAAGCGTTGCGGCCGCATCTCATGTCGGTCGCCTATCGGCTGACCGGGACCGTAGCCGATGCCGAGGACATCGTCCAGGAAGCCTGGCTGCGCTGGGCTCGACAAGACAACGCAATCGCCGACCTGCAGGCCTGGCTGACCACTGTGGTGAGCCGGCTCGGGCTGGACCGGTTGCGGTCAGCCGCGCACCGTCGGGAGACGTACACCGGCAACTGGCTGCCCGAGCCGGTGGTGACCGGCTTCGACCGAGCCGATCCGCTGTGCGCCGTGGTAGCACGAGAGGATGCCCGGTTCGTGGCGATGGTTGTGCTCGAACGCCTTTCGCCCGACCAACGGGTTGCGTTCGTAATGCACGACGGATTCGCCATCCCGTTCGCCGAAGTGGCGCAGGTGCTCGGAACCAGCGAAACCGCCGCCCGACAGCTGGCCTCGCGAGCCCGCAAAGCCGTCACCACTTCGCCGCCACCTGAACCTGACCCGTCGCACGACGAGGTGGTCGGCAGGCTGATCGCCGCCATGGCAGACGGCGACCTGGACGCTGTGGTGGCGCTGTTACATCCCGACGTGACGTTCACCGGCGATTCGGATGGCAAGGCGCCCACGGCAGTTCAGGTCATCCATGGCGCGGACAAGGTCGTTCGGTTCATGCTCGGCCTCGCCCAACGCTATGGCCCGTCGATGTATACCGCGTATGAGCTGGCGTTCATCAACGGCGAGCTCGGCATCTATACGGCCGGCCTGCCGGCCAGCGACGGATACCGGGAAATGCTGCCGCGGATCATGGCGATGACGGTGCGCGACGGAAAGGTCTGCGCCCTATGGGATATCGCCAATCCCGACAAGTTCACCGGCTCTCCGTTGCGCCGGTGACCATGAACCCAGGGCCAGGCCGACCCGCAGCGCTCCGGCGGCTTCGCTAGCGGCTTCGGCGAATCGGCCGCCCAGACCGATGAAGCTGAGGTAACCGTGCGGCAGGTCGGCCTGACGGGTCAGTGCCACCGGGATTCCCCCGGCCCGCAGCTTGTACGCGTATGCCTCACCGTCGTCGCGGACCGGATCGAAACCAGCGCTGGCGATATAGGCGGGCGGTAAGCCGGCGACGTCGCCATGCTGTGGTGACAGTCGCGGATCTTCCAGATCGGTTCCCGCAGGTATGTAATTGGCCATCACCCACTGGATGTTGCGTTCGGTGAAGGTCGAGCCCTTCGCGAACAGGTCACGCGATGGCCGGCGAGTACTCAGATCGGTCGCGGGATAAATCAACAGCTGGAACGACGGGGCTTCGCCGCCTCGTCGCACTGCCTGCTGTGTGGTCACGGCGGCGAGATTTCCGCCGGCACTGTCACCTCCGATCGCGATGCGGGCGGGATCGGCACCCAGATCGCGAGCATGGTCGCGGGCGTACTCGAACGCGGCGAGCGCGTCGTTCACCGGGGCGGGGAATTGGTGTTCCGGCGCGCGCCGGTACTCCACCGAGAGAACTCGCGCGCCGGCATGGCTCGCCAGGTAACGGGCGATGGGGTCATGGCTGAAACGTGAACCGACCGAGAAGCCGCCGCCATGGAAGTACACCAGCAGCCCGGACGGCTCGGGCACGTCGGCGGGGGTGTAGAGGGTGGCTGGGACCTCGCCGTGCTCGGCGGGAATGGCGATCTCCCGGGTCGCGACGGGTACCGGTGGCTGATAGCCGATGAGATGCGGAAGTTCGTCATACCGTGCTCGGGCCTCCTCCACGGCTCCGTCGAAAACATCGGAGCCGGAGCGGTTTTTGAGGGCGATGGCGAGCTGTGCATCGAGCGCCATGACCTGTCCGTCGATTCGCAACGGCGCACCCGCCAGCAGCCGGCGGACCGATTTGGGCAACCCGAAGGCGCCGCGGACCACCGCGGCCTTTACCCGGGTTCGTTTACCTGTCATGACAATATCTCCTTATCTCTGTGGGCTTTTCAGTTCTTGTGGGCGGCGAACCGCATGACATGGCCTAGAAGCCGGGACTGCAGGATCGCCGTGAGACCATGTCGGGCGCACTCGTTGCGGAAGTCGTCGGGCACGATCAGCCGATACTGCGAGCCGTCCAATCGGTGAAACAGCTCGCGAGTGGAGTACGGGTCAGGTCGTAACCGATGAAGGTCCCTCCCGGACGCAACACGCGTGCGACCTCTTCCACGGCGCGCTCCCAGTCGATGATGTGGTGCAGCATCAGGCAGCTGACGACGGAGTCGAAGGAATCATTTGGGAATGGCATCGCGGTGGCATCGGCCGTTTTCACCGATGCGCGTGCGAAGCCGCCCAACCGAGTTGCGGCGGCCTGCGTCATGTGCGGATCGATATCTATTGCGGTCCAGGCAAGTTCGGGATTCTGCGAGAGAACCTGTTGGGCGACCGATCCACTCCCGGCGCCGATTTCCAGGACATCGCGGCCCAGTCGTCGAGCGCGAAGTTCACGCGCGACGGTCGAGCTGCTGGAACGCCAAAACGAGCTGCAGCAGTAGGCACGTTCGAATGAGGACATTGCGGGCATATTCCTAGCGTGGTTCAGCCACCACGGGAACGCTTGTACGGATCCGTCAGATCAGGGCGTCAGAGCAAGGTGCGTCGAACCGCGTCGGCGAGTTCGTGCGGGGTCGCCCCAGTCATCTCCCAGCACACCTTGTTGGCATGCGACCCGTCGGCAAACCCGGCCAGGTGGGCGGCGTCGGTGACGGAGTAACCGTCGAGCAGGTAGCTCACGGAGGCAACCAGCCGCTCCCAACGGATTGTGGCCGAGAACGAGATGCCGGTTTGCTGTTTGCACAGCCGCCCGAGATAGTCGGGCGATAGCGCCACCGTCCCCGCGACCGAGGCCACATCGATACGTTCGGGCACCCGGCTCGCCACGACTTCGATCGCCTGCCGCAGCTGGGGGTGAACGGATCCCGGCTGCTGCGTCCCGCAAAGCTGATCGACGAGAAACTCCGCAGCGGCGTCCGGACCGTCGGTATCGAGCAACGCGGCGGTCGTCTCGGCTACCTGCTGCCCATCGTCGACAACCCAGACACCGTGGCGCGCCATGGTGTTCAGGGCAATGCCCTGCGGGGTCTGCAGACCGAGGTAAAGCGTCAATGCCGCGGATTCCGACTCCGATCGCACGGCATGGCGTGCTCCGCTGGCGATCACGACCAGCCGGCACATCTCGTGTGTGTCGCCGTCCTGGGTAACCGTCAATGGACCACGCCTACCGGCCGTGACCTGGACCGCGGCGTGGTGGTGCAGGGCAAGGTCGGAGAAGCCGCCGGCGACCATGAGCCGGCCCGGCCCCAGCTCCCAGACCTGCATGCCGCCACTCTAGCGCTGTGCAGGGGTTTCGCCGGTCTGGCTGGGATCGGTCAGCCACGGAACCCGGCACGCGTCACCGGAATTGAAGCCCTGCTCGGCGATGCCCAGTGCGGTGTTCATCCGGGCCCGCATGTTTTCAGTCCCTATCTGATAAGTCAGCTCGATTACGCCGTTCTCGCCGAAGCGGGTCCGTAGGTCGGCTACCTGCTCGTCGGTGACGCTGTGCGGATCGGTGGTCATCGCGTCGGCATAGGCGATCGCGGCTCGCTCATCATCGGTGAAACATGGTGAAGTGGCGTAGTTTCCGATGTCCTTGATGCGCTCGACATCCAGTCCGTCGAGGCGAAGCAGCATCGACCCGAAGTCAACGCACCACGAGCAGCCGACGGTGCGCGCAGTCCAGAGCACTGCCAGCTCGCGCACGCTGGTCGGCAGCTTGCGCGAGGACGATTGCAGCATGGTCTCGTGGACGGCGTACGAGACCAGCAGCCGCGGGTGATGCGCGACGACAGCGAAGGGCTCGGGGACTTCGCCAAAGCGCCGCTTCGTGTAGCGGTACATCGCGCGGAGCAACCAGTTGGCCCGTTGCGGGGGCAGGGGTTCGATGCGGGTTTTCTGTGTCATGTCAGTCAGACGGCACGGCCGCAGAAATCGTGACGCCGGTGGCGAACCGAGACTTGTTTCGTCTTGTAAGTACGTCACATTTCCCGATCCGCCGGCGTATAAAATTCACGCGAGTCTAGAAACCGCTCATGGGGCTAAACCGGGGGCTTGGTCAGCGAGGCGACATGAATGTCGACACTGCACCTGACGCCCAACGATCGTCGATGACGGCTGCGCCCGACGCATGTCGCGGCCGCGGAGTTCTCGTCGGCGCTTTCGCCGTGCTTGACGTGCTCGCTCATGCGGACGACGGGTTGGGCCTGACCGCGCTGGCTCGTGCCAGCGGATTGGCGAAAACGTCGACATATCGGCTCACCGAACAATTGGTCGCCCTCGGAGCGGTGCAGCGTATCGAGCATCGGTACTACATCGGGGCGCTGATCGGGCGCATCGGGCAACGGTGGCAACCTGATCCGTTATTGCGCAGGGCTGCGCA
>NZ_JBAPRN010000596.1:0-3939 GCF_049281135.1 Mycobacterium sp. | reverse complement strand
GCCGAAGAGTCGATCGTGGCCCGCGACGCCTTGCTGGCCCGCGACGCCGGCGCTCGGGTGCACATCTGCCACGCCTCCACCGCGGGCACCGTCGAGATCGTCAAATGGGCTAAATCGCAAGGTATCTCGATTACCGCCGAAGTGACACCGCACCACCTGCTGCTCGATGACAGCCGACTGGCCAGCTACGACGGCGTGAACCGAGTCAACCCGCCGCTGCGTGAGACGTCCGACGCGGTGGCGCTGCGCCAGGCGCTGGCCGACGGAGTGATCGACTGCGTGGCCACCGATCACGCACCACATGCCGAACACGAGAAGTGCGTCGAGTTCGCAGCCGCGCTGCCCGGGATGCTCGGTCTGCAGACCGCGCTGTCGGCGGTGGTCCAGGCGATGGTCGTTCCCGGTCTGCTGACCTGGCGCGGTGTCGCGCGGGTGATGAGCGAGAACCCGGCCCGCATCGCGGGCCTGCCCGACCACGGTCGGCCGCTGGAAGTCGGCGAGCCGGCCAACCTGACCGTCGTGGACCCGGATGCCACCTGGACGGTGTCCGGTGCCGACTTCGCCAGTCGCTCGGCCAACACTCCTTACGAGACAATGACGTTGCCGGCCACCGTGACGGCCACCCTGCTGCGGGGCAAGATCACCGCGCGGGACGGGAAGTGTCCGGCGTGAACTCGGGAACGCTGGTCGCGTCGCTGATCATGGCCGGGGTGCTGGCACTGTTGATCGCGTTCATCATTCAGCTGATGATGCGCGGTTGGCGGAAACGCGCAGAGCGCCAGGCCGAGTTGCTCGGCACGCTGCCCGAGATCCCGAGCCAGGCCGGCCCCGCGGCCATCACCACCTCCGGCATCTATGTCGGCTGCACCATGGCTCCGGCCTGGAGCCAGCGGATCACCGCCGGCGACCTGGGCTACCGCAGCAAGGCGGTCCTGACTCGTCACCCCGAAGGCATCCTGGTGGACCGCATTCGCGCGCAGCCGATCTGGATCCCGATCGAGTCGATCTCCGGGATCCGGACGGAGCACGTGATCGCCGGAAAGGTCGCCGCCCGCGACGGAATTCTGGCGATTCGGTGGCGGCTGCCCTCAGGGGTCAAGATCGACACCGGGTTTCGCGCCGACAACCGCGACGAATACAAGGGGTGGCTGGAGAGCTGGCCGGAAGGAGTCGTGCCGTGAAGGCGATGCTGGTTCTCGACGACGGCCGGACGTTCACCGGCACCGCGTTCGGCGCGATCGGCCAAACACTAGGCGAGGCAGTCTTTTCCACCGGCATGTCCGGATACCAAGAGACGCTCACCGACCCCAGCTATCACCGGCAGATCGTGGTGGCGACCGCCCCGCAGATCGGCAACACCGGTTGGAACGGTGACGACAGCGAAAGTCGGGGCGACAAGATCTGGGTCGCCGGTTACGCGGTGCGCGATCCCTCGCCACGGGTCTCGAGCTGGCGTGCCACCGGGACGCTGGAAGATGAACTGGTCCGCCAGCAGATCGTCGGCATCGCCAACATCGACACCAGGGCGTTGGTGCGACATCTGCGCAGCCGTGGCTCGATGAAGGCCGGCGTGTTCTCCGGTGCATCGCTCGCGTCGCCCGAGGAGCTGGCCGAACGGGTGCGAGGCCAACAACCGATGCTGGGGGCCGACTTGGCCGGCCAGGTCAGCACGGCCGACACCTACGTCGTGGAACCCGAAGGACCGCACCGGTTCACGGTGGCCGCGATCGATCTGGGTATCAAGACCAACACCCCACGCAATTTCGCCCGGCGCGGAGTGCGCACCCGCGTGCTGCCCTCATCGGTGACCTTTGAGCAGATTGCCGAACTGAAGCCCGACGGAGTGTTCCTGTCCAACGGGCCCGGTGACCCGGCCACCGCCGACCACATCGTCGAGGTGACGCGCGAAGTCCTGAGCGCCGGAATCCCGTTGTTCGGCATCTGTTTCGGCAACCAGATCCTGGGGCGGGCGCTGGGCCTGTCCACCTACAAGATGGTGTTCGGCCACCGGGGCATCAACATCCCGGTGATGGACCACGCGACCGGACGGGTCGCGGTTACCGCGCAGAACCACGGCTTCGCGCTGGAGGGTGAGGCCGGTCAGCGTTTCGACACGCCCTTCGGGGCAGCGGTGGTCAGTCACACCTGCGCCAACGACGGTGTGGTCGAAGGCGTCAAACTCGTTGATGGGCGCGCTTTTTCGGTGCAATACCACCCGGAAGCCGCGGCCGGCCCGCACGACGCTGAGTACTTGTTCGACCAATTCGTCGACGTAATGACGGGGGAGAGCGGGTAATGCCACGACGGACTGACCTCAAGCACATTCTGGTGATCGGCTCCGGGCCGATCGTCATCGGACAGGCCTGCGAATTCGACTACTCGGGCACTCAGGCTTGCCGCGTACTGCGTGCCGAGGGCCTCGAGGTCAGCCTGGTCAACTCCAACCCGGCCACCATCATGACCGACCCCGAATACGCCGACCACACCTACGTCGAACCCATCACCGCCGCCTTCGTGGAGAAGGTCATTGTCCAGCAGGCCGAGCGGGGCAACAAGATCGACGCGCTGCTGGCCACCCTGGGCGGTCAGACCGCGTTGAACACCGCTGTCGCGCTGCATGAGAACGGCGCGCTCGAACGCCACGGCGTCGAACTGATCGGCGCCGACTTCGACGCCATCCAACGCGGCGAGGACCGGCAGATGTTCAAGGACATCGTTGCCAAGGTCGGCGGCGAATCAGCCCGCAGCCGGGTGTGTTTCACCATGGACGAAGTCCGCGAGACCGTCGGTGAACTCGGCCTGCCGGTGGTGGTGCGGCCGTCGTTCACCATGGGTGGTCTCGGCTCGGGCCTGGCGCACACCGCCGAAGAGGTCGACCGGATGGCCGGGGCGGGACTGGCCGCATCCCCGAGTGCCAACGTGCTGATCGAGGAATCGATCTACGGCTGGAAGGAATTCGAGCTCGAGCTGATGCGCGACGGCAAGGACAACGTCGTGGTGGTGTGCTCGATCGAAAACGTCGACCCGATGGGCGTGCACACCGGCGACTCGGTGACGGTGGCGCCGGCGATGACGCTGACCGACCGGGAATACCAGCGGATGCGGGATCTGGGCATCGCCATCCTGCGCGAAGTCGGCGTCGACACCGGCGGCTGCAACATCCAGTTCGCGGTCGACCCGCACGACGGCCGGCTGATCGTCATCGAGATGAACCCGCGGGTGTCACGGTCGAGTGCGTTGGCCTCCAAGGCGACCGGCTTCCCGATCGCCAAGATCGCCGCCAAACTGGCCGTCGGCTACACCCTCGACGAGATCCTCAACGACATCACCAAGGAAACCCCGGCCTGCTTCGAACCCACTCTGGACTATGTAGTGGTCAAGGCGCCGCGGTTCGCGTTCGAGAAATTCCCCGGCGCCGACCCGACGCTGACCACCACCATGAAATCGGTCGGCGAGGCAATGTCGTTGGGCCGCAACTTCGTCGAGGCGCTCGGCAAGGTGATGCGGTCGCTGGAGACCAAACGGGCAGGATTCTGGACCGCGAGCGACCCAGCGGGCGCGGAAGATGGGGCCGATGACGTGCTGGAGCGGCTGCAGAGACCCACCGAAGGGCGGCTCTACGACGTCGAGCTGGCGCTGCGGCTGGGCGCATCGGTGGAGCGCGTCGCCGAAGCCTCCGGCATCGACCCGTGGTTCGTCGCGCAGGTCGCCGAACTGTTGTTGCTACGCCGAGAAGTCAGCGACGCCGCCGTGCTCGACGCCGACCTGCTGCGCCGGTGCAAGCACAGCGGGTTGTCGGACCGCCAAATCGCGGCGCTGCGACCGGAATTGGCCGGCGAGGACGGAGTTCGCTCGCTGCGGCGGCGACTCGACATCCACCCGGTGTACAAGACCGTGGACACCTGTGCCGCGGAGTTCGAGGCCAAGACGCCCTACCAC
>NZ_JBAPRN010000595.1:0-3050 GCF_049281135.1 Mycobacterium sp. | reverse complement strand
GGCCAAGCTCGCCGCCGCGGTGGCCGCCGAGCTGGTCGCCGGCGGCCTGACGATCGTCGGAATCACCGGGTCTTCGGGCAAGACATCGACGAAAGATCTTCTGGCCGCGGTGCTCTCGCCGCTCGGGGAGGTGGTGGCGCCGCCGGGCTCGTTCAACAACGAGCTCGGCCACCCGTGGACCGTGCTGCGTGCCACCGCCGCTACCGACTACCTGCTCTTGGAGCTGTCGGCGCGTCACCGCGGCAACATCGCCGCGCTGGCCGCGATCGCTCCGCCGGCGATCGGCGTGGTGCTCAACGTCGGCACCGCACACCTTGGCGAATTCGGCTCGCGCGAAGCGATCGCGAGAACCAAATCCGAACTGCCGCAGGCCGTTCCGCGGTCGGGAGTGGCCGTGCTCAACGTCGACGACCCGGCGGTGGCGGCGATGGCCGAGGTGACCGCGGCCCGAGTGGTGCGGGTCAGCCGGAACCACCAGACCGACGTGTGGGCCGGGCCGGTGACACTCGACGAACTGGCCAGGCCACAGTTCGCCCTGCATTCAGCGGACGACGTCGTCGACGTCACATTGGCCGTGCACGGTGACCATCAGGTCAGCAACGCGCTGTGCGCGGCCGCCGTCGCCCTGGAATGCGGAGCCACCCTCGAGCAGGTCGCCGCGGCGCTGGCCGACGCGGGCCCGGTGTCGGGTCACCGGATGCGGGTCAGTACCCGCGCCGATGGGGTGACGGTGATCGACGACGCCTACAACGCCAACCCGGACTCGATGCGGGCCGGGCTGCAGGCACTGGCCTGGATCTCGGCCGGCACCGGGGGCGGCCCCGTCGGAAAACGCAGGAGCTGGGCGGTGCTGGGCGAGATGGCTGAGCTCGGCGACGACGCGATATCCGAACATGACCGCATCGGCCGGCTGGCGGTGCGATTAGATGTGTCTCGACTCATTGTCGTCGGAACAGGGAGGTCTATGAGCGCCATGCACCACGGCGCGGTCATGGAGGGAGCACGGGGCTCAGAGGGAGAACCAGAAGCCGCTCTCGCCGCCGACGCCGACGCCGCCCTGGCATTGCTGCGGGCTGAGCTGCAGCCTGGGGACGTGGTGCTGGTCAAGGCCTCCAACGCCGCCGGTCTGGGCGCATTGGCCGACTCGCTGACGGCCGACGGGCGGGGCGACACCCGATGATCGACATCCTCATCGCCGTCGGCATCTCGCTGGCGGTGTCCATCCTGCTGACCCCGATGCTGATCCGGCTGTTCAACCGGCAGGGCTTCGGCCACGAGATCCGGGAGGACGGCCCGCCCAGCCACAAGACCAAGCGCGGGACGCCGTCGATGGGAGGGGTCGCGATTCTGGCCGGCATCTGGGCGGGCTACCTCGGCACCCACCTGGCCGGCCTGCTGTTCAACGGCAACGGCCCGTCGGCGTCGGGTCTACTGGTGCTGTTCCTGGCCACCACACTGGGCGCCGTCGGATTCGTCGACGACCTGATCAAGATCCGCCGGGCCCGCAACCTCGGGCTCAACAAGACCGCCAAGACTGTCGGGCAGATCACCGCCGCCGTGCTGGTGGGCATTCTCGTCCTGCAGTTCCGCAACGACGCCGGTCTGACGCCGGGCACCTCCGACCTGTCCTATGTGCGCGAAATCGCCACCGTCACACTGGCGCCCGCGCTTTTCGTGCTGTTCTGCGTGATCGTCGTCAGCGCCTGGTCGAACGCGGTCAACTTCACCGACGGTCTGGACGGCCTGGCCGCCGGCTCGATGGCGATGGTCACCGCTGCATACGTGCTGATCACGTTCTGGCAGTACCGCAACGCGTGCGCGACCGCCCCCGGCTTGGGGTGCTACAACGTGCGCGACCCGTTGGACCTGGCGATCATCGCTGCCTCGACCGCGGGTGCCTGCATCGGATTCCTGTGGTGGAACGCCGCGCCGGCGAAGATCTTCATGGGCGACACCGGATCGCTGGCCCTGGGCGGAATCATCGCCGGTATCTCGGTGACCAGCCGCACCGAGATCCTCGCGGTGGTGCTCGGCTCGCTGTTCGTCGCCGAGATCGTCTCGGTGGTGGTGCAGATCCTGGCTTTCCGGACGACCGGTCGCCGAGTGTTCCGGATGGCGCCATTCCACCACCATTTCGAGCTGGCCGGCTGGGCCGAAACCACGGTGATCATCCGGTTCTGGCTACTCACCGCGATCAGCTGCGGCCTGGGCGTGGCGCTGTTCTACAGCGAATGGCTCGCCGCCACCGGCGGCGGCTGAGATGAGATGAGTCGCGTCGGCGACGATCAACAGGGCAGTGCGATCCGAGAAGGTCGGGAGGAGCGGCGCCAATGAGTCCCGACCCCGCGCTCGAATCGCTCTCGGCCGGAGCGCCGGTGCTGGTCGCGGGAGGAGGCGTGACCGGCCGTGCGGTGTTGGCGGCGCTGAGCAGGCTGGGCGCGACGGCGACACTGTGTGACGACGACCCGACCACCCGCCGGCAGTTCGCCGAAAGCGGGACGGCGACCGAGGATTCGGCCACCGCCGCCCAGCACATCGTTGACTACGACCTGGTGGTCACCAGTCCCGGTTTCCCGCCGACCGCGCCGGTGCCCGCCGCCGCCGCGGCCGCGGGTGTGCCGGTCTGGGGCGACGTCGAGCTGGCCTGGCGGCTCGACCAGGGCGGCCACTACGGACGGCCGCGGCGCTGGCTGACCGTCACGGGCACCAACGGCAAGACCACCACCACGTCGATGCTGCACGCCATGCTCATCGCCGCGGGCCTGGACAGCCGTCTGTGCGGCAACATCGGCAGCCCTGTGCTGGACGTGCTGCGCGAGCCCGCCGACCTGCTGGCCGTCGAGCTGTCCAGCTTTCAGCTGCACTGGGCGCCGTCCTTGCGACCCGAGGCCGGGGTGGTGCTCAACATCGCCGAAGACCATCTGGACTGGCACGCCACCATGGACGACTACGCCGCGGCCAAGGCCGGTGTACTGCGCGGTCGGGTGGCGGTGGCCGGGCTGGAGGACCCGCGGGCGGCGGAGCTGCTCGCGGCGGCCCCTGCGCCGGTT
>NZ_JBAPRN010000594.1:0-2209 GCF_049281135.1 Mycobacterium sp. | reverse complement strand
ACGAGCACTCGCTCACAGTCGCAGGCAACGGCCCCGTCCTGCTGCAGGATGCCTACCTGATCGAGAAGCTGGCCCACTTCGTCCGCGAGCGCATCCCCGATCGCGTGTACCACGTCAAGGGCGGCGGCGCCTTCGGCTACTTCGAGGTGACCGCCGATGTCACCGAGTGGACCAAGGCCGCCTTCCTCAACAAAGTTGGCAAGCGCACTCCGTTGTTCCTGCGCTTTTCGATCGTGGCCGCCGACGAGGGCGCCCCCGACACGGACCGCGACGTGCGTGGCGTCGCCGTCAAGTTCTACACCGAGGAGGGCAACTACGACATCGTCGGCAACAACACGCCGATTTTCTTCGTACGCGACCCGATGAAGTTCCCCGACTTCATTCACTCGCAGTTGCGTCTGCCCGACACCGGCATGCGCAGCAATAACATGCAGTGGGACTTCTGGACGCTCTCGCCCGAGTCGGCCCACCAGGTCACCTACCTGATGAGCGACCGCGGCACACCGCGCACCTGGCGCAACATGAACTTCTACGCCAGCGACACGTACATGTGGGAGAACGCCGGCGGCAAGAAGTTCTGGGTCAAGTACCACTTCAAGACCGAGCAGGGCGTCCAAAACTTCACCGACGCCGAGGCCAAGGCCATGTTCGTTGAGGACCTTGACTACCACCGGCGCGACCTGCGGGAGGCGATCGCCCGCAAGGACTACCCGGCTTGGCGCCTCGAGATGCAGATCATGCCGTTCGAGGATGCGGCCAAGTACCGCTTCAACCCCTTCGACGTGACCAAGGTCTGGCCGCACAAGGACTACCCGCTAATCCCGATCGGTCGGCTGGTGCTCGACCGCAATCCCGATAACTTCTTCGCCCAGGTCACGCAGGTCGCGTTCGAGGTGTCGAACTTTGTGCCGGGCATCGGGCCCAGCCCGGACCGGATGGTGCTGGGGCGGATGTTCGCCTACGGCGACTCGGCCCGCTATCGCAACGGCCCGAACTATATGCAGTTGCCGGTCAACCGCCCACTCAACGAGGTGCACAACTACAACAAGGACGGCCCGATGTGCTACCACCACAATGGGAACCGGCCGGTCTACGCGCCCAACAGCTATGGCGGCCCCAAGGCCGATCCGCAGCGCTACCGCGATCCGAGCTGGTTTGTGGAGCGCGCCGAGATCATGCGCACCGCGTACGAGGCGCACCAGGACGACAACGACTTCATCCAGCCCGGCACGCTCTACCGGCAGGTGATGACGCCGACCGATCGGGACCATCTAGTCGCCAACATCGTCGGGCATCTAAGCCAAGGTGTGGAGCGCTTCATCCAGGAGCGCGCGGTCAACGACTACTGGACGCAAGTGGATCCCGACCTCCGCGCCCGCGTTGCCCAAGGCCTGGGCCTGGGGACTCCGCAGCGAAGCAGGCAGTAGCACAGGCAATCCGCTGGCGGCGCCCGAGCAAGTGCTGTCACCCGGATGCCGCAAAACGTGGGAGACGGTAGGAGGCACCGACCAGAACAAGTCAACACCAGTCGGCGGGCACCTGAAACTACCGCTGACCTGCATCAACAGTGAGTGCCCCCGGCAGGATTCGAACCTGCGACACCGGCTTTAGGAGAGCCTGCAAGCTCACCTAGTCGTGGACTCGAAAGGTGTTGTGAACTAGCGATATAACGCCATCCGGCACCATCGAATACCACGGCGTGTCGCGGATTCACCGACCAAGCACCGACCACAGATGGCCGCTCGATTCTGGGCTTGGTAACGAGCCAAGGCCACGCGGTTCGATCATTCGTAGGGCTGGAAGTGCTTGACTATCGTCGCACATCAGTCAGTTCCGAAAGGTCCCGGAATGAGGTTTCCGTGGGTCGATTTTCCGCGGGCAATTGAGCCCCTGCGCCGGCGGGCACTCAAAAAGAATCCACCCCGGTAGGGACCAGCCGCTTTGAAGTTCGGTTGATTTCGGCGGTGCCACGACACCGTCGCGCATGGACAGCGGCACGGAACGACGTCGACGACAGCCACGAAGATAGCTAGTTTGTTCTCGCGCGGCTGGTGGTCGCTGGCGGCTTTAGCTTCGCGCCGCGGATGCTAACTACTTCGACCTGAAAAACCCTTGATCGGTGCGGCGCTTGTAGGTGAAGTTGTTGATTGGGTGTACCCGGCGGTGTGCGGTGGTCGTTTCAGGCGGCGAGGGTGCCGATCTTGACGAG
>NZ_JBAPRN010000593.1:0-1566 GCF_049281135.1 Mycobacterium sp. | reverse complement strand
CCGCCACACTGCGCATGTCTGGATCATAGTGAACACTAAATAGGCGCCCTATATCCGCCTGCCCCCCGTCCTTAAATCCGCCCGCCCCTGCCTTAATGCCTCATCGTAACGGTCACGTTAACCATATTTCAAGAGATTTTAATTGGCTATTAACATAAAACGCAGGCGGCTACCAGCGGGTCTCCCTGCTCACGCAGCGGCGGGCACCGCCGTTCCGCTAGGCCAAGACCCGCGATCGCATCACAGCCCACGTCGGGATTCCCGGGCGAACTCTTGAGAAGGCGCGCAGCGGGTTGATATCGTTGAAGAAGTGCGGGGCAGTCAGAGTTTCCATGCCCTTGAGCGGTGGATCAGGCTCGAGCGTGTGGCCTGCATCTGGCCACTCACGGCCGCCGAGGCAGCCGCTACGCGCCGATCGCGACTTGGAGTCCTCGTATATCGGCCCCAAGCGGGCCAGGCGGTTTGACATTAGGTGCGGTGGCAAGAAGGAACCGACGTGCGTGAGCGCCTGATTCTCTCTCCCAGGCCCGGCCGCCGTCGCGCTTCCCCCTGGGCCCCGCGAGCGCAGGCGAGACGCGGGGCGGGCGCGCATTGTCTGGTTCTCGTGCGCCCAGCATGCTAAGGCCGCGCTCGCCCTCCTGGCCAAGCCTTGTTTCATGGAAGGTTCGCCGATGAACGTTTCCGCCCCCGTGTCCGTCCGTTCGAATTCGTTCTTTTCCGCACCCCTCGCCGACGCCGATCCGGAGATCGCGCGCGCAATCGAGCTCGAGCTTGGCCGTCAGCGTGATTCGATCGAACTCATCGCGTCCGAGAACATCGTCTCGCGGGCGGTGCTCGAGGCGCAGGGCTCGGTGATGACCAACAAATACGCGGAAGGCTATCCCGGGCGGCGCTACTACGGCGGCTGCCAGTTCGTCGACATCGCCGAGACTCTGGCGATCGAGCGCGCCTGCCGGCTGTTCGACTGCAAGTTCGCGAATGTTCAGCCCAATTCCGGCAGCCAGGCCAACCAGGGCGTGTTCATGGCCCTGATGCAGCCCGGCGATACGTTCATGGGCCTCGATCTCGCCGCCGGCGGGCATCTCACCCATGGGTCGCCGGTCAACATGTCCGGCCGCTGGTTCAAGGTGGTCCCCTACGGCGTCGATCGAACCACGCACCGGATCAACATGGATGAGGTCGAGGCGCTGGCGCGCGAGCACAAACCGAAGCTCATCATGGCCGGCGGCTCGGCTTATGCGCGGCATTGGGACTTCGCCCGCTTCCGCGCCATATGCGACGCGGTCGGCGCCTTTTTCGTCGTCGACATCGCCCATTTCGCCGGGCTGGTCGCGGGAGGCGCCCATCCGTCGCCGTTCCCCCACGCCCATGTCGTCACCACCACGACCCACAAGACGCTGCGCGGCCCGCGCGGCGGCATGATCCTCACCAACGACGCGGAACTCGCCAAGAAGATCAATTCGGCCATCTTTCCGGGCCTTCAGGGCGGCCCGCTCATGCATGTCATCGCCGCCAAGGCGGTCAGTTTCCACGAGGCCCTGACGCCCGAATTCAAGCTTTACGCCC